>JAFGOR010000217.1 GCA_016926375.1 Bacteroidales bacterium
AAAAAAATCTTCTCTCGGCCTGTTGTTGTCTTTATCGTTGAATCTTTTGAATTCCTTTCTTTTTCTGAAATCGTTGGACGGTCTTTTTCCGTCAAAGGCTCTGCTGAAAAAGCTTCCTTTGGGTTTCTCCTGCATCGGCATGTCCGGATTAATTTCAGGACCTGCGGTTTCAAACGGCAGGTCTTGCTTTACAACAGCATCTGGTTCGGGAGAAACATCCTGATCCGGATTATTTTTGGGCTCGTTAGCCGCTTCAACTCTTTCGTTTTCCGGAACACGTGGCCGGCGTCCCCTTCTCTTATGATTGTGCATTTGTGAATTTTCCGGCCTGCTTTCCGGTCTTTTGGATTCGGTAGCCATTACAGCCTGTTGATCCAAAATTTTATAGATCAAATCCTGCTTTCTTAACACGTCGGCTTTTTTTACATTTAACTGTTTTGCAATTTCTTTAAGTTCAGGAAGAAGCTTTTTGTTAAGCTCTAGAATATCGTACATAAAATTTGATGTGATTTATTTATACAATTACAATTGAATCAATATGAAATATTACGCTTGGTTAGGGTATTATCGAGATATGGGAATCGGATCAAAAATAAAAAAGACGGTATATTGCATGGGAATTCTGATGCAATATTACGTAATTCAAACCAAATACCAAAAGAAAAGATATTTTTTTTCCATAACAACAGATGATAAAATTATGTACCTTTATCAAGTTAAGTGGTGTAATGGGCAATTTCATTTGATGTTCTGTTCATCCCAATAACCGTAGTTCTGTTTATAAGTAACCGGCATTTTTTCATGTTCTTTTTGCTTTTGTGTTTCCGGAAGAATTTATATAAATAAACTCTATCGCCATGAGGCAATTGAAAATTGTCAAGCAGGTTACCAATCGTGAAACACCCTCACTTGATAAATACCTGCATGAGATTGGCAAGGTCGAGCTTATTTCCACCGAAGAAGAAGTTGAATTGGCGCGCAGAATAAAAACCGGTGATGAAAAAGCCCTTGATAAACTCATCAGAGCCAATCTCCGGTTTGTTGTTTCTGTGTCAAAACAATACCAGAATCAGGGTCTCAGTCTGCCCGACCTGATCAATGAAGGGAATGTGGGCCTGATAAAAGCAGCCCAGCGTTTTGATGAAACCCGTGGTTTTAAGTTCATTTCTTATGCTGTTTGGTGGATTAGGCAGTCCATTTTGCAGGCACTTGCCGAGCAAGCCAGAATTGTCAGATTACCCCTCAACAAAATCGGATCAATCAACCGGATCAACAAAGCATTTTCTGATCTCGAACAATTGTATGAACGTGAACCATCGGTACAGGAAATTGCCGAACTGCTCGAGATGGCGCCCGATGACGTTAAAATTGCAATGAAAAGTGCAGGACGACATGTATCCATGGATGCTCCCATAAAAGATGATGAAGAAAGCACCCTGTATGATGTGCTGCTGAGCAAAGATACTCCCAGTCCCGATAAAGGCCTTCTCACCGATTCCCTGAGAAGGGAAATAGAACGGGTACTCTCCATTCTTACCTACCGCGAAGCAAACATCCTGAGGTTATACTTCGGGTTGAACAGTAAATATCAGTATACGCTGGAAGAAATCGGGCAGGAGTTCAACCTGACCCGTGAACGTGTGAGGCAAATTAAAGAAAAGGCCATAAAGCGTCTGAAGAATGCTACCCGCTGCAAATTGCTGAAGTCATATTTGGGGTAATTACAAATACTCAACCCTGCATACATATAAAAGAGGTGAAAGTTTTTTACTTTTGCAGCAAAGATTTTCATTAGAAATATGAGCCGATTTGTAGCCCCTTCTTTGCTTGCCGCTGATTTCACCTACCTTGGACGTGATGTTGAAATGGTTAACAACAGCCAGGCCGACTGGATTCACCTGGATATTATGGATGGCGTATTTGTTCCCAATATCTCCTTTGGCATTCCTGTTGTTAAAGCAGTTAAAAGTATTGCCCGGAAACCTTTGGACGTTCACCTGATGATCACCCATCCGGATAATTATATAGAAGCATTTTTCAGGGCCGGCGCCGACAACATCACCATTCATATGGAAGCCTGTACTGATCCGTATGCTACTGTTCAAAAAATCCGTTTATTGGGAATCAAAGCCGGAGTTTCGCTTAAACCTGACACGCCGGTTGAAAGTCTAGAAAGTGTCATTTCAACCATTGATTTTGTATTGATCATGTCGGTCAACCCCGGTTTTGGCGGTCAAACATTCATGCCAGCCACATATGATAAAGTAAGAAAAACCCGGGAGTTGATTAAAAAATCCGGTTCCCGGGCTTTAATTGAAGTTGACGGAGGAGTTGACCTGAGTAACGCAGGAATGCTCTATCAGGCAGGTGTGAACATTTTGGTTGCCGGCACAACAATATTCAGGGCTGCCGATCCCACATCCATGATTGCCGCACTAAAACAAGCTTCGTTGTAAGATCAACAGCCTTTATTAGGCTTTGGTAATTCCACTGCCTGCCAGCAGGTTTCAGGCTTACAAGATTATGCAGCCTACTTCTTAACTATTTTAAGCGTTTGTGTTCTGTTTCCTGTTTTAACATAACAAATGTATGTTCCGGGTTGAATTGGTGCCGCTTTCCATTCAAATACATGATCTTTCAGGTTGGAAAATTCGGCAACCTTTTCTCCGGCAAGGGAATAAACAATTATCTGCGACAAGGGATCTGCAGCGCCAACCTCAATAATGACCTTGTCCGTAAAAGGGTTGGGGTAACTTCTGACCATGACCTCATCACTCATTCTTTCTGCGGTATGGGAATACAGCTTAGCTATTTCACCAAGGGCATATTCCAATACATTATCACTGCCTGAGTTGAAAGCGTCTTCATCCATACTGATGTTCACATCGGGATTGATACCCTGTTGCTCGTAGTTTACGTTATCAGCCGAAAGGTATTTTTCATTGGACAGGCTGAAAGTCCATCCGTTGGGTAAAAACTTATCGAGCCTGTCGGAAAATATGCCATAGGTGTGCTCTCCCACAAGAGTTACCTGGGGAAACCCGCTCATAACCATGGCAAAAACATCGGAAGCACTAGCAGTAATATTGCTGGTGAGCAAATAAACGGGCATGTCAAAGAATCCTGCTTCAGCAGGTTCAATATAAAAAGGTAAAGGATCCAGGAACTCATTGTAGCCTCCATTTCTGATGTATTTTGTATAACCCAGTTGGTTACTTTCGGTGAAATACCCGGCTATGGCGTTTGACACCACATCATAACCACCTCCGTTTAAGCGGATATCCAGAATAATGCCCTTGCAATCACTCCAGGCAACCACAAGAGAATCCATCACATGCTTCACCACTTCAACGTTATCAGCCTCAGAACCTGCTATCAGGTCTTCCATAGAAATAATATTCAGGTAACCGATTTGATCATCTGTTTTTCCAAAGAATATGTGACCGCCAGCTGCTAAGGATATTTCTTCGGGGTTCAGATATCCCATAATATTTTCAAGCATTTTACCCACATCACCAAGCCAGAAAGGTTCATACTCAGTTCCTGGACTATAACTGTATTCTGTTCCCGGGATTTCAAGACCCGTATGACCATCCTTTAAGGGTTCAATCATGTCAGATAAGATCTGGAAAAGCTCTTCATCGGAAGTGTTTTCATTTACCATCGGACTGTATGTCTGGTATGCAGCTTTCCAGTCAACACCGGTAAGATCAAATAATATACAATGCTCTTCAAAAGTTTGCCAGAAAACGTCGAAGTTTTTTACCGGATTTGAAGTTACATCATGTACAGGCAAACTATTAATTACAACCTGTGCATCATTCCATCTCTTAAAGGTGTATTGCTGACCAACATCCACAAAAATTTCATCTCCTTCCATTGTTATCGACCCAAATGGTTCTTCATCATAATAAATGTAGCCGTCAGTTATCAGGTATTCAACACATTTTACCAGGCTGATGGAGGTAATATCATAAAGCGTTGCCACATTCCCGGAAATTCCCAACATATAGCCATAGCCATCAGATTTCCAATATGTGGTGTCGGAGGCATCCTCATAAGATGTGAATTCACCAGAAAAATAAAGCAGTTTGGGACTGTTTGCATAGGAACCAACGTTTAACAGCCAAAGGGCTAAAGCAATGAGAGTCACTTGTAAATTGTTTTTCATTTTGTATGTATTTGTTTAATCAAACGACAGCACCTTATCTAATAACCCTACCCTGCTAAAAAAGTATTTTTCTCATCAGGCAGACAAACCTGGAGATTCAGCCTTACACTATGGAATGATTTTTGTATCTTTGCAGAAACGTTCTTTATTTTATGGGGCTGTTCTGGCTTTGACAGCAAGTTAGCAGGTAGGTAAGCATGCCGGGCTCCGCATGGCATCCCGTTAAACTGCAGTGCAAACAATTAAAAGGCGAAGCTAATTACGCGCTCGCTGCCTAATCGAAGTTTAGTAGATTCAGGCTGTGTCTGTTGCAAAACAAACACATTCCCTTCACTAGGTGTTGGGACGAGCTGTTCCTCCAAAGCTATGCTTTACAGCGTTGGATCAAGGGGCATTTAAAAGGTAGGGCTGGTTCGGTTAACACCTCTGAAACCGGATAAGAAAATATGGGGATAAGATACAGATAGGCCGTCCGTTGCCAGTTTGTATACGAAAATTAACATCGGAATATGCATGTAGAAAGCTTATGGGCGGCTTGTTTGGACCCGGGTTCGACTCCCGGCAGCTCCAC
>JAFGOR010000218.1 GCA_016926375.1 Bacteroidales bacterium
TGCTGAAATGGAGGGAACTACATACGGAGCAAATGGTTATGGAATACCCGTATTGACTTACGAAGAGCTTGCCGGGTTGATGCTTGGTTATGATCCCTGGGATATGGGGCTGCAACTGCACCAGGTTACGGTAGAGCCTTTGCTCGATAAGCTGGGTGTTGCCTATGATCCGGGTAAAAAATACAAGGGCCTTCAAAATGCCGATCTGGGCAAACCTGTAATGCCCGAAGTACTTAAGTGTTGCTGAGATGCGCGTGATTACACTTATTGAAAACCTGGTTTATCAGAAAGACCTTTTTGCTGAGCATGGACTTAGCTTTTATATTGAAGGCCTCCATCAAAAAATTCTTTTTGATACCGGTCAGACCGACAGTTTTATTCACAATGCCGCGGTGCTGGGTATTGACCTTACGGCTATTGATGCCGTGGTAATCAGTCACGGGCACTATGATCATACCGGAGGATTGTATTCCTTTCTAAAGATCAACAAGAAAGCCAAGGTATTTATCAAAAAGGAGGCCTTTCAGCCTAAATATCACGGACCGGAGAAATTTATCGGGGTAGCCTATGATCAGCTACTGGACAAACGTATTGAATATGTTCAGGAAAAAACGGAAATTGATGACGGTATTTTTATTATGCCTGATATACCGGTCAGGTTTCCTGAGGATACCCATTGCAGAAATTTTCAGGTTAAAATTAATGATAAGCTGGTTGATGATAGCTTTGAGGACGAGTTGTACCTGGCAATCACTCAAAACAGGCAATTATCTGTTATCAGCAGTTGTTCACACAGAGGAATCATCAACATCATGGTTGCTGCAAGAGCACATTTTCCCATGCCGGTAGATACCATACTGGGCGGCTTTCATATCAGGGCAAGTTTGGATAATCAATTAGAGACCCTGGTGAAATATTTCATAGAAATATCTCCTGAGGCAATAGGTGTTTGTCATTGCAGCGGCGTTGAAAAATTCGCCTGGCTTCAAAGGCATTTGGGCAACAAGGTGTTTTATAATCATACCGGAAAAGCTGTTGAGGTAAATACATGAAGGATTGTTATTTTTGCACAAAATAATCCGGAAGATGAAAGAAAGAAAGATTGCCATTCCCACAAACGGAAATCAGGTTGATGATCATTTTGGCCACTGCGCCATGTATACAGTTCTAACTGCCGATGAAAACCACAACATCATCAATAAAGAGATCATTCCTTCGCCGCAGGGTTGCGGATGTAAGTCCAATATCGCATCGGTTCTTCAACAGATGGGAGTTACCACCATGCTGGCAGGAGGCATAGGCGAGGGTGCCATCAATGTGCTTAGCAGGCATGGCATTCAGGTGATCCGGGGCTGCTCGGGAGATGTAAATCAACTGGCTGTAAATTACCTGAAAGGTTCACTGATTGATTCAGGCATATCCTGTTCGCATCACGAACATCATGACGGGGGGCATTCATGCAACCATTAATTTTCCGTTCTTAATGACCACTATTTGTATCATCCGTCATGGAGAAACCGACTGGAATTCTTCCGGCAGGTTGCAGGGCTGTGAAGATATTGAGCTGAATGATCAGGGGAGGTTACAGGCAGCCAGTCTGGCAGCATATCTGAGCAGGCAACCCTGGGATGTAATCATTTCCAGTCCTTTAAAACGTGCTTATGAAACTGCCCAAATCATTGCCTCTCACATTTCATTACCCTGCCTGAACGTGCATGAAGGGCTCAGGGAGCGCGATTATGGTGAAGCATCAGGTTTGTTACCCGATGAACGACACAAACGTTTTCCGGATGGGATCATACCCGGCCAGGAAGGTTTTGAACACTTGCGTGAAAGAGCCATAAGAGCAATTGATGAAATTGCAGAACAATATTCGGGGAAAAGAATCATCGTGGTTGCTCACGGTGCATTTACCAATTCCATATTGTATACCATTTCGGGGGGTGAATTCGGAAGTTTCAAAACACGGCTTAAAAACGGGTGCCTCAACCTGATTGTACAAAGTAACAGCCAATGGTCGGTTTCGTATTATAACAAAACAGTTGAAGAACTAACCTGAATCGGACTTATGTATCGCAAAGCATTCAATTTCGCGGTAACCATGCTGACCATACTTACCGTTAACCTGATTACCACATTTATTACCGACAAGCTGATCAGTTATAAGTGGGAGGTGAAACCGCTTCGGTTTACGTTGATTTCCATGGGTATCATCACCATTGTATTTTATCCGCTTTTTCTCAAGTTCGAAGACTGGCTGAACGCTTTCTCAAAAAGGTTTATAAAAGCCGGGCATGGCCTGGCAGGCAAGTACCTGGGACTTTTGCTGATGTTTGTCTCCGGCCTGCTGGTGCTGACCTATTTTTATGCAAAGCAGTGGTATCACATCAATATTTTCAGAATGATATTTGAAGGAATTCTTCTGAAAGCCTTGTAAGGAAAGATCAAATCATTGAACTGACTTTTTCTGCCACTTTTTCTGCAATGTTTTTGCAGTGCTTTATGCAGGATCCGTTGATGAAGTTTTCCACATCTCTTGTTTTTGCGAAATCATATCCCCAGATCCGGTTACAACTGGTTGAACCGAACTCCTTGCGGAACCAGTTGCCCAGTTCTTCACTCAGCCGAATTGACCGGTTAAAACTATTCACTTCATCTTTCATGGCTTCATCGGTTTTGTTATGCATCAGCAACCAGGTCATCCGGGCAACACGTGAATAATCCTGCTCTATGCTGGCTGTAGCCGCGCTTAATGCCATAACACCTCCGGCCAACGCGCCACAGGTGCGATTCATCATGGCTATTCCCCCGGTAAATATCCATGAAGCCTGAAGTAGTTCTTTTGTCAGGGTTATCTTTTCGCTTAAATTCTTCAGTACGTTTTGTGCGCAATGAAATGAATGGTTTTCGAATTCGCACATGAGAAGAGAGAGAGCTTCTTTTTTCTCTTCAGACATTTCACCCGGATCAGATATTGCAGAGGCCCGCAGTTGATGAACACCACACACAGCTTTCATACATGATGAGATGCCGTTTCCCTGAATAATCCTGCAAGCAAATGCATTGTTATAATTAATGAATTCTTTATAATATGCCTGTGAAATATTGATCAGGCGCAACTTTTCTTCGACAGGGGCGGAATCAGTGGTACGTGAACTCATAAACATCAATGGCGCTGTAAGCGCTCCGCACTCCATGTCGGAACCAGCTATGCCTCCTGCCATTGCTCCGGCATAGAGAACCAAATTACTGCTGTCAATACCGTAGAGGTCGGTCAGCGTTTGCATAACGCTTGGCGCGCAATGCCCCATGCGTAGCAGGTTGTTCAGGCTTCTTAATTTCTTTTTATTGTAAAAGCCATACCCGGCCAGGCTGATAGCTCCAATGCCTGCCGCTGCTATTAAGCTTTTTCGGGCAAACTCCCTCCGGCTTAATGAATGGGAAATACCATTTTCTGCCATTGTATTGGAAAATAAATGATTCGAATTTATTAAAAACCCGGTTAATTAGAAAAGGTAAATATCTTTTGGAGATTAAAAATGGAGTATTATATTTGCAAAACGATTGAACAGTTGTTCATATAATCCATTATGAAGAAACAAGCTTCTGATAAGAACCTACAAAATAGTGTAGAAAAGGCAAAGGTGATTTCAGTAAAGAAAAAGATGAAAACTGAGAAATGTTTTCATTACCTGGCCGAAACATTCAAAGCCATGAGTGATCCTACCCGTGCAAAGATAATTTTTGCCCTTTGCCAGGAAGATGAACTATGTGTCAGCGATCTTTCTAACATTATTGAAACCACTAACTCTGCCATTTCTCACCAGTTGAAAACGTTGAGAAACATGAAGCTGGTGAAATACAACAAAGTAGGTAAGTTGGCCTTTTATTCATTGGATGATCAACATATTAACAATCTCTTTGCAGAAGGTTTGAGGCATGTGGAAGAGAAATAGTTTTTTCTGCTCATAGTTGAATAGGTGTTCACATATATATATATTAATTCACATGATTACTGAAAAAGGAAACCGGCTGTTATCTGAAATGAGAATTGGTGATACTGGTTTCGTTGTTGCGGTCGCCGGGGGTAAGAGAGCAACAAAAAGACTGGCAGATTTGGGATTGATTCCGGGAACACTGGTAAGGGTAGTCCGAAAGACATTGTTCTCAGGTCCTATGCAGATTGAAGTATGCGGTTCGAAATTTGCCATTGGCAAGGGATTGGCGCAGAAAATAATTATGGATATCAATGACTGAGCATAATCATATTACAATTGTACTTGCGGGCCAGGGAAATGCCGGGAAGTCTTCATTGTTCAATAATTTAACCGGGTTGCACCAGCATATTGGCAACTGGGCCGGAAAAACAATTGAGAAACGCGAGGGCACTCTTTTTTATAAAGGCTATACTATTGATGTACTTGATTTACCGGGTATTTATTCATTAACCACCTATTCTGTTGAGGAGGTTATTTCCCGTGAGTTTATCACACATCATCATCCCGATTGTGTGATCAACGTGGTTGATTCCACCAACCTGGAAAGAAGCCTGATTTTTACACTTCAATTACTTGAGCTGGAATGTCCTCTGGTATTGGCTTTGAACATGAGCGACCTGGCGAAGAAACGCGGAATTCAAATTGATTATGAGAAGTTGCAGTCACTGTTCAACATCCCTGTTGTGCCAACTGTTGCATCACGCGGTTACGGATTAACCAACCTCATCGACGAGATTCTGATTAATAAGGACAAACGGGTAAGTCAGAAAGTTCACAAGTACGGGAAGGAAATTGAAAATTGTATCGAACAGTTGACAGCGCTCATCCGGGGGAATGAATTCTCCTACCCTGCAAGATGGGTAGCCATCAAATTGCTTGAAAAAGACAAAGACATTACCAGGCTGGCAGGGGAAAAGCAGCCTGAAATAATGGAAAAGGTAAAAGAACTCTGCGACCATCTTGAAGATATTCACGGGCACGATTCCTCTCTTGTTATTGCTGATGAAAGAAGTCATCTGGCCTATCAGATAACCCGGGAAATTGAAACTATCCTGGCCGGCAGGAAAACAAGCCTGAATGAGAGGTTAGATGCCATCACCATGGATAAGGTTATTGGTTATTTTGTTATGGTACTGATCATAGGTACTATGTTTTATACGGTTTTCAGCTTTGGCAACTGGTTTTCCGGATTATTCGACACGTGGTCTGTAAAACTGCATGAATGGTGGAATACAGCAGTGGGGGTGTCAACCTGGTCTTCCTTAGGATGGGCGGCAATTGAAAGTGTTGTTGCTCTTGTTCAGATTGCTTTTCCTTATATACTTCCCTTTTATATCATTTTATATATTTTGGAGGATTGGGGCTATATTGCCCGTATTTCTTTTTTAATGGACCATCTGATGCATAAAATGGGGATCCATGGAAAAGCTTGTATCTCGTTTATTATCGGACTGGGATGCAATGTGCCGGGTTGTTTGTCATGTCGTATTATGGAATCGAAACGGGAAAGGTTTTTAACAGCTGTTCTTGTAACGCTTGTACCTTGTTCGGCTGTATCTGTGATTGTCTTCGGTTTGGTGGGTAAATATGTCGGCCTCCTTTGGGCCCTAGGCCTGTATGTTTTTGCCATGATACTGATATTTATAGTAGGGAAAATTGCATCCAAACTGATGCTGGGAGAACCTGTAGAACTGATCATGCCGATGCCTGATTACAAAGCACCGCAAATGAAGACTGTTTTTTCACAAACGTGGGATTCGCTGAAGGAGTTTGTCTATATAGCTGCACCTATTGTGATTTTGTCCGGTGTTTTTATTCATGCTATTGATCTGGCCGGCTGGATGCCTGCAATTTCCAATGTATTGAGCCCAATAACTGTTAACTGGCTTGGGTTACCTGCTGTTACCGGTATTCTGCTGATTTTTGGCGTTTTGCGTAAGGAGCTGATCCTTGTTATGCTCGCTGCCTACCTGGGTACCACAAATTTTTCTGATGCACTGAGTGCCCAGCAGATGATCACCCTGGCAGTAGTTAGTATGTTTTATGTTCCCTGTGTGGCCACCATTTCTGTTTTATGGAATGAATATGGCTGGAAGAAGGCCATGATGGTGAGTATACTTGAAATTTTCTTTGCCATTTTGCTGGCCGGTATTGTAAAACGATTACTGGTTTTTGTTTTTTGAGCACTTTTGGATTAACGCAACTGTAATTCTTCCGGACAGGTGATTTTCACTTATGGCAATTAACTGGATTCTTTGTTCAGCGGTGTGATTTTGTCTGAATCACAATTCCGGCATTGTTTGATTGGTTTAATTGCGGCAATGGTTTCATGGCAATCCTGGCATCTGTACCAGTAATCTTCAGTGATGTAATTGCCCCCCTGAATCATGATGGCCTTCCCTTCAACAAAAGCTTTGGCAACACTTTTACGGGCTTTATCATATAACCGGGTAAAAGTGGGACGAGAGATGTTCATGCGTTCTGAGGCTTCCTCCTGGGTCAGGTTTTCATAATCCACTAACCGGATGGCTTCAAATTCTTCGCATAACAGCGTCACAGATTCCAGCTCACGCAACGGAATTCCGAATGGCTTGAAGCCTTCCATAGGAGGGAGCATGGCCACTCTGCGGTTTCTTCTGTGATTGGGCATGGCAATGTAATTCAGTATTTATTGCAAAGATAATTCATCTTAAACTTCCAAACAGCCTGCGGATATAAAATTTCCAGCCGTTGTGATCTATCTCAAGTATTAATCCTTGCTTTATCAGCGATTGCAGAACCTGTATGCCGGCTGTGTTTCTTCTGAGCAGTTCGTGTAAGGCGTCTTCACGCAAAGGATGCACTGCAGTAATGTTTAAGATATCCTCATAGGCATTCCCGGTTGCGCAGGTATCCGTTCCTTCGAACCCGGTAAGCATTTCTGTTTCCAGGCCACAATTCCTGAATATCTGCCAGGCTTTTACAAGTTTTTCTTCATCAGGCGCCTTTACGTTTTTAACTGCAGGCGGCCTGATGGGTATGGATATGTAGGATGTTTGCGGGTGAAGCGCTGCAATAAACAAGGCGATTTGACTTATTAGGTCCAGATTGTCATTCACGCCCTCAACCAGCATGGTTTCGGTGTGCAGCTTACCGTTGTATGCTTTGGCAAATTCCTGAATACCCTTCAGAATGCTGTTCAAATCAGATTCACCGGCAGGTTGGTTTATCCTTTTCCAGGCATCTTCTTCAGTGGAATCAACCTTCACGGAAATCCAGTCGGCTTCCATCAATTCATCACGTACGCCGGGGTCATTCAATAATGATGAATTTGTAATTACAGCTATAGGAATATTCAGTTTTTTGAGCATCCTGATTTCTTTCCCCAAATTAATGTCCAACGTAGGCTCACCATTGGTTACAAATGTCAGGTGATTTGGTTTGTCATTTGGTGCAATTTTCTGAAGGTGTTTTTCAACTTCACTGAATAATAGTTCAGGATCATAAAAAGAGGTGCGGGTGACCGTCTGAACAGGAGTAAGACCTATCTGACAGTAGATACAACTGTAGGAACAAACTTTTCGCGATGCAATATTGTTAATTCCTAAGCTCTTCCCAAGCCTGCGCGAAGGTACGGGTCCGAATGCGATCATGTTGTTTTTTTTAAGATACCGGTGGTTATTAGCCCTGCCTGCCTGCCGGCAGGTATTAGCCGTTAGCTTTTGGCTAAAGGCCAGCTAACGGCCAAAGGCTTTTTCACAACAAATATACGCATTAAAATGAACATATGTTCGTTAACATGAATTTGAAATAAAAAAAACCGGTAAACCTGTCACGACAAGGATATTACCGGTATTGCAAATGGGTTGTGGCTGGATAGGTCAGCTGCTTATTTCATAAAGGCATTCAGCATCCAGATGGTTTTTTCCTGTCCTGATATATAGCCGGTCATCAGGTCTGCTGTGCCATCATCGCCATTTTCGGAAGCCAGGGCGAGAATTTCTCGTTCATGTTTCAGTAATATCAAAATCTGATCAATTAATTCCTTAACTGTTGCCTGATCGGTAGAAACGTTTAATTTTTCTTTAATCTCTGCACGTTTCAGGTATTCCGAAAAAGCATGCACAGGTTTTCCCTCGAGCATGAGTATGCGTTCGGCTACTTCATCAGCTTTTTCATTAAGATCATCATAAACCTCTTCAAATTTTTCATGCAATTTGAAAAAATGTTTTCCGGCGATGTTCCAGTGGAAACCCCTTACATTCATGTAGGCTACCTGTATATTGCTTAAAAAGTCATTCAGCTTTTCCGAAACCTTGTCGGCATATGCTTTTTCTAATCCAATTTGATTTTTCATAGTTAAAATATTTATATTATTAAAAAAGAATAATTCTTATATGAGAACAAATATACAACCATTTTTTCAAATAAACAAATGTTTGATTTGGAAACTTGTTCAATTACCTGCCTGAAAACGTGAGGACATGTCTCAAATAATAGGCGCAGAATGGTTTGTAAAATTAAGTAAAATCATTTTTATATGAACAAAAGTTCATTTATTTTTGCTGAAAACCACAACATGCCCAGTTTATCACCCGGAATGCCCGGAACCAAAGAAGCTTACGGAATTTCCATCATCAGGGATGATTTAAGCATTACCATACCCCCAAAGGCTTTTAAGCATTATGGCCTTTCAAACGGTGATGTTGTAATGCTTTCGACCACACATATCGGCGAGGGCGGTATGGGAATCATGATCAAGGAAAAAGCTTACAATAGCGTGTTTAAGAATGTCATCGACCGGATTGACCGACTGGATTCGTTTGTTGTCGACAAAAACAGGTATTATGCACTTACAAAGGTTATTGGCGGAAAGGTTTTTTTAACAGAAGAAATGCTGACCGTTTTCAATCTGAAAAAAGGCGACCGGTTAATGGTTGTTAAAAGTACAACCGTTACCATGAGCTATACCCCGGTTGAGATATGGAAAGGAAAATTTGAACAACACGGTCTGTTTGAGGCTGTTGAAAATATGAGGAAACTGGAGACATTCTGAGAAATGCCTGCAGCTGATCTTCCGGTTGGCAAATCAGCATACAAGCATTTTCATTATTTAACCTTGTGATTTTACTGTTTTTCGCGATGCCATGCTTCTGCTGCTTCCACATTATCAAAGAAACGTGTGGTTATCGGATTGGCTACAGCAACTTTTTTGGCATAATTTTCAACTGAGAATCTCGAGAATACGTCTTTGGGAACAATGATGGCCTCTTTGAACTTACCACGTTTTTTGGCATATGCACCAATTGTTTTCGCAGCCACTTCCTGAGCCTCAGGGCCAAGACCTTTGTGCTCACGGGCATCCAGTATCAAACCATCGGCATTTGCTTTATTCAGTTCATCTACAATAATGTTGAGCAATTTGTAGAAAACTTCGTTGGTGGTGATTCCCCACCAGGTCTCATGAATGTAATTGCCATCATTCACATATTCCAATCGGAGATTTTTGTCTTCATATACAATTCGTCCCATGGTAAAAAAATTATAGTTAGTAAAAACTTTACCAACGACTTAAATTTATGAATGGCGATAAGTCGGTTGGTTTTAGCATTTAGGTAATTTAATTACGTATATATTCTGCTGATGGTTTCAATAATGATTCAATCTGTTTGTTTTTGATATCAATGGCAGCATTTTCTTTTTCTTCTCGCTGATTACCGTCGTTTTCCTGTGCTTTGCCGAAAAGCTGGTTGCACTTTAAATCCTGTGTTTTAATTTCGCCTTGTATTCTAATATCAGAACCAATGAACAACAACAATCAAATTTGTCCCTGGTGGATGGGTTATGCTTTGCTTATTCCGTTACGAAAACTGGGTCAGAATCCGCACAAAATCCTTGGCCCATATGTGAGCAAGGGTATGACGGTAATGGATTATGGCAGCGCCATGGGCTATTTCAGTCTGCCGATGGCCAAAATGACAGGCGATAGCGGGAAAGTGTATTGCGTGGATATCCAGAAAAAAATGCTTGAAAAGCTCAGCAAGCGGGCGCGGAACGCCCGACTCGATCACGTTATTGAACCACTCCTGTTGGGAGAAAGTTACAACCCTGAGATGTTGAAAAACCAGGTTGATTTTATACTGCTTTTTGCCGTGGTGCATGAAGTGCCTGACAGGGATCAACTCTTCAGGGACATATACAAAATGACCAAATCAGGTGGGTCTGTATTGTTTGCCGAACCAGCAGCCCATGTTTCGGTTCAGCATTTTAAGCATTCCCTGAAGTTAGCCCAGGAAGCCGGGTTTGGCTTATCGGAGAACAAGCCAATGCCAAAGGGTTTGTCTGCCTTGCTGGTGAAGTGATTGCAGGTTATCGGGTGCCGGGTAACGGGTTCAGGTTACCGGGTGCTGCTGCTTCTTCCTGTCTTCCGTGTCCTGCATTCCTCCTTCCCCTTCAAGCGGTTGAAAACCCTTGAAGGGTACGATGTAATTTTTAATGTTTGTAGCTGTTAATTCGTGTCTGTCCATAAAGTCCCATTTGCTGCGTTACACTTGTCCGAAAATTGCTCATTTACGACTAGTAAACTCCGCATTTTCGGACTGCGCAAGCCTTGCAAATGGAACTCTCTGAACAGACA
>JAFGOR010000028.1 GCA_016926375.1 Bacteroidales bacterium
AGCCATATTGACACCATCCAGGTATCTATCGACGGTCTGGGTGATGTATATGAATCCATTCGGAAGAAAGCTGACTTCAAAAGGCTGGATGAAAATCTCAGGATACTGAAAAGCCTGTGTAAAGGCACCAGCACCGATCTGATGCTGAACATGGTGGTCACCCGGGAGAATTACTTTCAGATGCCGGCATTGGTAAGCTATGCCGAAGAAATCGGCATTGATTACCTGGATTTCACCTTATTTAATCTTGCGTCAGTAACCAATACCGACCGCTCGTATTACAGCTTTTACAAATCACCGGAGTTTTTGAAGGTTATTGAAGAACTCAACGAAGTGGTCAGGCAGGCAAAACAGGTAACCGTGACCAATAAAAACTTCAAAACCGATAATGGTTTCCGGAAGTGCCCGTTCCCCTGGACACACTTTTATATTTGCTGGAATGGTTATGTTACACCTTGTTGTGCCAAGCCCTTCCCCAAAGAGCTTCATTTCGGCAATGTTTTTGACAGCAGTGTGATGAACGTACTTAACAGCAGCAGTTACCGAAAGTTTCGTGAAATGTGGTACGCAAACAAAACACCCGGTTTTTGCAACAAATGCCACTTCATCGATATTGAACCCATTAAATAAATCAGTCCATGGAATTCAACAATCTGGTACGTATACGCGAAAGCATTCGTGATTACGACCCACAGAAGCCTGTTTCAAAAGAAGTTTTGGAAAGAATACTCGAAACCGCCCATATGGCTCCTTCTGCTGTTAATAAGCAGCCGTGGGAATTCTGGATCATTCAGTCGGCTGAGATGCTCGAAAAGGTCAGGGCCTGTTATCACCGCCCCTGGTTCAAAGAAGCCCCGGCAATACTTGTTATTGTGGGAGATAAGAATAAGGCCTGGGTAAGACAGTTTGACGGATACAATTCCATTGAAACAGACCTTGCCATTCTGATGACGCATGTGATACTGGCTGCCGAAAATGAAGGTGTGGGGGCATGCTATATTGAAGCATACGATCCTGCCATGCTCCGTGAAGCACTTGGGTTAAGTGAGAACCAGGCAGTATATGGCATCACGCCCCTTGGATATCCTCACGACGGAAAAGGCAAGCAGGGAAATAAATCAAGGAAGCCATTGGGAGAAGTGCTGCGGTATATGTAAAAGTACCGGCTCCAATTCAAATCCTTCCTTCCTCAGCAGAGCAATCACGCCTTCGTTACCGGGCAGATTGACTTCATAAATGATATGCATTAACCTGCAATACAGTTTTCTGACCGGCGATGTATCCGCCTGCCGGATCGAACTGCCATTCCCAGCTTTCCGCAGGTTCTGCAACAGGGAAAGGGCACTTTACGTGGTCCCGGCTTCCGGTAAGAATGCCGTTTGCATCAAAATACGCCTCTTTGATGTCTGATATCAGCAGTGACTTACCGGGGGTCAGCAATTTCAGATGCGCCTGTTGCAGCAAAAAAATGATGCGATCAACCTCATCTGTTTCGTAAGGTACTTTATCTTTAAGAAAATCAGTAATCATCTGGCCAATCTGGCTGTATACATTGAGAGATATGATGCAGTCGGAATCCGGAGGGAAACGGAATGATGCATCGCAAATCTTTTCAGGAGGCAGCTTCACCCCGTGCTTTTTATATTCCTTCACAGCCTGCCAGGCATTGATTACCACGCCTCCTGTAATATCTGCCTGAACCGGTGTCACATGGGAATATCTTTTCAACCGTTGTAAAACCTGGGACGGATGCATCAAATCGTATAGCCTGATATGATCTGCCATGCCGGCCAGTTCTTCCAATGGCAGATCAAGCAGCCAGCCGCTTCCCAGCACATCCAGGTTATTCAGTCGTTTACCTGCCAGTGATTTCAGAATAAATTGCCGGGTTTGCAGCAGGTGACTTTCCCATGCACCATTAACGTTTATATACCGGTTCATGATTCCCTGGCTGTCGGCCTTATAGCCCATTTTTCTCAATATGCTGCCTGGAACTTCCATGTCAGCACGCCCCGGTTTCAGTACGTAAAACTTCCAACTCCTGCTTCATCAGCTGCCTGGTATAATCAATCAGATCCGGAATTTCCATATTCAGAATTTGCTGCTGCTGTATTTCATCCAGCACACTTATGGTAAAGGTTTGCCTTACCCTGAACCAGAATCCCTTGCGTGGCAATGCTCTGCCCGCCCCATCAAGCACAACAGGCAGAATGGGTACCTCATTATTGCGGGCCAGAATAAAGGCTCCTTCTTTGAAAGTCTGAAGCTCCCCATTTCCGGTCCTTGTTCCTTCGGGAAACATAAAAACCGACATTCCCTCATTCAGTGTTCTTTTGCAGGCTTCAGCCATTCGGTTCACACTTTGTTTATCACCTCGGCGGACAAGAATGTGGTCGTTTAACCAGATGACCCATCCCACAACAGGTACATACGCCAGTTCCATTTTAGATACCCATTTGAAATTGATCCTGAGCTGGAGTAACAGGGCAATATCTATAACACTCTGATGGTTTGATATGAGAATGTACTTTCCGGCAGGGTTGATCCGATGCGGATTCTTCAGGCGGATTTTCCAGAATGGATTGAGTGTAAGGTAGAGCCGGGTCCAGAGAACGGTAAAACCATGTGTTATGGCTTTCTTCCTGTCGAAAGGCAGGCAAATAAACCAAAGCACAAAATAAATCAGGAAAAGCGGCAAAATGGAAGCAAGAATGAAGGTCCAGATATACAAAGAAACGAGAAATGATTTCAGCGTGGTTTGCATGAGAAGCGGGTGCTAGTGGATACCTCTGAACAAGTTGAAAGATACAGTAAAACTGTTGACAAAAATAACAGCAAAAATCAGACAGGCTGAATAAATTTAATAATTTCGGCATTGAAATGCATACTTTGGGTAGCGCATTAAGATTGTTCTGAATAACAGCAATTTGTATTCATGCAAGAAACAGGTTGCCTGTTATAAAAGAATTGGTATTTTTGTATCTTTGAAAAGTAGCCGATTGAATACCAAACTTAATGGCTTGTACTACAAATCATTATAAGTGATTTTTCAGCCGGTTGGTAATCGTGGCATAAACTTTGCAATATTCGTGAATAATAAAAGTCAGTAAGAAGAAATGAAACGTCCATGAGCAAATAATCATTATCTCACACACGAACATGATTATTTGCGAATGGTAAGTTACATCTGACCATTGAAGATTAAATAATTAACAGATGAAAAGGCTATACCTCGGCATATTGTTCACTGCCCTCACGGTTATTGTATTTGCACAGCCGGCGCCGCCTGTTTCGGTACCCCACGATACGATATTCAAGCTGAACGGGTCCATTATTCCGGTAGATGTTACCACAGTCACGCCTACTTATGTCAGTTTCGTCTTTCCCGGTAAACCGGAAGAATTCACTATTGAGCGCAAGGAGGTTCACAAGATTATTTATAAGAACGGAAAAATTGACATTCTCAACCAGGCGGCCTTTACCGTATTGGATGAAAGCTCCTGGGAGGCTGTGTGGATGACTGAAGACAAAAAGGAAGTGGGAGATTTGTATTTTTTGGGTGAAGTGGAGGCAAGATCTGCGCCAAGCGCCCGCAGTGCTTCCGCTGCAAAAAAAGGGGCCATCATCAAAATTAAAAAGAAAGCGGCCAACATGAAGGCCACCCTTATTGTGGTTACACGGAAACAGGCAACCGGCGGGTATGGTGAGTACCCGGGTTACTACATCAAGGGCAAAGCCTATGGGTCCGAACCTCCCGAAGAAGGCCTTGTTCGCGAAACAGAAGGAACTTCTGTCAAGGATGCCGGTATGTAATTTCTTATAATTCCTTATTGTTAGAAAAATGCCAAAACCAGGTCGGTTAGTTCCGAACCTGTCAATATTGAATTCAATTCCGATGATTCCAGTACGGATTTAATTTCACCTTCTTCATGGCGCAAGCCAGTCAGACGTTGCTGAATTCCGTTTAAAATCTCCGGAGAAAGGCCGGAATTTCCCAGGATGCAACCGGTGATGTTACCCCTGTGCGTTTTCAATTGTATACTGATTTTAATCTCCCCTCTTTGCCAGGTATTCTCAAATTCATAATCGGGAGACCAGCCGTAAATCCATTCCCAGGTATCGTATTTTTCCCGGATCAACTGTTCTATTTCTGCATCATCCTGATTGGCCATATCAGTAAGGCGTCCGTCACAATTTAGGATGACATAATCCAGGAAAGCCTGCATCAACTGCATGACGGTCATTTCCCGATGCAAACATGCAGCCAGATTCAACACCCGGCTCCGGTTCGATTGAACCGCCTTATCGGTGAATTTTCCGGAATTCCGGCTGATGGCCGCATTAAGGCTCGCCAGATTGCTGTTGAATAAAAGCGTACCATGGTGCAGTACACGGTTTTTATGAACATGTTCCGCATTTCCGGAGATTTTTTTACCAGCAACCAAAATTTCGTTTTTAGGTCCCTGAACAGCATCAACACCAAGAGATTTCAGAAAGCCTGTTACCGGTTTGATGTATTTCCCGAAATCAATCTGCTTTCCGGGCTCACCGGTTCGGATGAAGGTAAAGTTGATGTTGCCTGCATCGTGGTAAACCGTTCCGCCTCCCGTAAGCCTGCGTGCTACCCGTATTCCGTTATCCCTTACAAACCGGTAATTCATTTCGGCCAGTACATTCTGATGTTTTCCCACCACAACAGCAGGCTCACTCTGCCAAAGAATAAAAAAGTCATCCGTGAATTTCTTCAGCAGGTGCTCCTCCATGGCCAGGTTATAATGAGGATTTGTATTCGGCGAATGCATGCACAACATGATATAAATATAGTTGCTTGATCCCTGATTCACAAAAAAAGATCTGCCTGTTTACACAATATCATAGTCTATTGGAATTTTTAGTATATTAACCTTGTCAATCAATGCAAACAGTATGGAAAAACTTATAGAACGATTCATCCGATACGTGCAGATAAACACACGCTCTGATGAAAATTCAAAAACCTGCCCTTCAACCCCCGGCCAAATGACACTTGCCAACATGCTGGCAACTGAAATGACTGAAATGGGACTCCAGGATGTATCGGTTGATGAAAACGGTTATGTGATGGCTACCCTTCCGGCCAATATGGACAAAGATGTCCCCGTTATCGGATTTCTTGCCCACATGGATACATCGCCCGACATGAAATCAGAGCAGGTGAACCCAAAGGTTGTTGAACATACAGGGAAAGCTATCAAACTCAACAGCAATGAAAACATCGTATTGTCGCCACTTGAGTTTCCGGTGATGAACAATTACATCGGTCAGAAACTAATTGTTACAGACGGCACCACGCTCCTTGGTTCAGATGACAAGGCCGGTATTGCAGAAATCATGTGCGCCATGGAATACCTGAACGCTCATCCCGAAATCAAACACGGAGCAGTGCGCGTGGGATTTACCCCCGATGAAGAAATCGGCAGGGGGGCTGATCGATTTGATGTGAAGAAATTCAGCGCATCTTTTGCTTATACCGTTGACGGAGGAGCCCTGGGAGAACTGGAATACGAAAACTTCAACGCAGCCAGGGCAAAGATTACCATTCAGGGACTCAATGTACACCCGGGTTATGCCAAGAACAAAATGAAAAATTCCATGCTGATTGCCATGGAGCTGAACAACATGTTGCCTTCCTTTGAAGTACCGGAGCATACTGAAGGTTATGAGGGTTTCTTTCATCTTACCGATTTCACGGGAACCGTTGAAAACACAACCATTACTTATATAATCAGGGATCATGACAGAAAACAATTCGACAAAAAGAAGGATTTGCTGATCAAAATCGTGGATCACCTGAATCTGAAGTACGGAGCCCGTACCGTGAAACTCACCCTGGTCGACCAGTATTATAATATGAAGGAAAAGATTGAACCTGTATTTCACATTGTGGAATTGGCGCGTAAAGCCATAACCGGTATCGGGGTTACGCCCAAAACCATTCCGGTGCGCGGAGGAACCGACGGATCAAGGCTTTCATTCATGGGACTCCCCTGTCCCAACCTGTTCACCGGTGGCCATAATTTCCACAGCCGTTTTGAATTCATTCCGGTTAAATCTATGGAGAAAGCTGTGGAGACCATTGTAAAAATTGTTGAAATGAATGCAGCTGATCGCTAAACTAAATACTGTCTGTGCTGACAGGCTTCCTTAAAAGGCTGATCATTGTTTCATAATCCCATACGATGATATAAAAACATACTGTAATTGCGCTGCAGTTGCAAAAGAGAGAAACACCAGGCGACAGCGATGCCAATTACTATAAAAAGGAAGTTATACAAAAAAAGCGGTGACAAACT
>JAFGOR010000219.1 GCA_016926375.1 Bacteroidales bacterium
GGAGGGATTCGAACCCCCGACCAGCTGATTACAAATCAGCTGCTCTGGCCAACTGAGCTACATCGGCAATACCCTCCAAAATCGGTTTGCAAATGTATAACAATTTATTTATTACACAAAATAATTTTTTCTCCAATTACAGGCCCCTCATTTTATCCTTGTGCTTCAGTATTTGTTGCTTTAAGGCGTCCACTACAACGTCTGTTGACTCTTCAAACGACTTGCTCTGTTTGCTTGCGAAAAGATCAGAGCCGGGAATTTCCAGTTTGATTTCAACCACCTTGTTTTCCAAATCGGGCGTATTCTCAAGTTTTAAAAAAACTTCGGCATTAATGATATCATCGAAATAACGAGCCAGCTTACTGACTTTTTTCTCAATAAATTCTTCCAACTTGCTGTCGGCATCAAATTTTACCGCGTTAATTCTGATATTCATGGCGATTCCTCCTAAAAATTTATGCTCGTGGATGAGCTTGTTTATATACTGATTTCAATTTTTCAAAAGTGTTGTGCGTGTAAACCTCGGTAGCCGAAAGATTGGCATGACCCAGTAATTCCTTTATCGCATTCAGATCGGCTCCCTGGTTCAGCATGTGCGTGGCAAAAGTATGCCGCAACACATGAGGACTCTTTTTATCTGACGTGGTTACCATGGATAGAAACCGGTTAACAATCCGGTACACCATCCTGGGATATGCTTTGTTCCCTTTGTCCGTTAAAAACACCCATCCGTTCCGATCACCCGGGAATTCATCATCCCGTGCTTTGAAATAGCTGTCCAGTAAATCGCAGTAAGCGGGATTCAAAGGTATGATCCTTTCCTTATTTCGTTTTCCCAAAACCCTCATGGTCCGCTGCTTTTCATCTACATCCGTTACTTTCAGGTTGATGAGTTCCGATAACCTTGCCCCTGTGCTGTAAAACGTTTCGATGATTACCCGGTTGCGGAATCCGCTGAAATCATCTCCGAATTCAATGTCATCTAGCAGATGATCCATTTGTCTCTCATTCACAAACACCGGCAGCCTTTTCTCTAACTTGGGAGTGAGCACCTTGTTCAATGGATTAACGGTAACGACACCTTCTTTCAGCAGGTACCTGAAATATGTTTTAAGCGATGAAATTTTCCGGCTGGTGGTGCGGGCAGTGTGCCCCGTTTCCATTAATTCCATGATCCAACTCCTGATCTGACGGTGATCAATAGTTTTCTCATCTTCATCATCTCCAAAAGAGCAATAGCCGAAAAACTGCTCCAAATCCTGCTGATACGACCTGATCGTATGAGGAGAGTAATGCCTGATTGATTGTAAATATTTTATAAAGTCACCGAAGTGCCTCATAGATAAAGGGATAAATTTTAGCCCTGGCTGATAGCTTATTCCGGATTATCCCTGATGAGTACCTGACTATTCTTCGGCTTGCTGAAGCTGCTGAACGTAAATAGCTTTCTTAACCAACTCGCGCTTACGCATGGAAGGCTTAACAAATGCCTGCCTTGACCTCAATTCCTTTACAACACCAGTCTTTTCAAACTTCCGCTTGAATTTCTTAAGCGCTCTTTCAATGTTTTCGCCTTCCTTAATAGGTACAATAATCATGTTTAAAATTTTAAATGAGCCGCAAATTTATCATTTTGACCCATATCTACCAAATTTTAATACGGAAAAAATTACAATTTGCAGTAATCCAGAATAATAACCTTTATCAGCCACGGCGTTACTCATTGTTTAAATTTAGTGAAAAAATAAGTAAAAGAAAAGGATATTGGGGGAGGAGGTTAGAATATTAACAAATATTATAATAAGCATAAACGCACATATATTCTTCCAGATTGCTTCCAAATTGATAATAACCTCGGATGCTTGGAGAGATGGTATAGCCGTCAATCTAAGAAAAGCTTACGCCCTTACAGGGCTTGTGTTCAACGTGTTAACTTCTACACAGGGCTTTGCCCTGTGCTGTTTTCTGATGCCCTTTCAGGGCAAGGATCCTCTACTGTTGCTAATACCCTCCATTTTCGGTGAGCTACTTACGTCGGTTCAGTGCATAGATTGATACACTTATTTGAGCCCTGAAAGGGCGCTAGAACCAGCGCAGGGCAACGCCCTGCGTAATAAGTGAAGGATCAAACACAAGCCCTGTAAGGGCGTAAGCAATTGATGAAATTCTTAGCTTGACGGCTATGCCTGCCGGGGCGCTATTGGCTCGCAGCTCTGCCCCTACAACTCCAAATACCGCTTCAGCTTTTCAAATGTTTCTTCCGAAATCAACCCGTTTTTTTTCAGTTCGGCCGCATCATTGATCCGATTTACCTGCGACCGGTAACTGATTATCCCCCTGGCTGAGTATTTTCCGATATAGGGGTGGCGCGCCAGCTCATACTCACGGGCTTCATTCAGATTCAGTTTAACCAGTGATGAAGTATCTGCAAGAACCCTGTTTTGCAATAGGACAACCACACTGTCGGTTAAGCCATATACCTCACTGAGTTGGTTGATGTTGTAAAAACCTCCGAGCAGGGAACGGTAACGGATAATCCGGTTTGAAAGTACAGGCCCTATGCCCGGAAGTTCCTCCAAGGCATTTGCATCTGCAAGGTTCAAATCAACCGGAGCAGGGGCCCTGAACTTCACAGGGGCAGGTTTTGCATCCGCGTCCGGGGCGCCGGTAATAACAATGTAAGGCAACAGCCGCTTATAATGGTCGTCCGTTAAGCCATATACCTTTTTCAGGTCATCTTTTTCATAAAACCTGCCACCATGTAACCTGTAATTGATCCAAGTGCTGATCAACCTGTTATGTATACCCAGTTTTCTCATTTCATCTGCTGTAACCTGGTTTGGATCAAAGGGAAACAGTTCGTTGACTTCGTCGATTTCAAAGCGGCCGGATTTAAAGTTATCTGACTGGCTGTCATTCCGCAATGTGAGCTGCTGCTCAAATGCTGCAAGCTCATTGTGTAACCGGGTGGCTTCTGCTCCAGTTTCTTTGGGGGAATGGGTTTTTAGCCACACATTTACTGCCGTAACCAATACAATAAGAATAATAAGCAGCATTACCCCTTTTCTTTCCTGTGAAGAAAGGGAGAGTAGCCTTTTCATGGCGTCTTTCATAAACAGAAAACGAAGTTTAAATAACTTATAATAAAGTAAATGTAGCTAATTGTAGTGTTACCCGACTATAAAACCGGAAGAATTTTCAGGCCAAAATTGGAAGCTCCTAAAACGGGTAACCAATACCAAATCTCAGATGCAGGTCCCGCAAATCAAAATCCCTGAATACCGGGATCCAGTTTTTGCCATCTGCTGAAGGTGCCGGATTGCGGAGTTTAATACCGAAATCAAGGCGAAGCAGAAAGAAGGAAAAGTCGAACCGGGCTCCGAAACCCGAACCCACGGCAATTTCCTTGTGAAACCTGCTCCAGTTGAATTCGGCACCCGGCTTGTTTTCATCTTTTCTGATGTTCCAAACATTACCCATGTCCACAAAGAATGCACCTTCCATTTTCCAGAACACCTTGAAACGGTATTCTGCATTTGCTTCCAACTTGATGTCGCCATTTTTGTCGGGGAAAAAACTGGCTGAAACCCGGCTGGTATCTGAGCCCGGACCTAGATCCCTGGTACTCCAGGCCCTGATGCTGTTAGGTCCGCCTGAAAAATATTTCTTTTCATAGGGCATGGTGGTGGAATTGCCATAGGGATATCCTGCCCCAATAAATAGCCGGTAAACAAAACGATTCTGTCTGTCGATTACATTATAATATCTGAAATCCACATCGCTGCGCAGGTATTGGAAATAGGGAACCCTGAACAGTTCATAGGGAGTGGCATCCTCATCCCTGTTGAACTGATCACGGGTAACCAGATTTACCAGGTTTCCGGCTGTTTCAATACTGAACCGGGTGAAAATAAAGTCTCTGCTCTGACCGATTGCCTGCTTGTTGAGCTCTGCCGAGTACCTGGCTACATTCACCACGTGGTCTACAAAACTGTATGCACTTGGTGTACGACTTATTGAATCTAAAAAGCTAAACTGGGAACGCTCTTCATAAATCTGTACGTAGTTCAGTTCAATAGGCCATACGGAATGAGTCAGGAATTTACTGCCGTTCCATTTATATGAAAATGATGCGTTTGCGACAGAGCGGGTATAGATGGGTCGCGACTGATAATTGAATGACACGGTAACAGATGTTTTTGGTGCATATCGTTGCACAAAACCTTCGAAACGGAAAGGAACAAAGAATTTGGGAAATACAATGTTTGATTCGGCACCAATCTCCTTCATGCTCTTGAAATTGCCCCCGGAATAATTCCGCAGACTCTCAATGGCCCCGGTCAGTTTTATGTTGAACACTTCGGCACCTCTCAGCAGGTTCAGGTTCTGATAAAACAGGTTACCCCTTACCCCCAAATCTCCGGCCGAGTTGGTACCCACAATCTCCGTCTGATACGATTGCAGTTTTTTTTGCGAAAGATCAATATGGGCATCAAGGTACTTATTTCTGTTCGCTGAAATAGGCGTATCCTTCTCGGTAAAGGTAATGCTGGTATACCGTACAATGCTCAGTTCCGACAAATTGCGGTAGGTTCTGTTTACTTTGCTGAGCTGATAGTATTCACCAGGTATGATGTTGTTATTGTCAGTTAGCACATCGGGACGAATATTTGACTTGCCGGTGTTCAAAAAATGGATGTGCCGGTGAACAGTGGTGTCAAATGAGAGTTGTGGTTCTGATGTGGCTGTTTTTGAGGTGATGCTGGTATAATTCGAATTCAAAAACACATTGTTGATGATGAACCGGGGATGATATTTGATCTTTGTCCGCGGATCGGGTTGTCCCTCTACGAATTCCTTAAAGTTCATGGTCAGGTCTACCGCATATTCATCGGGCAACAGTGAAGCGTTATAAAAAATATATTCTTTGGAAAACTGGTAATAACCTTGTTCTTTCATTAAGGTTTCTATGCGGGCTCTCTCTTTTTGCAGTTCATCCTTATCAAATATTGCTCTTTTATACAAAAGAGAGTTAATGGTGTCGGGAAGAATTCTCGAAATCAGCCCGGTGTCTTCAAATGAATAGGTAATATTTCTAATCCTGTAAGGTTTATTGAACTGAATACTGTAGGAAGCAATCGCATTTCTTCCCTGGAACACCACAGTGTCCTTTACTTTGGCCTGATAATAACCCTTATTTTCGAGAAATTGCCGCAACTGACCGGAGCTGCTTTTGGTAAGCCCGGGTTCATATATCACCGGCTCTTCACCAATCTTCCTGAGCCAGCCGTGAGGCCACCGCTCTTTTTCAATATTCGAAAGATTGTATAAGAAAAGATAAAACCGCGTTCCAAGCAGTTTTTTATTGGGTTTTTGGAGTACATAACTTTTGAGTTGGTCTTCCGGTATTTTTTTTTCTGTTGCCTGAATGTGATTTTTTCTCAACAGGTAACTTCCCTCAGGCACATATCGTGCAGGTGAGCAGGAGAAGAGTGTGAAAAGCACCAGGGAAGCGAGCCCCGGAACATATCTCTTGTTGGTATGCAGCAGGAAATTCAATGACTGTTTTATTTGAAATGCTTTCAATACCGCTTAAGCTGGTAAATTTGCTATCTTCGCAAAGATAATTCTTTACCCGGAAAGTGCTTAGCAGGAATAAAATAAAATACCTGACATCACTCAGGATGAAAAAATTCAGGGTTCTTCACCGGCAGTTTGTTGTTGAGGGCGATAAAATTGTTAAGGACTCCATTCTGAAAAGCGGGGCCATTCCTGATATGCTTATTGCAAAAAACACCTGGCTGAAAGAAAACAAATCAATCACCATGCTTTCTGTTCCTGAAATTCTGGAAGCCGAAGCCGAAGATCTGGAAAAAATAACATCTCTTGAAACACCACCGCCGGTAATGGCCGTTTTCAGCATGCCGGATCCGGAAACCGGTTGTGACCCGGCTGAAACATCACTTTCAATAGCGCTGGATACCATACAGGATCCGGGCAACCTGGGAACCATCATCCGCATAGCCGATTGGTTTGGCATTAAAAACATATTCTGCTCAACGGGTTGCGCCGATATTTACAATCCAAAAACAGTTCAGGCCTCCATGGGTGCATTGTTTAACGTTCAGGTGTGTTATACCGATCTGAAATCGCTGTTGGAAAAATGCCGGCAGACATCAGGTTTTCCCGTTCTGGGTACCTTCATGCAGGGTACTTCCGTGCATGAGGCTGGTATGCTAAGCAGGGGAATTATTCTTTTCGGCAATGAATCACGCGGCATAAGCGCTGATCTTATTTCCTTTATCAACAGCCGCATAACCATACCTGCAGGTAATAACAACCCGGCGCATGTTGAATCTCTAAACGTGGCATCTTCGGTGGCGGTTGTTTGTGCTTTAATTGCCGGACAATCAAAAAAATCTTCTGAATCCCAAGTTTGAACCAATATCTTATAATATGAGAAAAATATGGGTTTTAGCAATACTGGCTGCGCTTTTTAGTCAATGCCGTAAAACATCTGATACCATGAATGAATTTAAAAGCTTCATTGCGGAAAGTACCGTTCAGCAAACCATCGACTCTTTGCAGGCGAAGTATGGCGAGGCACAAAATGACCGCATCACCCGGGGTGTTAAAAACACCGCTTTCCTTTGGAGAGATGCCGACGGCAATGCATCTGAATTCAGCGAATTTTGCTTGAATAACTTCATCAGTGATACCAATGAACTCGATAAGTTATTCCGGCGCATATCCGGTAATTTCGAAATCCTTTTCGGCAACTTCAACGCGATTTCTGTTGGTCTGCGCAGGCCACTCGACCTGGATATCGGCGAAGTGCTTCCGGTGGATGAATTATTTGGATCCTATAGTCCGTATGTTCATTTGAACGAGGATTTTTTCGGCAACAGGATTGCCTTCCTGATGATCCTGAATTTTCCCTATTACACGCTGAAGGAAAAAACGGAGCTGGAGAACAACTGGACCCGGAAGGACTGGGCTTATGCACGCATGGGCGATGTTTTTGATTCCCGTGTACCTTCAGACGTAAACCAGCTTATTGCCAATGCCAGCAACCAATCGGGCATTTATATCTCTGATTATAACATCTATGCCGGGAAACTACTCAACAATGAGGGAAAAACCCTTTTCCCCCCTGATATGAAGCTTCTGAGCCATTGGAACATCCGGGATGAGATCAAGTCGAATTACGGAAAACCGGATGGATTGCAGAAACAGCAAATGCTCTACGAGGTAATGAAACGGATTGTTAAACAGGAAATTCCGGAAAAGGTTATCAATGATTCGGGTTATTTATGGAATCCTTATACCAATAAGGTGTCTCAGAATGATACTGAAATACAGGCAGAACCGGAACCCAATACCCGGTATGCCCGGATTCTTGATTACTTTCATGCACAGCAAAAAGCAGATGCATACTATCCGCAGCTGAACACTTATATAAGCAGGTGTTTCGAAAGTGACATGGAAATTCCGCTGGAAGATGTGGAACAATTGTTTACCTCTTACCTGTCATCTCAAGAGGTACAAAAGGTTGCTGCGCTGATTCGCAAGCGACTTGGCCGTAACCTGGAACCCTTCGACATTTGGTATGACGGGTTTAAGACACGCACCTCAATTCCTGCAGAAACGCTCGACAACGCTACCCGTTCGCGGTATCCCAATCCCGAAGCTGTTCAGAAAGACCTGGCTCCCATGCTGGTGAAGCTGGGTTTTACTCCTGAAAATGCAGCATCCATCGCCTCCAGGGTGCAGGTTGACCCGGCACGCGGATCAGGACATGCCTGGGGTGCCGAAGCAAAAGACCAGAAATCGCTGTTGCGTACCAGGATTTTTTCCAACGGAATGGATTATAAGGGCTATAACATTGCCGTACATGAATTTGGTCACAATGTGGAGCAGACCATTTCGCTTCACGGGGTTGATTATTACATGCTGCGAGGTGTGCCCAACACGGCTTTTACCGAAGCTTTTGCTTTTATGTTCCAAAAAAACGACCTGGCACTGCTTGGTTTTAAAGACAAGGATGCAAATCAGGAGTACCTGAACTACCTCGATAACTTCTGGCAGCTTTATGAAATTATGGGCGTATCACTGGTGGATATTGGAACATGGAAATGGCTCTATGCCAATCCCGGTGCCTCCGCGGAACAGCTGAAGGATGCTGTGAACACCATTGCAAAAGATATCTGGAATAAATACTATGCCCCTGCTTTTGGCATGAAGGATGAACCAGTTCTGGCCATTTATTCGCACATGATTGATGTGCCGCTTTATCTGCCCAATTACGCTTACGGGCACATCATTGAGTTTCAGCTGGCTGAATATCTGAAAGACAAGGCCTTTGCTGCTGAGCTTAACCGGATTTACAGCCAGGGAAATCTGATACCGCAGCAATGGATGGAGGGAGCTGTGGGTAGCAGAATTTCGGTGCAACCTGTTTTGAATGCCGTTAATCTGGCGTTGGATAAAATGCAATAAAAAAACCACCCTTCCGGTTGCTAAAACCGGGAAGGGTGGCAAAAACTCACTAACTAACTAACCATTTCTTCTTAATTAATCATGCTGTTACATAGAGGGTCTTCCTCCCTGAGGCATTCTACCTGGCATTCCACCCGGAGGCATGCCTCCCGGCATTCCCGGGCGCCCCTCCCATGGTCTCCCTTCCTGTTGCTGGGGTTGCTGCGTTTCACCGCGCCTTGCTCTTAAGTTATAGGTAAAAAGTACCAGGAAGTACCTTTTATATGCATTAGTCCAGGTATCTGTTATGCTTGATGCGGTAACCCTGTGGTAGTAACTCTTATTCTGGTCCAGTATATCATAAAGGCCCACCTTGAGTTCTGCAGCCTTGTTCTTCAGGAATTTTTTACCCACACTGGCATTCCAAACCATATATTTTTCATTGAATGTGCTTTCTGATCCTCCTTTGTTATATTGTCCAACTACATCGGTGTTAAAAGTAATTCCTTTATAAAGCACCAGGTTTATTTTGGCACTGGCACTCTGGTACCAGTATTCTTCATCAGAAATCATGGAGATTGAATTTTTAGCCTTGCTGTAATTGGAAGTGTATGACAGGGTGAAGTCGACTTTTTCACTGATATTGCTGGTAATAATCAGGCTGTTTGTAAGATTGTAGGTGTTCTGCGTATTGATAGAGGTTTGTATGTACTCGGGGGATTCGGAATAGCCTCCGCCAATAACCAGGCTGACATTGCTTTTAATGGGTTTAACAAAATAACTAAGGTTCACCATGGTATTGAGGCGCCATGAATTGTCGAGGTTCACAGGATAGGACAACTGACCCCCCGGCAGAAGCACAACATTGATGCCCTCGGGTTGCACCAGTGTGTCGCCGCCTGAACGTATTGTTTTGTTGGCAATGATATCTGATGAATAATTGCCAGAGAGGTAAACAAAGGTATTGAATCCGGAAGTCGGGTTGGCATACGAGATATTGGTGTACAAATTATGACTGTATGACTGTCTCAGATGCGGATTGCCCGTCCGGATCCTCAGCCGGTCTGTGTTGTCGATGGCAGTTTGCAGCTGAGTAATTGAAGGTGCATTGGTGTATGTGCGGTAAAAAAGTCGGAAGTTGGTAAGGTCCGAAAACTTATAGTTAACCATGAGGTTGGGAAGGAATTTCTGAAAAGTTTTATCCACTTCAGCCTCCAACGGATAGGTTTGCGTGCCATTGAGGTCGGCCCTTTCGTAATTGATTCCGGCAGAGAAATTCAGCTTGTCTTTTTTAAACAGGTATGAGACGCCTCCTCTGTTGGTCATGTAGTTACTTTCATAAACATTGGAAAGCGAATCAAGTCTTCCCAGGTTTTCAGAGCTTATTCCCAACTGGTATATTTCATTGTTGTTGCTTCCGTCTCTATACCTGTTGTCGAAATTCAACTGCAACTGACTGTGTTTGCCTATTGGTTCGGTATAGTTGAAATTGGTATTCAAGGTGAGGTTGTCGGTTGCAACATCTGACAATTGGTTATCTGGAACGGAATCAACAGAGGCTATTTGGGTGTTGCTGCTGTTTCTTTTATCGTAGGATATGGATGATCTTACTGAAAGCGTTCTCCCGGGCTTCATGAATTTATGCCGCCAAATCAGGTTATTCCCCAAATTATATCCTGTTGCATCTGATATGTTGTTGTTTAGAATTTGAGAAAATACAGAACCGCCATAAATAAGTCCGGACGAAATGCCGTCTGTGTTATTATCCTGCAAACTGAACCGGGGCACAATAATGAGTGAATTCAGTGAATCGATCTTATATTCAATGCGCATATTGAAACGGTGGTTGTAATTTTTTGAGAGGGTTTCGCTTGAATCGATTGCATTATTGCCATTTTCATTATTACTGAGGTATTCTGTAATTGAATTGGTAATATTGGTATTTGAGCTTGAGTTGAAGAAGTAACTTCCGGATACGGACGCTTTTTTACCCCAGCTGTCCTGGTAATTGAAGCCGAACGAACTGTTTTTGCTGATACCGCTTGATCCGCCAAATTGCCTGCCTCCCCAGCCGCCGCCATAACCGCCTCCGCCAGAGGTCCCGATAAGGTCCTGCATGGCAAAATTCTGCTGGTTCACGTTGTTGGTCATGCCGCTGAAGGTAAACCGGCGGGGTCCGCTGAATATATTCAGATTTCCTGCAACCAGATACTTGTCATCGAAATTAGTACCGCCGGTTATTTTACCAAATTTACTGTAGACGTTGCTTCTCCTGGTGATGATGTTGATGGTTCTTTCGGATTCCCCATCGTCAAAACCGGTAAGCTCTGCCTGGTCGCTCAGCTTATTATACACCTGTACCCGGTCAATCACATCGGCCGGCAGGTTGCGCAGGGCAACCGAAGGATCGTCTCCGAAAAAGGGTTTCCCGTCTACCAACACCTTTTTCACATCTTCGCCCCGGGCTTTGATGGTTCCGTTTTCAACGGTAATACCCGGCATTTTTTTAACTAAATCTTCGGCATTGGCGTCCACATTCACTTTAAAGGCATCAGCGGTCATAATCGTGGTATCTCCTTTCTGAACGGCAGTTCCCTGGCCCACAATCACCACTTCATTGAGCACCTTGCTGTCCATTTCAAGTATCAGGGTTCCCAGGTTAGTGGTTGTTTTAGTAAGTGTGACAACCTGTTTTACCAGTTTGTAATTGATGCTGCGGATGGTCAGGTTATAGCTCTTTTTTTTCAAATCGGCGAGTGTAAACCTGCCGTTCACGTCGGTTGTAGTGGCAACCCTTTCGGTTGTGTCTTTCAGGTCGGCCATGAATACAAACGCTCCAATAACGGGTTGATTGTCGGATTTGTCGATTATGGTTCCTTCGACTCTATAATTCTGTGCAGCTGCATTGTGGGCTAAGCACGATATGATCAGAAGCAGCAAAATCCGGGTGGGTTTACTGATTATTGGCGAAGTTATATTTCTGATTACGGGTAAAAGTTGCATAGGTGGAATGTATTATGTTATTTAACAGGTGTAAAGTTATGCCGATGGACAGGCGGCCGCAAATAAATTATACCAACACCATTAATTTATAGACATAAGCCTGAGAAAAGCTGATTTGCACCGGTCAAATAGTAAAGGAGTTAAAATAATCGCAATTTTACTTCCGATTTGTAGCAGCTGTGCGATTAATTACTTAATATTGAGATGTTATTCGGCGGCATTATTTTTCGCCCTGGCCAGGTGTAACAGGTTTGAATTACGTAATGAAGAATTTCTTTCTTGTAGGTATTGGTGGCTTTATCGGAAGCATTGCCCGGTATTATGTGTCAAAGCTGAATCTTCAGTATGATATTTTTTCCATTCCGGTCGGAACCCTTACGGTTAATGTATTGGGGAGTTTCATCATTGGCATTCTCACGGGCATATCTGCAAAAAGTGAGTTGTTGTCTGCCGAATGGAGGCTCTTTTTAATGGTGGGTTTGTGCGGCGGGTTTACCACCTTTTCTTCATTTACCAATGAAAACCTGATGCTCATGCACAACGGACAATTTCTTACTGTTCTTATATATACAAGCCTAAGTATTATTCTCGGTTTTATTGCAGTTTATCTTGGTTATACAACAACTAACCTGTTATAAAAAATGAACTCACCTGAATACAGTGTTTTAAAAATTTATGCCAGCTCAACAGACAAGATGGGTACACGGTTGTTATACGAGCATCTTGTACGCCTGGCAAAGGACAGAGGGATTTCGGGGGTTACTGTTTACAGGGGAATTATGGGTTATGGCAAAAGCAGCAGCCACATCAGCACTTCGCGATACTGGGAGCTTACGGAAAAGCTGCCCCTGATGATTGAAATGGTGGATACCACCGAGATGCTGGAACAATTTTACAGGCTGATAGAACCTGACCTGATGAAAATGAGGAAAGGATGCCTGGTAACCATTGAACCTGTGCGATTGCTGCTCCAGCGAACAGGCCTGTCGGGAAATAACGATTTATGAACCGGCAGCGAACCGGGCACAGGAAGCCGCCATATTTTCGCCATCAACGGCCGATGAAACAATGCCTCCTGAATAACCGGCACCTTCCCCGGCAGTGAAAAGATTGCTGATGCGGGTGTGACTTCCCGATTCAGGATCACGTGGAATACGTACCGGCGAGGAAGTCCTTGATTCCACTCCCACTATAACAGCGTCCCGGGTAAGAAACCCCCTCATTTTGGTATCGAACTTTTTGAATCCTTCCTGCAGGTTTCTCTTGATGAAATCGGGCATCCATTCGTGCATGGGCGACATAACGGTCCCCGGAAGGTATGAGTTCACCGGCAAATTCTGGGAATTCCGGTTGCTCACAAAATCGGTGAGCCTTTGTGCCGGTGCTCTCTGTCCGTTTTGCACCTGTCGGTATGCTTTTTCTTCGAACAATTCCTGAAGGCGCAATCCTGCCAAACCTTCGAGGTTCTGGTAATTCCGGTAATCTTCGGGCATCACCTGAACCACAATTCCAGAGTTGGCAAAAGGTGAATTTCTTTCAGAAAGTGACATGCCGTTTACCACAATTTCAGATTCATTAGTGGCTGAGGGTACAATCTGTCCACCCGGACACATGCAGAATGAATAAACGCCTCTTCCGTTAACCTGTTCAACCACGTTGTATGCAGCAGCCGGAAGGTGCCTGTCCTTATGGCCGTGGTACTGAATCTGGTCTATCAATCCCTGGGGATGTTCCACCCGCACGCCCATGGCAAACGGCTTGGCTTCGAGCAGGATGCCTTTGGACTGCATCATAAAGTACACGTCGCGGGCTGAATGACCGGTAGCGAAAATATAGGCATTACCCCTTATTTTTTCGTTCTTGTCAGTAACCAGGTAATCAATTCGACCATCAACCAGCTTCAGATCCGTTACCCGGGTGTTGAAGCTCATGACTCCTCCGGCACCCTGGATGGTCTTGCGGATATTGGTAATTACACCAGGGAGTTTATCGGAACCTATGTGCGGGTGCGCCTCGTACAGGATGCTTTCGTCGGCGCCATGAATGTACAGTATCTCCAGGATTCTGCTGATGTCCCCGCGCTTTTTGGAACGCGTGTACAGCTTACCATCAGAGAAAGTTCCTGCCCCGCCTTCGCCGAAACAATAATTGGATTCCCTGTTCAGAATGTGGTTGCTTTCGAGCAGGTCGATGTCTGATTTGCGTTCATGAACCGGTTTCCCTCTTTCAATAACAACAGGTTTGTAACCCAGCTCTATGAGCCGCAGCGCGGCAAAGAGGCCGGCAGGTCCGGCTCCTACAACAACAATTTCAGGCTTGTTTTCAACCGGTTGGTATTGGTATTCATTCTCCAGGTTGGATGCTGGTTCTTCATCCAGGTAAACCTGAAACGACATGTTGATTTTTATGCTTCTTCCGCGGGCATCAACTGATTTGCGAATAATTCTGGCAAACGTGATTTCCTGCACTGAAACACCCAAAGCCTGTGCAATTGCAGGCATATAGGTCTCGCCTGAGGATGCCTGCGCGGGGGACAATATCAGTGTGACTTCTTTATTCAGATGCTATGAATGAAATTAAAACAGGCAAAATTACTCAAAATGAATGGTAATCGTAAACATCCTGGAAAAGAGTTTGTCAATAACATTCGTGAAAATGGCATCCTCATCAGGCGGATAAATTGTTTCACCGCGCTTGTCGATGCTGGTGCGAAGCACATTGGTCATGCCAACCGAATATTTGAATTCAATAGCAAACTTCAAATCATATTCCAGGTAGAAATCCATTCCCATACCTATTTCATAGTACAAATCGAACGGCTTCAGCAAAACCAGGTTGTTTTCTTTTCTCGACCGCCCCCAGGTTTTTTTGGCCGTTGCCAGGTCAATGCGGGCATTGAGGCCTCCAATCAGGAATGGTCTGAAATTGTTGAGGCGCTTGGATTTGTATTTGAGCAAAACCGGAAATTCCAGGAAATTTGATTCAATCTTTACC
>JAFGOR010000220.1 GCA_016926375.1 Bacteroidales bacterium
CCAATTCCGGCTTACTTTTTGGATTTTCTGGAGAAGTACCAGGGGAAATCAGCCTTGATGACACGCCTTGAAAAGAGCCATCATTACCCCGGAGTGAAAGACCTGGGAACGCTTAAATATGAGAATCCGTCTAAAATAAGGCCCGGTATTATGCTGAGTGAACGGGTGTTTGATACCGGCATGCACAACGGAAATGCCGTGGGTAACCTGTATTATTCAAATTACTACGACTGGCAATCCAATTTAATGGAGCAGTATCTTTACCAGCTGGCTCCCGAGATATTCATTAATAATGGCAGGAGCGGAGAATTCATATCCATTGAAAGCAGCGTGAAACACCTGCAGGAAGCCATGCCGTTTGAAAATATCCTGACCCGGTTTTATATCGACAGGATTTATGAATACGGGGTGCGTTTTCATTTTGAATATTACAGTGTAAACAATAATGAAAAACGAAAACTGGCCTATGGCTTCAATACGGTCATCTGGTGCAGGCGAAAAGACGAGAAGTCGGTACCGGTTGCACAACATTTGCCCGAAAAAATTACGGAAGCCATTCGCAACCTGGTAACGGTATGATGGTGCATGAGCGATAGGTTTTAGAACTATGCCGGGCCAGCCAATAATCGCTGGGATCGTATCGGGAATTTTATAATTTTACACACAAATGTCTACTTTTATTTCTGTTGATTGAACAGGGTAGGTGACGTAAACTTATAAAACTCCAATTCATGAAAAGATTCAGGCGCATATTGGCTGGGTTAGTATTGTTTATAATCCTCGTAAGTGTTATTGGGTTATTTTTCATAAGGAATCTCACGCATCGTTCACTTCCCGACTACAACGAAGACATCAGGTTGAGCGGCTTGTATGCCCCTGTAGAGGTTTACCGCGACAGTTTTGCCATTCCGCATGTGTATGCCCGGAATGAGCATGATTTGTATATGGCCGTAGGTTACCTGCTGGCGCAGGACAGGCTCTGGCAGATGGACATGCTCCGGCATGTTACGGAAGGGAGGCTTTCGGAAATATTTGGTGAAAAATACATGGAAAATGACATGATCCTGCGCGCACTCCGGTTCAGGGACAAGTCGGAAAAGCTGCTGAAGAACGCGGATTCGGCATGTATTGTGGCGATGGAGGCATTTTCAGAAGGTGTTAACCAGTATATTCAAAACAATCAGCGCCGTTTGCCTTTTGAATTCAGTGTGCTCGGGTATAAACCTGAGTTGTGGGAGCCTTATCATACAGTGAACATGATAGGGTATATGGGATGGGATCTCAAATCGGGCTGGAGCGAAGTGCTGCTGGCCGACATTCAGAAGGCAGTGGATTCTGTTCGTTACAGGCAGTTGCTGCCTGATGTGCTGAGAAAGCAGCCTGTAGTTTTCAGCGGAAAACCTGAAATAAAGGGCCTTTCAACATTGCTTCCCGATATGATGCTGCACACGGCAATGTTGCAGGATCTGGGTATTGATGTGCTGGACGCCAGCAACAACTGGGCGGTGTCTTCTGATAAAAGCACAACAGGTTCCCCGATATTGGCCAACGATATGCATCTTGGGCTGAATATTCCGGGTATCTGGTACCAGATGCACCAGGTAATTGAAGGAAAGCTGAATGTAACGGGCCTGGTATTGCCGGGTACCCCGTTTGTAATCTGCGGTCATAACGACAGCATTGCCTGGGGGATGACCAATACTTATGTGGATAATGTGGATTTTTACGAAGAAAGGATCAATCCTGCTGATTCAGGGCAATATGAATTCAACGGAAGCTGGAGGAATTTTGAAATCCGAAGGGAAGTTATTAAAACCAAGGAAGGAAATCAGGTGGAAAAAACACTCCGGTTTACACACCGCGGACCCATTGTTTCATCATTTAAAGGTTTCGGTGATCGGGTAGTGACCATGCACTGGGTTGGTGATGAGATCAGTGATGAGATCAGCACCATATATCAGCTCAACCGGGCCAATAACTGGAATGATTTTAAGCAGGCGCTGAAGACCTTTACGTCTATCAGCCAGAACATAGCTTATGCCGATCGCAGAGGCAATATCGGACTGTTTTGTGCTGCCGGGGTGCCGGTACGCAAGCGCGACATTCCTTTCGGCGTTTTACCGGGTACTACTGATGAATATGATTGGAAAGGCTATGTTCCGTTTGAGGAATTACCCTTTCAGTACAATCCTGTGAATGGTTATGTTGCTTCGGCCAATAACCGGACTGTTTCGTCAGATTATCCCCATCACATCGGAACCTGGTATGCACAACCAAACCGATATCTGAGAATAACAGAGCTTCTTAATGCCAAAGACAGGCTTTCAGTAGAGGATTTCAAGAGCATACAACTCGATCGGTATTCCAAGATGGCTGAAAAATACATGCCGGTTATCATCGGGGCTTTATCGGGAAATACAAACCTTACTGCAACTGAAAGCCAGGCTTATGAAGTTTTGAAAAGCTGGAATTTCGAAATGGAGGCTGACGGGGCTGCACCATTGATTTTTGAATCGATTTATGTAAACCTGATCGGCTGTATTTATTCCGATGAATTGGGAACAGCATTATTTGACAGGTACCTCCGGTTGGGCAGTATTTGGCGCAACGCCACCGATGGGTTAATTGAGGCCGGGGTTTCCGAATGGTTTGATGATGTAACCACCAACAACACCAAGGAAGAATTCAAGGATGTGATCGCATGTGCCTTTACAAAATCAATCACCGGACTGGAGCCTGTTCTGGGAAATAACCCTGAAACCTGGGCGTGGGGCAAATTGCACGGACTGAACCTGGCGCATCCGTTGTCGGCTGTGAAAATTCTCGACAGGGTTTTTAAACTGAAACGCGGACCTTATCCGGTAGGGGGCAGTTTTCATACAGTTGCGCCTTACGGTTATACCACAGGCAAATCGTTTGAGTCGGATTTTGGAGCTTCGCACAGGCACATATTCGACCTGTCGGACTGGGATAAATCGCTTACCGTGATACCTACCGGCAATTCAGGAAATCCGGCCAGCAGGCACTATTGTGATCAGTCCGGTTTATATGTAGCCGGCAAATACCATGCTGATCATTTTTTACCGGAAAAAGTCAAGGCTCATGCCCGCTATCACATGCAGTTTATCAAATAGCGTGTTCGCATAATGAATTTCAAAGGCATTATTTTCGACCTTGACGGCACACTGGCCGATACATTAGCTGACATGGCAGGTTCAATGAACCGCGTGCTGACACGATACGGATATCCCATCCGCGGGAAAGAAGACTATAAGCTGCTTGTAGGGCGGGGATTGGAAAACCTGGTCAGGCAGGCCTTGCCAGCTAAAGCCAGGCGGAATGAGAACATTGAAAAGTGTCTGGCAGCATTGATGGACGATTACAACAAGAACTGCCTGGTAGAAACACAATTATATGCAGGAATACCTGAGCTTCTGGATGCATTGACGCAGTTGAAATTGAAACTGGCAGTTTTTTCCAATAAATCTGAGCCCTTAACCCACAAGATTGTTTCGAAGCTGATGGGTAATGTTCCCTTCATTAAAGTCACCGGCGCACGGGCAGATTATCCCAAAAAGCCCGATCCGGCAGGAGCGTTGGAAATTTGCACGTTGATGGCAGTTCCACCGGAACAAATACTTTATATGGGCGATACAGACGTTGACATGATCACTGCAAACCGGGCCGCCATGTATGCTGTTGGCGCGTTGTGGGGGTTCAGGAGTAAAGAAGAGCTACAGGCTCATGGTGCCCGGGTTTTGCTGAACCATCCGCAGGAACTGATTGGTATGTTGTTTGAATGAGATTCTTGATACTTCCGGGACATTGGAAATCAGAAAAGAATTCATTCTTATACTTCTGATACCTGCGGTTTAATACCTGTTTTTGGACTCTTTTGTTTGTCGAACAGGTAGTATATAATCAATATAATCAAAGCGGTTATCATAGTTTTCTAAATACATGATCAATAGCGAATGCGTTTGAAAAATGACTGTTTTCCCACCAGACTGATCACATAGTATTCCCGGTCGTTGATGGCCTCGGAAACAATCGTGTGGACTCCGTTATAGCAAGTGTCGGCATATTCATGCGTGTGGCCGTGACAACATAAAATAGTGTTTTCAGAATTGACAATATCGCGAAAAACCAGGTTGTTGATTCCGGTCATCTGATTGTCCCATGGTGGAATATGAGTTAGGATCACATGTGGTAATTCTGAATCGGAAAGTTGATCGGTGAGCCAGTCGAATTTTGGTGAACGGTTGTCATTTTCCCAAACCACATTGTCGAAAAATACGAATTTGTAATTTCCTGCATCAAATGAGAAATCCGAAGGGCCGAAAACTTTCTGATATATCCGGTAACCGTTTGAACGGTAATCGTGATTTCCGATTAAGCTGATGAAGGGATGCTGTGATTTGTTGATTACATCTACGTACCACTCAAATTGCTGAGCCAGTCCTGAATTGGTAATATCGCCGCAACAGGCAATAAAACTCAAATCCGTGTGTTTATTTAACCGCTTGATTGCATCGGATAAATCATCGTAATTATCATGAATATCTGACAGCAATGCAAATTTGAAGGTATCAGATCCGGACAGGGCTATGTTGCTTATCATCTTCACCTGTTCTTCATTGGGATGATCCTTGTCCACATCTGAATCATAGGGACTGTAGCTGAAATTGTCCGAACAGGAAATAAATGACAGCAGAAATAATCCGGTAAGGTTTATTGTAACAAAAGATTTCATTTTAACAGGTTATTAGACAGGGGAAAAGTAATACCAAAACAAAGATTCCAGATATCTTTCGGTTTGATCTCCTTATTGGCAATGGCATACCCTATTTTGTAGTCTACGGTACCCAATTCGGCATAAATTTCGATTGCGTCCGGTTTATCCGCTTTATTGGGAAGGGCAAGTTTAATCCCCAGAAACGGATTCACATGAACTGCATTGGTGTTGTAATAGTCTGAAGGAAAGTAGTCAGGATAAGATAAATAGGTATTGTCGGTGATGGCATAGTTGAAACTGATTCCGGTATAATACCTGATGAAAAAGATGGATAACTGGTGTTTTTTGAACTGGTAAGCAGATTTCAATGCCAGTGTATGCACCCGGGATCCGTTTATTTCTTTGGGAAGGTAGCCGTAGTTGAAATCGACGGTCAGCCTGTCTTTTAAATAGGTTTTACCCAGGCCTATGGATGCCAGGCCCAGGTTACCGGCATATTGCATTTTTGCATAGTAAGGAGCCGTAACAGATTCTCTTGCAGGTAAGGTATCCTCAACCGGCAGGAAGGAAATGATCATAAATGCTGCTGCAAATAAAGCGAACATGGTATTCAGATGAAATTCTATACAAAAATGCTGCATGCAGGAGGTTTTCTCAAGAGCAAACTGGCTTAAGGGGATAGTAAAGGGTGCGAAATGCGAATTCGGGGGGGTGAATGGTTTTTTGTATTACTTTTGACATACAGTTAAAGTGGTGCCTAAATGAAAGAGTATAAAATATTCCAGAGGAGCACGAAGCTTGAGGAGGTTGAGGTGTCGGGGAATCTCAGTGCTTTGTCTTTCCTGTACAGCACATTTACGGGGAAAATTATTACCCGGCTGATCAACAGGTCGGTTGTTTCGGCCCTGTACGGCTGGCTGATGAAGAGTTTTTTGAGCAAACCAATGATTCACAATTTCATTGAACAGTATAAAATAGATACAGACGAAATCAGTCAGCCGCTGGAATCCTATAAAAGTCTGAATGACTTTTTTACCCGGAAGTTAAAACCGGGAGCCCGCAAGGTGGATTCCAAACCGAAGCACCTGGTTTCGCCGGCAGACGCACGTCTGCTGGTTTTCGACTTGTCTCACAAATATCAGGTACCTGTAAAGGGATACTGGTATACGTTGACAGAATTGCTGCAGGACGACAATATGGCCAGGGAATATGCAGACGGGTGGTGTTTTGTATACCGCCTTGCCCCAATGGATTATCACCGTTTCTGTTATATTGACTCCGGTTTGCAGGATCCGGTAAAAACAATTCCCGGTGTGCTGAACTCGGTGAATCCCATTGCCCTGTCTTTGGTAGATTCTTTATTGGCGCAGAATTACAGGGAGCTTACTGTAATGCACACCGATAATTTCAGGCAGGTTGTACACATTGAGGTGGGTGCCATGATGGTAGGGAAGATCGTTCTTAATCACCGGAATTCATGTACATTCAATCGTGGCGATGAAAAAGGCTGGTTTGAATTCGGAGGGTCTACCATTATTCAATTGCTGAAAAAAGATGTTGTTCAGCCTGATGATGATCTGATTGCGCACTCGGTGAGGGGAATCGAGACCTTAGTCAGAATGGGTGAGCGCGTTGGCTGTAAGTGATAAACCAATTAATCAATAGATAGGAGTTTTATTTCGATCGATTATATTTGCATTAACTACTATTTGTTTTGTTTCTCATTAATATCTATAATTCTAAATTCAATGAAAAAGATCGGACCCAAATTCTGTCAATGTCACATCGTTCTGGTTTTTATTACCTTTTTGTCCTTTAATTTTGTCCGGGCTCAGGAGAAGCTGGATCTTCCCATACCTGTTGATACGCAGGTTAAAACTGGAAAACTGGAAAACGGACTGACCTATTATATCCGGAAAAACAGCAAGCCTGAAAAGCGTGTTGAAATGCGCTTTGTAGTAAAGGCTGGCTCGGTGCTGGAAGAAGATGACCAGCAGGGTCTGGCTCACTTTGTAGAGCACATGGCTTTTAACGGAACTAAAAACTTCGCCAAAAACGACCTGGTTCATTACATGCAGTCGGTTGGCGTTCAGTTTGGACCTGAGGTCAATGCCGAAACCGGAATCAACCACACCTTATACATGCTTACCCTGCCAACTGACTCAGCACATATAGTTGAAAAAGGATTTCAGATTATGGAGGACTGGGCACACAACATCACCTTTGACGGAACTGAGATTGACAAGGAAAGAGGAGTTATCATGGAAGAATGGCGCATGAACCAGGGCATGAACCTGCGCTTTATCAACAAGCTTTATCCTGCCCTGTTCGAGGGCTCGCAATACGCACAGCGGATTCCACTGGGTAAAAAAGAAGTTATTGAAGGTGCTCCTCATGAGCGGATCAGACAATTTTACCGCGACTGGTACCGGCCTGACCTGATGGCTTTTGTAGTTGTTGGAGATATTGATCCCGATGCAATTGAGAAGAGTATTAAGGCGCACTTTGGTTCGATTAAGAATCCGGAAAATTCCAGGCCAAGGAAAAATTACCCGGTGCCCGGGCATGCCGGAACCCGCCCCATGGTAATGACCGATAAGGAAATGCCTTTGTTGCAGGTGATGATGTTTTGCATGATTGAACCCGAAAAGGAAACTCTTCAGAAAGACTACCGCAGATCATTAGTGAATGTGCTTGTATCGGGTATGCTGACGCAACGGTTCAATGAGCTGAAAGATAAACCCGATCCGGCGCTGCTGGGGGCACAAGTGGAATTTGCACCCATTGTTCCGGAGAAGGATATTTTTCTGATTGGAGCTGTTGCACCTGAAACCGGAACCGAAAGGGCTGTTCAGACCCTGGTTGTTGAAAGCGAAAGGGCTGTTCGTCATGGCTTTACAGAAGGTGAACTGAACCGTCAGAAAAGGGAAGTGTTAACGGCTTATGAAAATGCTTATAATGAGCGCGATAAAACGAATTCTGTAAATTATGCCTCCGAATACCTGAGGAATTTTCTGAATGATGAGCCCATACCCGGAATTGAGTTCGAATATGGATTTGCAAAGGAATATGTTGAAGGCATTACACTTGAAGAAGTGAACCAGGCGCTGGTTAAACTGCTTCCGGCTGATAACCGGCTTATGGTGGTTCTGGCTCCTGAAAAGGAAGGTTTGCAGTTACCGGGTGAAGAACAGATACTGAGTTATGTGGATCTGGCTATGAAATCGGAAATAGCGCCCTATGAGGATAAGATATCAGGGAGTCAGCTGTTGGCTGAAAAACCAGCCAAGGGCAGAATACTGCTGGCTAAAAAAAATGAAGCGCTGGGAACTTTTGAAATGAAGCTCTCCAATGGTGCCAGGGTAGTGCTGAAGGCCACCGACTTTAAGAATGACCAGGTACTGTTCAGCGCATACAGTCCGGGTGGCTATTCGGTTTATGAAACAGTGGATCATCAGGCAGCAACCTTTTCAAACGACATTGTTTCTGAAAGCGGTGTGGCAGCATATTCCACGTCCGATGTCAGCAAGTTGCTGGCCGGTAAAAATGTATCGGTTAGCCCATATATTGATGCTTATTATGAAGGCATCAGCGGTTCTTCAACTCCCCGGGATATGGAAAGTATGTTCCAGCTTGCTTACTTGTATTTCACCAGTCCCCGAAAAGACAGTGCCTTATTCAAATCGATCATGGATCTTCAAAAGGGATATGTTAAGAATGCACTTACCAGTCCCGAAACCTATTTTTCCGACCAGTTTGTCAGGGCCAGAACCCAAAATCACCCCAGGGCTGATGTATTGCCTACCGAAAACGAACTGGACCAGGTGAAACTCGAAAGGCTCTATGAAATCTATAACGACCGGTTTGCCGATGCATCTGATTTTACATTTTTTATTGTTGGTGCGATTAAAATGGACAGCATCAGACCGTTTATTGAGCAGTACCTGGCCAGCCTTCCATCTACCCGGCGTCAGGAAAGCTGGAAGGATATGGGTATCCGGCCGCCGGCAGAGAAGCTGGACAAAGCGGTGTATAAGGGCAATGACCCCAAAAGCATGGTGGGTATCTACTTCGAGTCCAACCAACCCTGGGATCTCCGGGAAGATCATGCACTGGAATCACTGGGGCAATTATTGGGAATCCGATATATTGACGTGATCAGGGAGGAAATGAGCGGGGCATATCATGTGGGAGCCTATGCCGATTTAGGCAAAATACCGTATTCCAGGGCAATTCTGAATATTGTGATACCTTGTTCTCCCGATAATACCGATAAACTTACTCAAACTGCCCTTGATGAAATTGCCGGCATTCAGAAGAATGGCGTGAAACCCGAAGATCTGGTCAAGGTGAAAGAGGCGCAACGGCGCGATCTGGAAAGGAATATGAAGGAGAACAGTTTTTGGATCAGTGAGTTGGCCAATGGTTACCGGAACGAAGACCCGGCTTTGATAACACGCTATGCCGACTGGATCAACAACCTGACTTCAGAGGAAATTCAGGCTGCAGCTAACAAATTCGATCTGAAGAATTATGTGCGGGTGGTGCTGTACCCGGAGAAGAATTAGGTGCGTTCTGCTTTTGTTTTAAACACACACCCTTCAAGCGGTTGAAAACCCTTGAAGGGTGTGTTTTACGGGTACGACAACCTGCCTCACCGGCAGGCCGGCAGACAATCCAAAACCCCTCTTCATAACTTTTTTTCGTAATAAACTTTTTTATTGTAAGTTTGTTATAAGTTTATTGTTAAGCATTAAATATTACTGAAGTGGATAAACGAACTTTTCTCAAATCTATATTCCTTGGAACTGCCGGTGTTGTTGCAACCGGTTTTGGTTCTAAGCTGCTTGCCAGGAACAGAAAAAAATGGGATGGCATTTTCAGGTTGCCCGATTTGCCGTATTCATATGACGCTCTTGAGCCTTTTATTGACGGGGAAACCATGAAGCTGCATCATACCAAACACCATGCAGCTTATACCGATAATTTTAACCTGGCAGTTGCTGCGGCTGGTTTAACCGGTAAATCTGCCATGGCAATAATGAAAAACGTTTCGGGACATGCTGATTCCGTCAGAAATAATGGCGGCGGGTACATCAACCACCGGCTTTTCTGGAGGGTGCTTACACCGGTTTCAGGGCGTAAACCTTCGTTGGAATTATCAAAAGCAATCGACCGCGATTTCGGATCCTATGAAAACTTCAGGGAAAGTTTCAACACAGCCTCCAAATCGGTATTCGGTTCGGGTTGGGCATGGCTGATTGTGGATGAAAATAAAAATCTGAAGGTGACCACAACCTACAACCAGGATAATCCCATGATGGATATAGCCAGGGATAAAGGAATGCCGATTTTGTGTCTCGACTTATGGGAACATGCTTATTACATGAAAAATCAAAACCGGAGGGTGGATTATATTGATGCTTTCTGGAATGTAGTCGACTGGGATTACGTTTCCAAACGTTACGAAAACACCATCAAACCCGGTAAAGCAAGGAGTTAATTCTGATCAGATTCTTTTACCAGCAACTGATCGAGCATCCTGTCGATCCTTTTAACAGTTTTGCGCATCCCTGAAATTATAACCGGATTGTCTCCGGGTATTACCACAATACCATCTTCATATATTTGCATGAAACGGGCAAATTTTGATCTTCTGCGGTATACGATGTGATCCTGCGATTCTTCTATTTTTATGTAGTCCAGCATTTCAAATGCTTTTTCGAAAGCATCCCGGTTTTGCAGGAATGTGCCGTTCAGGTGCCGTTGAATCCTGGTGTATCCAATCAATGGGAAAATCAATGTATAAACCAGGATAAATATCCAGAATAATTGGAGCTTTGGATCTTTCAGTCTACCGACAAGATCAGTCGGTTCTTTTCCGGAAACAGCCGGTATAACATAAATAGCAATGGCTATTATAACAACCACATACAATGAAAATTTAACCAGGCGTCGCAGATAATTCATCATAATTATTGATTTTAAGGATGCTAATGTAATTCATCAGCTTGTATTGTGCAAGATGATTAATCTTCAATGCAACGAAACTACTGCTATACTCGTCATACTTCGACAGGCTCAGTATGACACACGCCGTCACACTGAGCCTGTCGAAGTGGGACTTACTATATTACTCACTGCTACTGCTGTTTTCTCTTATAGTTTCTAAAGGAAAAACAGCGCCACTCCAATCAGGCTGACAATAGTTCCAATGATTTCCTGAAGGGTGATTTTGTGTTTAAAAAGCCAGATACTGGGTGGAATGATAAAGATGGGAACCAGGGCCATTATTGTGGAAGCAATGCCTGTGGAGGTATGTTGAATGGCAAGCAATGAGAAAGACACGCCCAGGAAAGGGCCGAAAAACGAACCGATGGTGATAGGTACCAGGGCTTTCCGGTCGGCAACTGCAGTTCGTACCGCTTGCCATTTTCCCATAAGGGTGATCATCAGAACGAAACCAATGATGCCGGTTATGATCCTGATTTGGGTGGCAGCAAATGGATCATAGCCCTGCATGCCGTATTTACTGATCACAATACCCAGGGCCTGTCCGAGTGCCCCGCCAAAAGCATAAAGAATTCCTCTTAACGGTTTGTTGATCGAAAATCCTCTGTTTTCCTTATTGCGGGTGAACATGGCAATAACAATACCTGCCATGGTAATCACAATACCCAGTATGGCCAGTATACTGAGCTGTTCATCAATCAGGATCCATCCAAAAACAGCGGCCATCGGCGGCGCCAATGTCATGATGAGCATGGCAAACCAGGAGCCGATGATGGTATATGATTTGAACAGGAAAAAGTCGCCCAGCACAAAGCCAATGATTCCCGATATTGAAAGCCACAGCCAGTTATGCGCGGTGGCATCGGTGGGCAGGATCATGCCCCTCATAATCAGATTCAGCAACGTGAGGAAGAAAAAGCCGATCACCAGCCTGATGATGTTTACCGGCAACGAGCCTACCTTTTTGCTGGCCTTTTCAAATGACAAGGCGGTAATCGACCAGAAAACCGCTACCAGCAATGCTGCAAATTCACCGTAATGTCCGGAAATCATAATTGAGGATGAAAGGTCAAAAGTAGGCAGAGTTTTTGCATTACGCAAATGGTTTTTCGGACTGTCAGGTTGTGTGTTTGTCCTGCTGTCCCGATAGTCTCCTTGATGGATTAATATAAAAAAGCGGAGTGTTATGATGCCCCCGCTTTTTAGTTTATATTTTACATTCAGGCGCACATCCTGATACAATGCGACCTATCTGTTTCTTGCCATTTCTCTTCTTAATCTTCTTTTATGCCGTTTCCGGAGCAGGCGGATTTTGGCCACGTGCAATATTTTATACATTACCGGTATAAACAACAGCGTAAGAACGGTGGCGAATGAAAGACCAAAAATGATGGACCATGCCAGGGGTCCGAAGAAATCTTTCGTATCACTTCCGATATGAATTTGCGGACGGAGTTCGGACAGAAGGGTGCCAAAATTAATGTTGAAACCGATAGCAAGCGGGATCAATCCAAGAATAGTTGCAGTGGCTGTCAATACAATTGGTGTGATCCTTGTTTTTCCGCCCTGAACAATGGCTTCACGGGTACGCATCCCATTTTCCTTTAACCTGTCGGTAAATTCAACAAGCAAGATTCCATTGCGAACTACAATTCCAGCGAGGGCAACAATTCCCATCCCAGTCATAATAATCGAATAATCCATTCCAAAAATAGTGAAGCCTAATATTACTCCGATGATACTGAAAAGTATCTCTGAAAGGATGATGACCGGTTTGCTGGTAGAATTGAACTGCGTCACAAGGATAAAGATCACGAGAAAAATTGAAACCAGCATGGCCTGGAAAAGGAACATCATACTTTCGGCCTGATCTTCCTGTTCACCGGTCAGTGAAATTTCAACGCTTTCAGGTTTATTGAATTTTGGCATCGCCTGCCGGATTTTGGCATTCACTTCATTTGAGTTATAGCCTGAAAGCAGGTTAGATGACACTGTGATCAGCCTTTTCAGATCTTTGCGATTTATACCGCCATAGGTATTCTGATAAGTGATAGTTGCCACAGAAGACAACGGGATGCTTTTTAATCTTCCCGAGGCCATATCCATGAAGGTAATCTTCAGGTTCATCAGGCGGTCAATATTTTCGCGCTGATATTCACTGTAGCGGAGTTGTATCGGATACTGATCCTCTTCCTCACGGTATTTTGAGACTTCAGTACCGGTTATAGCTGTTCTGAGCTCCATTCCAATCTGTCCTGTAGTAATACCCTCCCGGTTGGCTCTTTCGCGATCAATATTGACAATCAGTTCGGGTTTAAAAGTCTCGAAGTCTGATTTCAGCTCTTCAATCCCGCCAATCTCCATAGAATCTATAAATCTTTGCAACCTTTCGGAAGTGGAAATTAATTCATCCAGGTTTTCGCCGCTTATTTCGATATTGATTGGTTTACCTACAGGAGGTCCTTCACTTGCCTTATCAACAGTGATTTCAGCTCCTGCAATATCCTGAACTTCCTTTCTGATTTTGTCAATATAGGGCGTGGTTTTTTCACCATGCCGTTTGGCAAATTCGACAAAATTGATGGATATTCGGCCAAGATTGGGATTTAATGCTCCCGAACTGAACATGTCAGATGTGGCATTTGATGCAACATTGGCAATGACAGATTCCACAATCGGATTATTATTGCCCAATACTTTGAACACACGGTTTTCGATAACCTTTGTAACAGAATCCGTGACATCCACATCGGTACCCACCGGAAGTTTTATATTTACATAAATTGACTGGGGATCTCCTTCGGGGAAAAACAATATGTTGGGTTTACTCCAGCCAAAGATAAACAGCGTGAGAATAAACAAGCCGATCAAACTCCATACCAGTCTTCCGGGCCTCCTGCCTTTGAGAGCCCACCGCAAGGTGCTTTCATATTTCTGCAGCATTTTCGGGATTACCCGCTGCTGGAATTTAAGCAATACCTTCCACATCCAGAGATTGTGGCCGACATAGCTTAGTGCAATAAAGACGCCAAGATTAGCCAGACCCATAAAGAACTTACTTCCAGAAAAACCGGGAATATAGAAAAATGCTGAAATAATCAGGATAATGAGGCCGGTTTTTAACACTGCCCTTCTGTCGCGTCCTTCTCCTTCTTTTTCATCAGGTTTCATAAATGATACAGCAAAGACCGGATTGAAGAAATAAGCTACAATCAAAGACATGAACAAGGTAACAATGAGGGTGATGGGAATATAATACATGAATTTCCCGATTACCCCAGGCCAGAAGGCCAGCGGGAAGAAGGGGGCCAGCGTTGTCAAAGTACCGGATAAGATGGGAACAAATACCTCTCCGGCAGCAGCTTTGGCTGAATCACTGATATTCATACCGGTTTTTGAAAAGATACGGTGGGTATTTTCAATAACCACAATGGCATCGTCTACCACTATACCCAGTGCAAAGATAAATGAGAACATAACGAGCATGTTCAGCGTGAAATCAAAGAACGGCATCCGAATAACGATGTAAGCCAGTGCCATGGATAGAGGAACCGAGAAGCCAACGAAAATGGCATTGGTAAGGCCCATAAAAAACATGAGCACGATGGTTACCAGAATAAAACCGATGATGATGGTATTGTTGAGTTCCTTGAGAATGATTTTGGTAAAATAGGACTGATCACCTGAAATAACAATTTTCAGATCTTTGGGCAGATTTTCTGCTTTCATATGATCAACGATCAGATTGATCTTATCTGCTGCATTAATCAGGTTTTCACCGCTTTTCTTAATTACATTGAGCGTAACAACATTGGTTCCTGCCAGTCGTGAAAAGCTTTCCGCTTTTTTATGGGAGTCCCTTATTTCCGCGATGTCAGACAACCTTACAATGGCACCACTTGAAGATGTGAGCGTAATATTCTTAATAACGTCAGCGGAGGAAAACTCTCCAACCACCCTTACTGAGCGGCTCATGCCTTCCATATCAATGTTACCGCCCGAAATGGTTATGTTTTCATTTTGGATGGCACTTTCAATATCTCTGAAAGTAACCATGGCGGCCTGCATTTTATACATGTCCACATCAATCTGGATTTCCCTGTCAAGAGCACCCACAATATCCACACGGGTAATCTCGGGAACCTCTTCAATGCGATCGGACATATCGTCGGCAAATTCCTTTAAATTTTCGAGGCTGTAATCCCCTGAAAGGTTAATATTCATTATGGGATATTCGGAAAAGTCGAGTTCGGCCACAGTAGGATCATCAGGCAGGTCGTTCGGCAAATCACGCTTGGTTTTATCAACGGCATCTTTCACCCGTTGTTTGGCTTCGGTAAGATCTACTCCTGCATTGAATTCTACGAGAATGGTGGAAAAGTCCTGAACCGAGCTGCTGGTAATTTCCTTGACATCTTCGAGCGATTTCATGTTCTTTTCCAGCGGCCTTGTGACGAAATTCTCAATATCAACGGGTGAGGTTCCGGGATACAAGGTACTTACCATGATATAAGTAAGTTTAATCTCCGGTATTTGTTCCTTGGGTATGGTAAAATAGCTGATCATGCCAAAAACGGCTACAATAATCGACAGCATATACATGCTGGTTTTATTGTTGATAGCCCAGCTTGTCGGTCTGAATTCCTTAAAATTATTGATCATATCAGTTGGATGTTATGGATTAAAACCGTACCGGTTCCCCTTCATTCAGGTTGAGATATCCCCCGGTAATTAACTTCTGACCGGACTTGAGCCCGTTCAAAACTTCTGCAAGGCCATTGTAAATCTGACCGGTCTGAATGGGCTGTTTGCGTGCTACATACAGGTTGTTTTCTTCAGTTGCAACGAGCACATATTCACCCTGGTTGTCTTTTCTTACAAGATTTATGGGAAGTATATATGCCTGTTTTGACTGATAGTCGTTAATTTTCAGCACAGCCACCATATTTGCGCGAAGATTCTGAAGATTGGTTTTGAGTTGTGCTTCTACACTGAATGTTCGGTTGGTCGGATTGATAAATTTGCTGGTAAAACTGACCCTTGCAGTTACTTCCTTATCAATATCAGGAAAATAGACAATCACCTCATCACCAGTATTAATTTTGCTGGTATAGGCTTCAGCTACATCGGCAATAACTTTCAGATCGCTAAAATTAACAACCCTGAAGGCCGGCATTTGAGGCGAAACCGCCTGTCCGACTTTCACCATGGATTCTTCAATGGTGCCATTGATGGGAGATTTTATCCTGGTCATATCGATCTGCCTTTTTAGTGCATCAATTTGCGATTCAAGGGATTCCTTAGCTGCTTTTGCCTGCAGAAACTGCATTTCGGAACCGATTTGTTGATTCCACAGATTTTCCTGTTTCCGGAAAGTTTCCAAAGCCAGATTGTAGTTTGTTTCCAAAGAATTCATCTGCTCCTGGAAGGCTGCATCATTCATTTTAGCCAGTACCTGTCCGATACTCACCTGCTGACCTACCCTGGCATATACCTCAGTCAGATTGCCCATGGATTCAGGATAAACGGCCACGTTCTGGTCTCCATCCAGTTTCCCCTGTACCTCAATATAATGCTTGAACATTTTGGGAGTAACCTCTTCAATAACTACGAAAGTGGATTTTTCTTTAAGGCTGTTTGAATCTGAAGAAGCTGCAATTTCAGCTTCAATCTTATCAATCTGGAGATTGATTTTATCACGCTGGCTTTTTAATTTTTCAAGCTGCGCTTCCTTGTTACTGCCGCAGGCAGCAGCGATCAGAATTGTCAGAAAGAGAAGTACATTTGTTTTCATTTTATCTGATATTAAAAGTTTTTATATTATTGGGCTAGTAAGGATTCAAGTTTGGATTTGGCGGAGACGAATGACATCACGGCTTGAAAATAGCTGCTTTCAGCGTCAAAATACTGAGTCTGAGCTTGGTTTAGATCCATACTTGATCCGACACCCTCGGTGAATCTGATAAGAGATTTACGGTATATCTTCAAGGACAAATCCTTGTTCTCTTTTTGCATGGTATAAATATCCTTTGCAGACAAAAATTCTGAGAAACTGGTCTCATATTGAATCAACAGGCTTTCTCCTGTCATTTGGGTATTTGTCTGAGCTTTCATATATTCAAGTTGCCTCTGCCCAACCTGTGATAATCTTTGTCCACTGTTGAAAAGAGGTAAACTAAGACTTAGCCCAAATGTATTCGTCGACTGATCGTTGAAAAAATTGTCATCTAACGATTCATATCGCTGATAAAATCCGGCAATCACGGGAAGAAATTGTGATTTTTGCTGCTGCATATTCAGCTTTGCCAGTTTTTCCTGAGTAGTCAGCAGTTGATAATCCACATTGTTATTGAGGTCAAAACTATCCAGCGATTCGGCTTGTAATATCATTCCATTAACCAGAGGTTCTATTTCATCTGAAAGCTCAATGGATTGATCAACAGGTATTCCCATCTGGAATTTCAGCAATCGCTCCATCAGTTTCTCCTGTCGGATGGAAACAGAAAGTGATGTCTTAATGTTGGTATGAAGAATTTTAATCTGATCGACATCAGTGGATTCAACAAAACCGTTTTTATAAAGCTCAGTGGTCTGAAAAAGTGTCTTTTCAACTACTTTAAGAGTCGAGTCAAGTATCATGCGGGCTTGCCTTGCGATTAATGCAGTGAAATAGGTGTTGGTTATACTTTCGGAAACGCCTATTTTTGATTTGGAATCGGCCAGCTTTGAAAGATCCGAATACACCTTGGATGCTTTTAATCCCACCAGGTATTGCCCGTTAAAGATAAGCTGAGAGACCTGCACGTTCATAAAGAAATTGGTTTTCAGATCATTGGCATTAATGTTGCCGAATATAGGGGGTGTTCCACCTTCGCCTCCTGCTTGCGTTGTATCTGGTGCAAACAAATCTGACAGACCGGCCAGTTCGGGTGAATAACTGTATGTACCGCTTAATTCGGCCTGCGGCAATCCGATGGCTGTGGTTTCCCATATTTTCTTCTTGGCTATATCCACGTCTCTGGCTGAGTTTTTCAGCACCGGACTGTTTTCGAGGGCATATTGGCGGGACTGTTCCAATGAAAATTTCATGGGTCCCGCAGTTTGTGACTGACTTTTTCCAGACAGATTTAAAATTTGTAAAGCAATTAAAATTAAACTGACTCTCATTTGATAGGTGTTTTTACTTGGTTTCTATTCATGTCATCAACTTTTACTTACTATCTTCCAGCTTCTGCAGTTGATCCTCCAAAATCTTAAGCCCACTGGCGTTCACAATTCCTCTTAAATGATATTCAAAGTATTCTAAAAAAAACGGTCGTTCCAGAAACTCTGTAATGGTGATCACTTCACTGTCAAACATGCTGTCGATATGCGAAAGACTAATCCTGGAGAGTATGTCAATATTCATGTTTTCCCGGTATAAGCCTTCATTTTTACCCTTAACCATATTATCGAGAATGAATTTCAATATCCTTTCCTTTCTTACTTTTCGCAACATGATGTAAAGATCCGGATAATACTTCTTGAGATCATATTCTGCAACAGCACTGTATTCCTTTAACATATAATTGATACATCTGGCAATTTCCACCAATTCCTCAATGGCATTAAGGTCTTCTTTACAACTGTCGATCAAAAGGTTAAGCTGCGACGACATTTCCAGCTCAATAACCTGACGGACCAGTGCATCTTTATCACGAACGTATTGGTACAGTGTTTTCTTGGAAATTCCCAGTTCATGTGACACATCATCCATAGTAACACTACGAATACCATATTTCCGGTATAGGAAGAGAACCTTTTTTAGTATGGCAGATAATTCGTCATCCATGGGTCAAATTTAAACCAAATAAACTTTGGAAACTAATTATACATGAAAAGTTTCCAAAGTTTAACAATTTCTTAATGAAGATGCAATGTATTCGACCCCTTCGAACCGGAACGAACCTGCCTTTTTACCGGCCTCTTCAAATGAAAAGGGGGTAATCGACCAGAAAGCCGCTACCAGTTACACTGCAATTTCATCGTAATGTCCGGAAATCATAATTTGGAATGAAAGGTCAAAAGCAGGCAGACTTTCAACATTGCCAAAATGGCTTTGCAAATTCATTAAGGATTACTACCTTGTATTGAACTCCTGAATCAAAAGGGTATACTCAAATCATGCTGTAGTTGTCGTAATAGTCGGGCTGACTGCAGCAAAAAATCTTATGGTCTGAAAGGAGACTTTGTATGAAAGATTTATTCAAGATTGGATTTGCACGCTCAAATATATTTCTTGTATTGATTATATCCGCTCACATGGCAGGATGCTCATCGGAAAATGGAAAAATCAACCGGGAAGAACTCGTACAGCGGCATATTGTTCATGTAAACACCTTTGATTCATTGTCTTCGCTTTCTGTGGGTAACGGAAGGTTCGCATTCACTGTTGATTTCACCGGACTGCAAACCTTTCCGGAAATGTATGAAAAGGGAATTCCGTTGGGTACCCAGTCGGAGTGGGGTTGGCACAGCTTTCCGAATACCGGCGGGTTCGAATTCCGGGAAAGTATGAAAGAATACGATTATCATGGAAGGAAGATCTTATATGACGTGCAATGGATGAAAGCGGGACGCAGCCAGGATGCTGCCAATTACTTCCGGCAGAATCCGCACCGGTTGCACCTGGGTATGATCGGACTGGACCTGCTTCATGCCGATGGTACGCCAGTTGGTCCCGAAGCAATCAGTTCCGTTAGCCAAATGCTGAATCCATGGAATGGAGAAATAGTTAGCCGGTTTAAGGTGGACGGGATTCCGGTGGAAGTAATAACTTGTTCACACCAGGAACTGGATCTCATAGCCGTTCAGGTGAAATCGGAATTAATTGAAAAAGGACTTTTACGCATCAAACTGCATTTTCCTTTTCCCTCAGGGCAGCATACCGACAGTGGATGCGACTGGAGCAGGCCCGACAGTCACACCTCGGTGGTGAAAAGCCTTTCAGCGGATGGAGCCACTTTTTACAGGCAACTCGATGCTTCATCCTACACCGTTAAGCTGGCCTGGAAAGGCGTTGCTGAACTCACTGAGAAGAGAGCGCACGAGTTCATTCTGATGCCAGGCAATGGTCAAAAGCAACTCACTTTTACCTGCCTTTTTGCTGAAAAAGATCATCCTGAAACTTTGCCTGACTTTAATGCAACAGTCGAAAATAGCACCACAACGTGGAAAGAGTTCTGGCTGAGTGGTGGCGCTGTTGATTTCAGTGGCAGCACCGACCCAAGGGCCAGTGAGCTTGAACGCCGTGTGATCCTTTCGCAATACCTCACGCGAATACAGTGCACCGGTAAATATCCTCCGCAGGAAACAGGACTAACCTGCAACAGCTGGTTCGGCAAGTTCCACCTGGAAATGCACTGGTGGCATGCCGTGCATTTTGGCCTTTGGGGCCGTGCGGATTTGCTCAAAGAAAGCCTTGACTGGTATGCGGATATTGCTGAAAAGGCCGGAGAAACTGCAAAAAGACAGGGTTTTGAAGGATTAAGGTGGCCCAAAATGACTGACCCCGGAGGAATGAACAGTCCTTCCTCAGTTGGCTCCTTTCTTATATGGCAGCAACCCCACTTCATATACCTGGCTGAATTGTGTTTTCGGAATGACCGTGATACTGCATTCCTGAAAAAATACGCGGAATTAATCGACGGCACGGCAGATTTCATGGCTTCCTATGCCTGGTACGACAGTGTAAACAGCCGGTATGTGTTAGGGCCCGCGTTAATACCCGCGCAGGAGCGATTCCCTGCAGAAACAACCATCAATCCTCCGTTTGAACTGACCTATTGGTACTATGGACTGACAACTGCCATGGAATGGAGAAAGCGGATGGGATTTGAAAACAACATCGAATGGGAAAAGGTGAGGAACGGCCTGCCCATGCTGAGTCAGAAAAACGGCCTGTACCTGGCTGCAGAGAGTGCCCCCGATTCCTATAGCAATCCCCGATACATTAGCGATCATCCCATGGCCCTGGGCGTATTTGGTATGATGCCAGGTTCACCGCTAATGGATACATCGGTAATGAAAACAACATTTGATTACATTTGGAAGAACTGGCATTGGACCGATACGTGGGGATGGGATTTCCCGATGACCGCCATGGCAGCAACACGGCTTGGAATGCCTGAAAAGGCTGTGGACGCACTTTTCATGGATGTTAAAACCAATACCTACCTGGTTAACGGACACAATTACCAGGATGACCGGCTGCGGTTGTACCTTCCCGGTAATGGCGCTCTGTTGGCTGCTGTTGCCATGATGTGTGCCGGTTATGACGGAGCGGATACCGATACCCCTGGATTTCCGAAGGACGGAACCTGGAAGGTTAAATGGGAGGGATTGCAGCCGTTGCCCTGATTCACAACTTATAAAATTCACACAATGAGAATAACAATTATAATTACAGCGTTTGTTTGGTTTTTTCTGAATGAAACAATCCAGGCAAAAGAATACAATATACTCAATTATGGCGCCATTCCGGATACAGCCGTCTTAAGTACGCAGGCCATACAAAAGGCCATTGATGAATGCACAGCTAATGGAGGCGGTCGGGTGATCATACCTTCCGGGCGTTATAAAACAGGTACCATTGTCATTAAAAGTAATGTCGGAATCTATCTTGAACACGGTGCAGTGTTGTATGGAAGCAAAAATCTGGCTGATTACCTGCCGCTGAAACCCGAATATGTTTCGCTCAGAACCCAGGAAGCAACAGTGCAGTTGATTTATGCCGAGAATGCCCGGAATATCAGCATAACGGGTTATGGCGAAATTGACGGGCAGGGCAGCAGCTTTAAAAAAATGAGCTGGAATGATGAAGGCATCACCCGGCCTCACCTGTTGCGGTTCATCACCTGTGCCCACGTGAATGTGGAAAACCTCACGCTGCGGAATTCGGGCTGCTGGATGCAGCACTACCTGGCATGTGAAGAGGTGCAGCTGAGGGGACTGAGGATTTTCAACCGGAATAATTTCAATAACGATGGTATTGATATTGACGGCTGCCGGAATGTGACCATTTCTGATATTCTTTCCGACTCGGATGATGACGGTATTACGCTGAAGAGCACTTCGCCAAAACCCTGCGAAAACATCACCATTACCAACTGCGTAATCAGCAGCCGTTGCAATGCCATAAAACTGGGCACCGAGACAAACGGGGGGTTCCGTAACGTAGCCATATCCAATTGTGTGATCAAGCCTTCTCAAATGCTGGCTCCTTCGTTTTATGGAAACACGCTGGGTACTTCCGGTATTTCGCTTGAAATTGTTGATGGTGGAACCATGCAGGGTGTTACTATCAACAACATCCGGATAGAAGGTACCGAGTCGCCCATATTCATCAGGCTTGCCAACAGGGGCAGACCCTATAAGAAGGATTTGGAAATAATTCACACGGGCACATTGCAGGATGTTTCCATAAGCCAGGTAAGGATTTACAATGCAGGCAATACAGGATGTTCCATAACCGGACTTCCCGGATCGCCGGTAACCAATATCCGGATGGGTAATATCTGTTTTGAGCAGGCCGGTGGAAGAACTGCTGAAGACATCAATCGCGAAATTCCTGAAATGCCAAAGGATTATCCGGAGGCCACCATGTTTGGACCGCTTCCGGCTTACGGTTTTTTTATACGCCATGCCCGGAATATTTCTTTTAGTGAAATGGAATTTGCATTTCAGAAGGACGATCCAAGGCCTGCCCTGTACCTGAATGATGTAGATTCTTCCAGGTTTACCGGTATGGTGATGGAGAGTACTCCGGAAACACCGGGGAATGTATTTCTGGAAAACACAGGTAACATTCTTATACAGGGAAGCTCTGTGATGGGCCCTTCGAATTGCTTTGTGTATCTCAAAGGTGAGCAGAACAGGAAAATATCGGTGGCGAATAATGTGTTAGGATCGGAAACAAAGGCTTATAAAAGCGCCAGTCCAAGGAATGATGTATATGAATGCGGGAATTTAAAAAGGTGATGATATAAATAATATATCCCTTCAAGCGGTTCCGGATATATACCCTTCAAGCGGTTGCAAACCTATCCCTTCAAGTGGTTGTAAACCCTTGAAGGGTCTATGGACCGCTTCAAGGGTCTGGCACAACCCTTCAGGGATTATTTTACAACAAACACCACCCCAAAACACAGGTTGACAATATCTGCCATGCTGATTTGTTTGTTGTTGAAAGCCAGCTTCAATTGATAATCCACATTAAAGATTACGAACGCACCTTTGCGCTATTTATTGGCTTATGGTTACTTCAGCCATTTATCCAGCCATCCGAAAAATTCACGCTGCCAGAGAATGCTGTTTTGTGGTTTCAGTACCCAATGGGTTTCATCGGGATAAATCAATAATTTACTGGGTATACCCCGAAGTTGTGCCGTGTTGAAAGCCTGCAGGCTTTCGGTGTATGGAATGCGGAAATCATTCATGCCGGTAATCAGCATGATTGGTGTGTCCCATTTGTCAACATGAAGATGTGGTGAAAATTCCGCAAAACTTTTTGATTTTGGTTTTTCCCAGTAATACCCTCCCAGATCGTGATGAACAAAAAACATTTCTTCGGTAGATGCCGATTGGCTTTCGAGATTGAACATGCCACAATGCGATATAAAAGCCTTAAACCGTTTGTTGTGGTTACCGGCCAGGTATAGCACCGAATAACCTCCGTAGCTGGCACCCACGGCACCAAGCCGGTCTCTGTCAACGAAAGGTTCTTTGCAAAGGGCATCAATGGCACTCAGGTAATCCCTGATATTCTGTCCGCCGTAATCTCCTGAAATCTGCGCATTCCATTCCTGACCGAAAGTAGGAAGTCCCCTGCGGTTGGGCGCAACCACAATATAACCGTTGGCAGCCATCAGCTGCATGTTCCAGCGGTAGGAAAACCGCTGTGAAACGGCGCTTTGAGGGCCACCCTGGCAGTATAGCAGGGTAGGGTATTTTCTTTCAGGATTAAAATCGGGCGGAAAAATAACCCAAACCAACATGTCTTTACCATCGGTTGTTTTAATCCATCTTTCCTCTACTTTGCCCGTTTTGATCACATCATAAATATTCCTGTTGGTAAAGGTCAGTTGTGTTTCATCTCCGGTTTTCGGATCTATTCTGAAAATCTCTGAAGGCACAGACATGGTGCCTTTGGTTCCCACCATGATTCCGTTTTTTAGGGTCAGGGCGGTGTAATCGTGAACTCCTTTAGTTACTGTTCTTATTTCATGGGTTTCCGCATCAGCTTCCATTACCTGGTAGGTTGCCTGAATACCAGTGATAAAGTAAAGTTTTTTACTTTCAGCGTCCCATACAAAATTGGAAGCATTGCCGTCGTACTTTTCAGTGATGCAGGCTTTGTTTCTGCTTTGCAGATCGTAAACAAAAAGCCGTTCCTTGTCTGCCTCATAGCCGGGTGTTTCCATGCTCATGAATGCCAGCTTGTTACCGTCGGTGGAAAACACAGGGCTTCGGTCATAGCCCATCATGCCTTCGGTAATGTTTTCAGTTGTTTTACCGTCCACATCATACAGGTAGATATCTGAATTGGTGCTTTCGGTGAATGCTTTTCCTCTGAGTTTTTTGCATGTATAGGCCAGTTTCGAACCATCCAGGCTCCAGGCAATATCGGAATCGTCAAAATAGGGTGGCAATGGCGAGTCGTAGGGCTCACCGGAAAGAATATCAACTCCCTGACCCACTTTACCGTCGTTAATTTCTGCAATAAAGATGTGGCTGTAAGTGTAATCATGCCATGAATCCCAGTGACGGTACATCATGTCTTCAAATACCATACCCTTGGCCAGGGGAAGATCGGGATACTTATCCTGAACTGACGAATCAAGCTTCACATCCTGCAGGTACCAAAGCCGTTTTCCGCCTGGGGCAATATCAAAACCGCCCATGCTTTCCTTGAAATCAGAAATCACTTTTTTATCGGATCCGTCTGCATTCATTTTCCAGATTTGGGTTGCATCACCGTCTTTGCATAGAAAAGCAATATGTCGGTCATCCATCCACCGGGGGTTGCTGCATGAAGGTATACCCTCGGTAAGGTTCGCGGGAGGCTTAATGCCGTCGGCCGGAACACTATAAATCCAGCTGTGCCTTTTGTTTGTAGCAGCATCATATCGGGTAACTGTGTATAATATTGCTGATCCGTCGGGCGAGAGTTGCATTTCGGCAACACGGCCAAATTTCCAGAGCAATTCGGGTGTAAAACGGGCATTGCTAATTTCTTCCTCAGTAAGCTGATTCAGAAAGTTTCCTTCTTCTGAAACTAAAGATTTCTTGCTGGTGTCATTACATCCGTTACTCATAATTATTAGTAATAGTCCTGATAATAAGATGATTTTGTTCATATGATTGTGCTTTTATATAGCGAAAAACGGTACAAAGATAGGATTTCCGGATGAAAAGTGGATACTGGATGCTGGATGCTGGATGTGTGAGTTTTGGGAATAGGGGTTTGTGAATTGTCTGCCACTGCTACTGCCACTGCCACTGCTACTGCCGCTGCAACTATCAAACCCTTGAAGGGTCTAAGGACCGCTTCAAGGGCAGGGCACTAAGGACCGCTTCAAGGGCTATGTCCAAAGACCGCTTCAAGGGTGAGACAATCTGATCAGTTATGAAAATCTGATGGTTCCGAGCGGACTGATGCGCATCAGGCAAACGTCATCTCCCATTTTCACGCTTTGCAACAATTCAACATCCACATCACATCCGAAAGCTTTTTCGAAGAGAACTTTACTGTAACCAGTTGTGCACTGGCACCAGGTATTGGTTTCCAACCGGTCAATTTCGGCAAGCATCGGGCAGGGACAAAAAGGGAATTGTAAATAAACTTTGCCGTTGTGGTATGATAATCCGGCAGCTTTTGCCTTTTCCTTACCGGCAAATTCTTCCAGATTGGAGGATGACTTCATAAGCTCCTTCAGTAAGGCCAATTTGTCGTCCATTCCGTAACCACACTGACAATGCATCCTGATTTGTTTTACAATGGATAAATCGAAATGACTTTCCAGCCGTTTCATGGTGTTTTTTACCCAGGAAGGATTGTCTTCCTGCTTTGCCATTACAATGCTCTGAGCAGTTGTTTCATTGCTCACTTCTTTAACGGCATGATACAATACCTGTTCCTGAATTTTTCTGATGGCGTACATAAAATATGATTTTTAAATGAGTTTCATTTGAGTTAAACTCATGATTCATACTGGTAAATTGGTAAATGCAAATCAGCTTTGTTGTTTAGAAACAAGTGCTGAAATCATTGAATTAAAGCAATACCAAACCTTTTCGGGAAGAATTCCGAAAAAATGAAACATTAACCTGTGGTTTACTGAGGTTAACTAGGCGTTAATTACCAGTTTTAAAACGATTCTCATTTTCAACTTTCAAATAGTAGCAGGGCAAAAATAGAAATATTTCCTAGGAAACAGCAACCACGCACGAATTTTATTATCCTATCCCGGTTTCGGATGGTGAATTGGCTCACGTTATACAGGCATTTTCGCTGACACACGTTTAAAGTATTATCTTTGGAAGTCAAAATATCAATACAAACCATCGCATCATCATGAAAATAGAATTGAGGAAAGATTTTTCGTACTCCTTACTGGTGCCAACCAGTATGGGCATCAGAATTACTCCGGCAAACGGACAGCCTGTGCAAAGCAGTGAATTGTTCACCATGCAGGCCACCAGCGCCGAAACCAATGTGGCCAGCATTTCTTCCTATTTGGGTCTGCCGGTTAAGGTTCTTACTACATTTGTAAAAGACAGTCCGATTGCCCAGTTCATCAGGAACAACCTGGCCGGCCGGCACATGGCCTATGAAGGCAGGGAAGTAGCACAGGGAGGTCCCTGGGGCTACCGGCACCAGTTTAATATTGCCGACAGTGGCTACGGTTCACGCGGTCCCCGTGTGCTGAATGACAGAGCCGGAGAGGTAGGCCGCACGCTTAATGTAAAAGATTTTGATCTCGACCGGATTTTTGGAAAAGAAGGCGTTCAGATTGTTCACCTCTCCGGGTTAATTGGGGCACTTTCACCCGAAACGAGTAAGTTTTGCCTCGAACTGGCACGGGCAGCAAAGAAATACGGAACCAGGATCTCATTCGACCTCAATTACAGGGCTTCTTTTTGGAAGGATCGGGAAAGTGAGCTTTGTGCCATTTTTACCGAAATTGCCAGTATATCCGACATCCTGGTAGGAAATGAGGAAGATTTCCAGCTTTGCCTGGGTATTGAGGGCCCCGAAGCCGGAGGTAAGGATATTGCCGGTAAGATTCAGGGATTTAAAGGAATGATTGCCAATGTAAAAAAAGCTTTTCCGAACGCTTCAGTGTTTGCCACCACATTAAGGCAGGTAATTAACACAAACACCCATATGTGGGGAGCTATAATGCTTGTAGGTGACGAATGGCATGTGGTGGAGCCTCGTGAGATTCATGTGCTCGATCGCATTGGCGGCGGTGACGGTTTTGTAGGAGGCTTGCTGTATGCCATTCTGAAAGGATGGGAACCTCAAAAATGGATTGAGTTTGGCTGGGCCTCTGGGGCGCTGGCAACTACATTTCTTACCGACTATGCGCAACCTGCCGATGAGGAACAGGTTTGGAGCATTTGGGAAGGAAATGCCAGGGTGAAGAGGTAATTGCTCAGATGTCTTTCAGCGCTTTATTATTTGGCGAATTCAGCAGATCCTCATAGAATGAATCAACGACTTTGCTGAGTTTGCCGAATTCCTTGGTTTCTTTGTCAAAAGTGACATCCTGACCCTTTTTATCGAGCGCTTCAATAATGTAACTGACGGTGAGCTTTGCCGGATCAGTTGCCGGCTGGTAACCTACTTCACGCACTTCGTGGGTAAGCGTTTCAATGATAATGCGGGCATTCAGCAGATCATACAGTATGTCGCGCACAATTCTTGTTGGTATACCCAGCTGATCAGCAATCTCCGATGAATTCAATGGCGGTTTTCCGTCAGAAAAGTTGGCAATGATTCTGTGAGAAACCAACAATTCCAATACCCTGCGTTGTTTGGCACTTACCTGTATATCTTCTGCTTCCTGTTCATAATGAGCTGCGTTCTGGTAAGCATAGGATATTTCAGCACCCAGCAGAACAATGAGCCAGCTGAATTCCAACCACATCATCAACAAGGGCAATGCGGCAAAGGTTCCGTAAATGGCACCGTAGCTCGACAACAACGACTGGAAGTTCACATACCCCCACTGCAATAGTTGAAACATGGTTCCGGCTATAACCCCTCCTACCAGGGCGGGTAGAAAACTAACTTTTGTGTTGGGAACTATGATATATATGAGTGTGAAAACAAACCATATCAGGGTATATGATATGAGGGTGACCAACACTTTCAACACCGAATCGAGGTAGTGAAGAAACGGGATACTCGAGGAGATGCCGGATAACTGCGATACATTAAAGCTGCTGGCAATGATCAGAAATACAGGAGCAATCACCAATATCGAAATGTAATCGGTAAACTGTCGTGATATCATTCTGGATTTCTTGATCTGCCAGATGTTATTGAACGAACTCTCTATGTTCCCCAGCACTTTCATCACCGACCAGAACAGGATGATCACTCCGATTCCGGCAATATACCCTGAATTGATACGGCCGAGATATCTTTCAACAAATTGTAGCAGAACACTAAGCAATTCTTCCTGACCTGCAAGCTTCTCTGTAATAATTGAATTCAGCCGGTCCTTCATGCCAAATCCCTGGGCAACTGCAAAGATCATGGCCAACAGGGGTACTATGGAGAGCAGCGTGTAAAATGACAATGCGGAAGCTCTGAGTTGGATTTTATCTTTATTAAAGCCTTTAACAGCAATAAAAAAGATCTTGCCAAGCCTGACAAAAAAGCTGAAAACCGGGTGTTTGTCCTTGGTAGATATTTTCCAGATATCCTTCTCGAAAAACTGGACTGTCTGTTGAATAACGTTTTTTTTCATTTTCATACTTCCTGATAAAAGTACTATTTTTTATATATTTACGCTGAATAGTCCAATAGGTTTTACATGCCCCCACTAAATCTTGAAAATAAGAAAATCCTCATTGTGGAAGATGATGATTTAAGTTTTTTATACCTCAATCATATTCTATTACTTACCAAAGGAATATTTATCCGGGAAAAGAAAGGCATTGACGCCATTGAGCGGTTTCGCAGCGATCCCGGGTTCGATTTGATTCTTATGGATATTCAGTTGCCGGACATGGATGGGAAACAGGTGACCCGTGAGATAAGGAAGCTGGATGGCCATATTCCGATTATTGCACAAACTGCTTCGCGGTCAACACTGGAAAGAGATCAAATGTTGGAAGCCGGTTGTTCGGATGTGCTTAACAAACCGTTTTCAATGGATGAGTTGTTTGCAATGATTGGGAGGTATATAGGACAGGTCTCCTAGTCTGCTGTTCTTCTATGCTTGCCTGCCGCCTGCCTGTAGGCAGGGAGCGGCAGCGCAGGCAGGTGTCTTCTACGTCTTAAAGGCCTTCAATGTCGTGCAGTGGTTAAGTCAGACAGTTGAGCAGACATGCATTTTTTTTCGTCACGCTAAGACCTCGATTGTAATAAATTAAATTTCAAAATAAAAGTGACACAAAGCACAGCGTCACTATTCATTATATTTCTGTTATTCTTACAAACTAATAATATGGAATCATTTATATTACCAGCATTTGTCCGGGAGCTTCGCCCCGAATCCCCATTTCATTCTTTGCCTTAACGCAAAGAACGAAACAAGAAAAGTCAAGACAAAACGAACCCCC
>JAFGOR010000221.1 GCA_016926375.1 Bacteroidales bacterium
TACGCTGCTGGTTATAAAACAAATATATCCATTTTCTACAAAGATTTCGCCCCTTAATGGGGCTATGTTTAATCATGGTAAATAAACCTGCCGGCAGGCAGATCTGCGAAACCCTCCTTTGCTAAAGCTACCTGCCTACCGCCTGCCTGCCGGTAGGCAAGGCAGGCAGGCGGCGGGCAAGTCTGCGAGAAATTCTTCAAATAGTCTGCGAGAAATTTTTAAAAATCTGCGGGAAAGGAAGGGACTAATCCAGCTTTTGCTCGAAGAATTTTTCCACCGTCTCAATCAGCGTGTTGATGAAAAAATCATCCTTCACCACGTATTGCATGGCGCCATATTTGAGGAATTCGTTGATCAGCTCTTTGTCCTTCTCACGACTCAGGATAACTACAGGAATATCCCCGTTACGTTCATGTATCTTTTTCAGCGTATCCAAACCGGTCATTACTTTCGACTCACCTTCGCCCAGATAGTAATCAAGCACAATCATGCTGGGCTGTAAATCCAGGTTTTCCAGGCATGCCTCACCCGATAAAAATGATCTGACATCAAAACCTTCCCTGCATTTAAAAGTGTACTCCATCAGGTTCAGCATCATTTTATCATCATCTACAAAGAAAATCAGCTTGTTATCCATTAATTAGTCCTGGTTAGATTAGTGATTTGGGTATTATACGGAGTACAAAAATATGGTTGTGCCACTTATTAACAATTTTTACGGGCTGCGCAAAAACGAAGATTAAAAGACAAAAATAGAGGGTTATTTCTAAAAGGCAAATGAACATGCCCTAAAAATAACCCTCTGATAGTTAAAAAATTAAAATTTGAGCGATACGCCAGCTTTCAACCAGGCAATTCCATATCCCAATTCGCCCATCACGGCAAAATTGTCGGTCAGGTAATACCGGGCACCGGCAAAAAGGTCATACAAGGCACCGCTGCTGTTAACCGAATAATCTGCACCTGTATAATCGCCAAATGCTTTATCGGTTACTATTTTGGCACCAATTACAACACCACCGTACAGATCCAGCTTATCCACCAGGTCGGTAAAATGATAGGTACCGCGCGCACCGATCATAAATGTCGTATACTTCCATCCATAATCATAAGTGTAGTAAGTGTAATGGTATTTATAGGCAGAGTAAGCCAAAATTCCGCCAACACCCAGGTTTCCCGGACCAAGGTCCTCCCGGAGGCAATAATCACCGGCGATGAAAACGGGTGGTACGCTTATTTTATAGTAACTGTTCCATCCCCCAACGTAGGTTGATCCGAGTCCAAAGCCGGCACTAAGCACAAGGTCTCCCTCATCAAACAACTGGGCATTCAAACTGGTAAACGGGATGCACAAGGCCAATGTCAGGCTCAATGCAGCAATTCTGATTCCATTTTTCATATGTTAATTGTTTTAGGTTTTTTTGAATTGGTTTCTACAACAAAAATATAAAAACCAAACATGTTTCAACTCATCAAACGCTTTTTTTACCCAAATATTGACAACTTGTTCCGAAAGGCCCGCGAATGAATCGTTAGCCGAAGGCATTAATCAGGCCTGCCCGTGCATCTGCTGAAATATTCAACAGTTATTTTTCATAGTAATCATTTTAGTGATATATTTGTGACTGTAATTTTAAAGCCTATAATAATGACACAGTTGGTGGGTGAAGTGATTCAAATAATTGGTCCTGTGATTGATATTAGTTTCGAGAAGGCAGGAAACGAAATGCCCAATATCCATGATGCCCTTGAAGTGGTGAAAGATGACGGACAGGTAATTGTTGTTGAATGCCAGCAACACATTGGTGAAAATTCAATCAGGGCAATTGCCATGGATTCAACCGATGGTCTGCGCCGCGGCATGAAAGCCAAAGTTCTTGGAGGAGCCATCCGCATGCCCATTGGTGAGCAGATACGCGGCAGGTTACTCAATGTAATCGGCGATGCCATTGACGGGTTACCCAAAGTAGAAAAAAAAGGAGGTTATGAGATTCATGCTGAACCCCCTAAATATGATCAGCTCTCCACGGAAACCGAGGTACTTTTCACCGGTATCAAGGTGATCGACCTGCTTGAGCCCTATCCCAAAGGTGGTAAAATCGGACTTTTCGGTGGTGCCGGCGTGGGTAAAACGGTAATCATCATGGAGCTCATCAACAACATTGCCAACAAATATGCCGGTATTTCGGTATTCGCCGGAGTAGGAGAAAGAACCCGCGAGGGGAACGACCTGTTGCGCGAAATGATCGAATCAGGTGTTATCAAATATGGCGATGCCTTTAAAAAGAGTATGGAAGAAGGCGGCTGGGACTTGTCACTGGTTGACCCCGAAGCCCTCAAACAATCACAGGCAACACTTGTGTTCGGGCAGATGAATGAGCCTCCCGGAGCACGTGCCACTGTTGCTTTATCCGGACTTACCGTTGCTGAATCATTCCGCGATGGTGACGAGGAATCGGGCGGACGCGACATCCTCTTCTTTGTAGATAACATTTTCCGTTTCACCCAGGCTGGTTCCGAAGTATCTGCGCTGTTGGGCCGTATGCCCTCGGCCGTAGGTTATCAGCCCACACTGGCCACCGAAATGGGAATCATGCAGGAACGCATCACCTCTACCAAGAGGGGTTCCATTACATCTGTACAGGCCATCTATGTGCCTGCCGATGACCTCACCGACCCCGCTCCGGCAACCACCTTCTCGCACCTTGACGCAACCACGGTATTGAGCCGTAAGATTTCCGAGCTGGGTATTTACCCTGCCGTTGACCCGCTCGATTCCACCTCACGCATCCTGGCTCCTGAAGTCATTGGCAAGGAACATTACGATACCGCCAAAAGGGTAAAAGAATTGCTGCAGCGCTATAAAGAACTCCAGGATATCATTGCCATCCTGGGTATGGATGAACTTTCTGAGAAAGATAAACTGGTGGTTCACAGAGCCCGCCGTGTTCAACGATTCCTTTCACAGCCCTTCCACGTGGCCGAAGCATTTACCGGCACACCCGGCGTTTGGGTTTCCATCGAAGACACCATCAAAGGCTTTAACATGATCATGGATGGTAAGGTGGATCAATATCCCGAAGCGTCGTTCCACATGGTAGGTACCATTGAGGAAGCCATCACCAAAGGTGAAAAGCTGATTGAACAGTCCAAAAAAAGCTAATTTAACCGCTCCAAAGTGAAACTTGAGATCATCACCCCCGAAAAAAGGCTTTTCGACGGAAAAGTCAAGCTTGTCCAGGTTCCCGGTTCAAAAGGATCTTTCGAGATCCTCAAAAATCATGCACCGGTGATCTCCACACTTTCTGCCGGGAAGGTAAAAGTGATTACCGAAGCGGATAAACAGGAATTCTTTGATGTGGTTTCGGGAATTGTTGAGGTAAAAGCCAATATTATTACCATCCTGGCTGTTACGGCTTAAAACAACAAGTTACAAAGAAACCTGCTGATATAGCCCGCCGAAAGGCGGGTTTTTTTTGTTACTTTCTGTCGTCACAGAAAGTAACCAAAGAAGACTGACGTTGTGAACGCACTCCGTCTCGTACCTCGACTCCGTTTGAACGGCACA
>JAFGOR010000029.1 GCA_016926375.1 Bacteroidales bacterium
GAATTCAGCAGCAATTTCAGGTACTACACAGATACCTGGTCAGATGCCAACAATCCGTTCACCTATAGTTTATGCCGAAATGACGGAACGCTGTTAAGAACTATGGAAGACAACAGCAGGCTTAAAAAAGCAATGCAGGAATATGGATTCAACCGGAAAGAATTCATTAGAATTCCGGTGTCTGAAGGTCTTGAATTGAACGCTTATCTGATAAAGCCTGTGGATTTTGATTCAACAAAGAAATATCCGATGTTCATGAGTGTATATGGCGGACCCGGATCGCAGGATGTTACCGACAGCTGGGATAACGGACTGGCCTGGCAGCAACTGCTTGTACAACATGGTATTGTTGTTGCGTGTGTTGATAACAGAGGTACAGACGGCCGCGGGGAAGCTTTCAGAAAAAGCACCTATCTTCAGTTGGGAAAACTGGAAACCGAAGATCAGATGAATGCGGCCAGGCATTTGGGAAATATGAGGTGGATTGATGAGAGCCGGATCGGAATCTGGGGTTGGAGCTACGGCGGATACATGACGCTTCTTTGCCTTACAAGGGGTGCAGATGTATTCAGTTTGGGAATTGCAGTGGCACCGGTAACCAACTGGAGATTCTATGATAATATTTATACCGAAAGATACATGCGTAAGCCCCAGGAAAATGCGAAGGGATATGACGACAATTCGCCGATTAACTATGCAGGTCTGCTGAAGGGCAAGCTTTTAATTGTTCATGGCACTGCAGATGACAATGTGCATTTGCAGAATTCTATAGAGATGTCGGAACATTTGATCCGGGAAAACAAACAGTTTATGCAGTTTTTCTATCCCAACAAAAACCACAGCATATACGGAGGGAATACACGGTGGCACCTGTACACCATGATGACGGATTATATACTGAATGAATTGTAGCAACGCCCATCAGAGCGCGTTTATCTTTTTCTTTCAGGCATGCTTTGTTCTGCTATTTTGATAAGTCGGTTCAGTCGCAGCTTATTCAACCTGTTTAACCTGAGTGTTTCCAGGTATGTCAGTGCCTTGCGGATTACGTCGTAATAAAGCAGCACGAAAAGCAACATGCTGGTACACCAGATAACCATCAGGTTGAACCAGAATGCATCAGTCTTATTGCCAAGAAAAAATTTGACAGGTGAGTAAAAATGGGCTCTCCATCTGCTTTCCCTCGGTTCCCTGAAAATGGCATCTTTAATGGGAATCATTTCACCGTCGTGTACACTGTAATTCATGATTTCCTTTTCGTTGGCAACAACAACTGCAAGCTGCTTGTTGTAATACCTTTGTTTGAATTTCAGGAAGTTGTCTTTGCCTCCCAGTGTGTGCAACAAATCACTGTAAATCTCATCGCGCTCATTGACAGCGTTATTATACCGGTTACGGTAGATGGGGAAAGCCCTGTCAAGGGTTGCGTTAACTGATGCATGCAGGGAAGGTTCATACAATTCCTTGGTAAGACTGTCGAGGTAGGCAGGAGGTTCAATTCCAATATCCCTGCAAATAAAGCTAATTTCGGAATGCAACACCAGGATGTTGTTTTCATACCTGAAGGTGTCCGAATTATTCCGGTGCAGGTCCCTGGTATCATTGTTGATCTCGGTTAAACCGGGAATAACATAGGATCTGAAATAGCCGGCGTTCTTAGCCTTGCTTTCGGATTCATAAAACAATTTTTCATAGGCATTATCCTTAAACTGGGTAACGGCCAATGCCTCATAAGCCCACCTGGAGGTCATGAAATCTCCGATAATGGGAACGGTTTTATCATTGGCAATTTTATTGTGCATCTTGCTGAAGTCCACAACAACGCCACTTAACAAAAGTTGCGGAACCAATATCAACGGCACAAGTATATATATGGTAACAACTGAGTTAAATCCGGATGAAATGTTCAAGCCCACCATATTGGCCCAGCATGATGCAGTAAAAAGAACCAGCCAATAGCGGAGCAGCATGCCGTCAATTTCAAGCATGGAATTGCTGATCAGCACAAAAATAAACGATTGCAAAGCCGATATGGCAAAGAGGACAGATATCTTTGAGAACAGGTAACTTGAACGGCTCAGGTTCAGGAACTTCTCGCGCTTGAGAATTTTCCGGTCCTTAAAGATTTCCTCCGAACTGATAACCAGTCCCAAAAAAAGAGCAACAATCACAGCCATAAACAGAAAGGCCGGAAGCACTGCGTTCTCACCAAAAATGTACCTGGGAATTCCGTTGATGAAGGTGAAGTTCTTTGAGAAAAAGGCCAGTACAAAGGCCAGGATTGGCGCTTCAAGTGCCAGCAGGGCCAGGTACTGCTTGTTATAGAATTTGGCAAGCAGGTCGCGTTTCAGAAAGATGCCGAGTTGGCTGAAGTGATCCGGTATTTTAAAATTGTTCCTGGGAACTGTGGAATCGTGTTCCCTGACAATTTTCCGTATCTCAGGATCAATTTTCTGCAGAAACCGCTGGTACCATTCTTCGGGTGTGGTTTTCCGCTTACGGGTGAGCCTTCCGTTTGCGTCCACCTCACGTGCCTCCACAATCCTTAGTATCTCGTCGGTTTCAATATTGCCACAACTCAAACATTCTGTTTCTTCAGCATCGGCATAATGCGCCTCCTGCTTAAAGTAAGTAATGGCACTCATGGGATGCCCGTAATAGATTACCCTGCCGCCCTGATCCATTACCAGCAATTTGTCAATCGTCCTGAATACATTCGACGAGGGCTGGTGCATGTTGGCAATAATCAGCTTACCTTTCAGCGTTTGCCTTTTAAGCAGCGTAATGATTTTTTCGGAATCAGCAGAGGATAATCCGGAAGTTGGCTCATCCACAAACAATATCGAAGGTTCTCTGATCAGTTCAAGGGCTATATTTAACCGCTTACGCTGCCCGCCACTCAGAAATGTGTTAAATGAATCGCCTACATTCAGGTCGCGCGCTTCCACCAGGTCAAAGTCGATGAGCGCATCTTCAACCACTTCATTTATTTGCTCCTCGGTATACCCGTCGAAACACAACCTGGCATTATAATACAGGTTCTGATATACGGTAAGCTCTTTGATCAGCAGGTCGTCCTGGGGAACATACCCGATAACCCCTTCAAGCATTTCCTTGTTTTCATGTATATCCCATCCGTTAACCCTGATACTTCCCTGCCGGGGTTTCAGGTTTCCGTTCAGCACATTTAACAGGGTTGATTTACCTGATCCACTGCCGCCAATGATACCAACAAACCTACCCGACTCTTCGGTCAGGTAAAACTTCTTCACCCCGTTTTTGCTGTTGAAATAATTGAACTGTATGTCTTCAGCGGTAAATACAAATTTAACCTCGGCGCTGGCCTGAATAAACCTGCCCCGAATCCAGCTGAAATAAATGGATCCGATTTTGGGATTCCGGATAACAGCTCCTAGCGTCCAGATATAAGACCGACCCGGGTAAATCCGGTGTCCGTTCAGTACCAGTGGCATGTTACCGTAGTATTTGAATACATAGGTATCGGCACTGGGGATATGAAGTACAATAATCTGACCTTCAAGCTTATCAACATTCAACTGCTTGAGGTTGGAAGATATTGTTGCGTCTTTCGGCCTGATAATAAGCAACCAGTCCTGGTGAACAATACTGTTGATCTCTTCAAAGGAAAAAGACCGGGCATCATTAAATTCCTCCTCATCGATTTTGAGGTGTCTGGCGGCTGTGCGCACAAGGCTCAATTCCGTGCGGTTTTGCTTTTCACCGCTTTGTATGAAGTCGAGCAGGTAAACCAGCATGATCACTTTTTGCTGGTGTTCGAGTTCCTCGTTAATCTGGGTGCATAATTCAATAATCCGGGATTCGGCATTGATTTTTAATACAGCGGGATCAGTGATGGATGCATCATTGTCGAACTGATGAAAATACCTGACCTGCTCATCAAAAAAGTCAATATATTTCCTGACAATCTCATCACTGTATTGCCGGTCGAGATAATCCATAACTATATTACGCCGGTTATCCGATTGCCCTGCCTTGTTACTGTCAGAAACAATAGCGAACAACCGCATCAATGCCCGTAATATCGACTCATTCATAACCTGTTAATGCAAAAACAGCCCTAGCGGGGTGCATAGGGCTGCTGATAAATGTTCATGTTTTTTTAAATCAATGAATTCCGAACATCCTTGATGGTTTTGAGGATCAGGTCGTAATCGGCCTGCGATAGTCCCGATTCCACCTTTTCAAACACAGGCTTCAATACCATCAGCTTGGCTTCAAGTATCTTGATATCGGCATTGGCATTCCTCGCGGACAGCAATTCCATCACCTTTTCATAGGAGGTTTTCTGTTTGCTGATGATGTCAACCAATCCGGTAAAATTATAAGAAGCTTCCGATATGTTGGTGGCAATATACATCAGTTCCACCCAAACACCGGCAACCATATTAACTGCCAGATCGGGGTTGCTCTTCTGATCAAGGAATTGATAAGTGTCATAAATGGTGTTGGTGATGATTTCGGTAAGGGTATCTTTATTTTCGAATTTCGTTTTATACTCATCCGACAAGAGAATACTGTAATCATAAGTAACGCCAAGCTGATCAGCCAGCGACTTGATTGCATTCAGATAAGTTTGAATATCCTGCTGTTGCTGGTATGTAGCAGCATATGCCAGGTCAGCGCCATAAATACCGAGGTTTAATGCTTTGCTTTGTTCAGTGATATATTTTTCAACCTGATTTGTGCCATTGAGAATTTTAGGCGTGTAAGTGGCTCCGATCTCGTTGAGCATTTTGGTAATATCAAATGGAGTAGGCAGCGGGTAGAGCACTTCTTTGATGTCAGATGCCAGCAGTTCCTTGCTCAGGCTATCAGCTGCAGCTTGATCCTGTTCAGAAGGCTTATTTCCGCCCTTGCAGGAAAAAAGGAAAAATAATGCGGTTAACATGAATGCCAGAGAACTGATTTTGCTGAAGATAGACTTTTTGTACATAGTATTTAATGGTTTAAGTATTTATTAATCCAGAAGTTTATTCAACGATGCAAATATAAAGAATGTAATTGATTTTACCGTACCCCTGTAATAAAATGTTACTATACAGGACACCGCAGCAAGTGGCCAATGTAACAAGGTAATACTTTGATATACTGATTATTATAGTCGGTATTTAAAAATACTAACAAACAATTTAGATCACCATTGTCGGTTTAATTTCTATTCCGTCCCATCCGGGACTTTATTTTATTACTTAATCCCTTTTCTACCAATATATTGTCCCTACGGGACGGTTCCGTTAGAGCCTGTCCCGCTTCGGCGGGAAACCAAATATCGGTAGAAATAGAA
>JAFGOR010000222.1 GCA_016926375.1 Bacteroidales bacterium
GGAAACCAAATATCGGTAGAAATAGAAAATAACCCATTTAGCTTTTAAAGTCCCGTAAGGACGTAATAAGACCAGACATTCAAAAGATATAATATATTTTACCCGGACAGTATTGATTAAAAATATTTAATAATTGTATTTTTATAACGTCAAAATTAATGGCCCTGGAATTTTATACTTTTTGCTGCTAGGAATTATCCGCACCTAAAAGTCTGAATTGAAAAAGGCAATCCTGCCATTCAGTGGGTTTTCTTTGAACCAGATCCAAAGAATGACTAATGATAACAATTACATTAAAAACCATTACAATGAAGTCAGGCATTATCTTTTTCTTTTTATTTTTGTCAATCATCAACACATACAGCCAGGAAAGAAACGCAGTAAACGCCCAGGCTGTTCCATCGAATAAAGTCTCATTGCGACAATCGAAAATCATTCATGAAAAAGTTAAGGTATTTTCGGATAACACACAGCTTTCCATTGCACTGATTAGAAATGGCAAACCGGTTTTTTATGGTGTCCGCATTCAAAATGATTCGCTTCAAAGTATTGATAACCACCTGAATATTTTTGAAATTGGGTCCATTACCAAGGTTTTTACCGCTACCCTGCTCGCCCAGCTGGTGGCTGAAAACAAAGTCAAGCTGGATGATCCCATCAACGGTTACCTGGACATGCTGTTAAAAGACAATATTCAGATTACCTTCGGGCAACTTGCCACTCATACTTCGGGCCTGCCCAGGCTGCCACAGAACATGATAATCACCGACCCGCTGAATCCATATAAAGAATACAATGAGGCCAACCTGAGACAATACCTGTCGGACAAGATGAAATTGCTGTCAAATCCCGGCGAAAAATATGAGTATTCCAACCTGGGTGCAGGCTTGCTGGGTTATCTGGCAGAAAAAATTGAAAAGACCTCTTATGAAAAGCTGCTGCAGGAAAAGATTCTGAAAAAATACGGGATGAGCAGCACTACCACCAACCGGCAGCTTGTGGCAGACCGGCTGGTAAAAGGACGTGACATGAAAGGAGCAGAAACACCGAACTGGGATTTCTCAGTTCTGAAAGGCTGTGGCAGCATCCTTTCATGCACCGGTGACCTGTCCCGGTTTGCCCTGGCCCAACTGGATGAATCCAATAAAGAACTTGCCATAACCCGAACAAAGACCTTTGATATCAACAAAAGTATGGATATGGCACTGGGATGGCATATTATCAAAGCAGATACCGGAGCCGAATGGATGTTTCACAACGGCGGTACAGGAGGCTACACCTCCTCAATGGTTATAGATATGAAGAAGAAAACCGGGGCAATCATCCTGTCAAACGTTTCAGCATTTCATAAAAACATGGGAAATATTGATGCACTGTGTTTTGAATTGATGAAACAGTTGAATCCTTAAAGTATGCAACTACATAATTCTTTATAGGTTCCGTTCTTCTTATTGTGTGAGCATCTTACCACGCCAACCTGTCATCCAATTTAAGCAGGCAAATCCAGGAAGTACAGATATTTATGCCAGCAGGAGTATACAGAGCAAGTGTGCCGTCTTTTGTTTAGCAATGGTATACTGATTGTTATTGTTGTTTCAGTTTAAAAACCTCCGTGATGTAATTGTATACTTCCTGTTCCTGCTTATTCAGCTGAGTCTTACGCTGTTTGTCCTGTAGCAATGCATATGCTTGTTCAAGGTCGCTGATAAAACCCGGCTGGTCTTGCATTTTCTCCTTTAAATCAGATCTCATGTAATAATAAAGATAATTACCGGGGTTTAGCTGAATGGCATTGTTAATATCATGAAGGGCATCCTGAAATTTACCTGTTTCCTGAAAGGCAACACCTCTGTGAAATAATGCATTGGCATCACCCGGAAAATTATCGATAAGCAGGGTAAACGCCTCAATGGCAAGCGGATACTGCTTTGATGAAAACCTTTCCTGAGCAAGCTTTTCGAGAATCGTATAATTAGGCGGCCAATGTTTCATGTAGTTTTCGTATTCTGCAAGCCTGGCCTGGTTATTACCTGCCAGCTCGTAGACTTCGGCACGTGCAATGAACAACCGGGCATCCTGGGGATTTTGGGCAATTTCCTTGTTCACCAAATCCAAAGCTGTTTTGAAATCCGCGGCAGCCAAATCAGGGGCAACCGTGTTTTTATAAAAAGCCCCCCGATCGCGATATACCAGATAATTACCCGGGTCACAAGCAACAGCACTGTTGTAGTCGTCTTTTGCAGATTTCAGGTCACGCTTCATGAGCGATACCATGGCCCTTGAAATATAAAATGCAGACCTCTTCGGGAATCGGGCTATCAAATCATCGAGAATTGATTTTGCTTTATCAAGCTGATTGGCACTTCTGTAATTAGCAGCCAGATCATAAGTAATCCCGATATTGTCTGGTTGAAGTGTATTCATTTTAAGCAAATAGGTAATGGCCTTGTCGTATTGCCCCATCTTCTCATAGGTATCCACAGCCAGCTCGTATCCTTTGAAGTTTTCCGGGTCTCTTTTCAACACATACAATGCATCGCTTAGAGCCCCTTCTGTGTTGCCTGTTAATAAATAGAGATGACCCCGTTTGAGATAATTCATTATGTCGGCGGGATGGTCTTTGATAGTTTTATCAATAAGCCGGAATGCCTTGGCCCGTGCACTCAGATCATTTTTTGAACGTGAATTCCTGAGGAAAAAATTCAGAATCAACTTGTTTTCATATGCTTCAAAATAGTTGCTATCGGCTTTAATAGCCGCCTCAATATTTTTCTGCGCATCTATGAATTTGTTTTCCTGAATATTGGTTGAAGCAAGCCTGCTATAATACATGGCATTCCTTGAAAAATCATCAACCAATGCCTGAAATCCCGTTGCCTTCTGATCAAAAAATTCGGGAATGTTGGCGGCCTTCTTATCAAAAATCATATTCTCAAGAAAAACAGGCGGAGAATCATTCCCATTTTCATCAATATGGGTAAGAAAAAGCTGGGTATAGGGTCCTTTGCTTTTTGAAGAAAATACCAGCCATTTGCTGTTGGGAGACCAGGAATGCCATGAGTTCATGTTATTGGTATTGCAATTCATCAGCCGTGGTGTACCTCCCTGTGCTGGCATAATGTACAGCTTGCTATCGGGCTGCAACAACATAAAGTCACTGGCCTGGCAAAAAACAATCCACTTGCCGTCAGGCGAATACCTGGCAAAGAAATTGCTCTTGTTGTTGGCTGAGGCCCCCGGTATTGGCTCTGCCTTTCCGCCCTTCCCGCTGTTAAAAGGGATTCTGCAAACATCGTATTTGAATGGCTTCTTCCGGTTAATAAATTCCTCAACATCTTCAACCCTGAGCAAAACCGATGTTGTATTCTCAATTTTTGATGACTTGTATCGCTCGGCCCTGCTGAATAAAATCTCTTCCCCATCGGGCGACCAATTGGGATTACTCTGAACCATATCGGGATTATTCGCACCGGGCAATTCGAAAAACCTTTTTTTCTCGCTGTCATATACACCTAATATCCCCTTAATCGGGAAAAACAACTGAGAATACTCGAGATTGTCAACCGGAACAAAAACCGACCGGTCTTTAATGGTGGAAAGTGTGAATCTGCCGTCAGGCGATATTTGTGACAACAAGCCAAAAGTAAGTTCTCCATCGGTTCTTTTATAATCGCTCCAGGTAATTATTTTATCCAGGGTCATGTGCACCGTATCCTGTAAAGCCGAAATTACATAAGACCCTTTGTCGTTTGCATAGTCTACATCCATAGCAAATTTGCCGTTTGTAGAAAAAGAATGACAGTTGGCACAAACCGGAATGTTATCCAGCACTTTTTGCGGTCTCCCGCCTTGTATGTTGCCAGAATACCATTCAATTTCATTAACATGATTCACCGCATAACCAAAAGGCAGCGGAACTGCCCTGAAGAAAACGGGCGCCCCAACTGAATCCTTTGAAAATGAGAATGTAGTTCGCCCTGAGAAAAACTCCTTCCCTGACTTCTTCTTTTTCCCGTTAATAACGGTAAAATAAACAGGTTCATTACCGGACAGCTGTTTGACTTTATCCCAGACAGCCAGATCTGGCCGCCATGAAGGGGATTCCACTGTTTCACGAATAATCTCTTCCCCTTTCCCAAGCGAAATTAAAATGTGCCATTTACCGGATTGAGCCTGGTTGTCGTTCCATAAAAACAAGGGTTCAGGAAATTCCGGGGGGAAAATAGTCCCTTCCTGTGGGTATTCAATGGCAATACCCGCAGCCTGGCTCCCGCCCGATTCAAGCAATTTAAACTGATCTTCGATTTTGGCATTTTTACATGCAGATGCCAGCGTAAGCGTCAGGATCATGAATCCAATCCTGTGTAATGTTTCAGACATAACACATTGTTTTTGAAATTCAGTTGAAATGGAAGGTGAAGTAATACTGCCGGCATATCCTGCCGTAAGTAACAGCAAACGCCTGAATATTATAGGGTTTTCGCAATCTCATATAGATACTAATAAAACAGGAAAGTTAATGTATTAAATGAAAACAGGAAAATTTTTACAGGCACAAAACTTTTCACTGAAAACTATTAAAAATTAAGCACAAAAACTGTATATTCATTGGGTTGGGAAAGAACGGAAATGCTTCCTTTATGAAGTCGCATGATCTTACGTGACAGGCTCAACCCGATGCCCGAACCGTTTTCACGGGTGGTATAAAAGGGAATAAAGATTTTTTCCAGTTCCTCTTCGGGAATACCCTTCCCGTTATCTGTGATGCTTATCTTAAGTCTGCCTCCGGCGTTTTCCGAAACATGGACTTCAATTCTTCCGGAAGATCTGCCTTCCAATGCATCAGCTGCATTGTTGATCAAATTGATCATCACCTGGTTGAGTAATTTCTCGTCACCGATCAGTTCTGCATCCCGGCAATTCCTGATGATTCTGAACTTAATTCCGGCTTCATCCAGGCGGGTTTTCAACAACAACCTGATACCGTTCAGCCAGTTGTCGATCTGAATCGGTTTGAAAACCGGATTGGGTATTTTGGTAAGCTTTCGGTAATCCTCTACAAAACGCATCAATCCCTTTCCTGTATTTTCAATCACCTCCAATCCGTGAATGATATTGGCGATATGTTTTTCAGTAATTTCGCCCACAGGCAGAGGTTCATTATTCCTTAGGAAAATTCGCGACAGTGTGTTACTCAGCGAAGTGATGGGGGCAACTGAATTCATGATCTCATGCGTCATCACCCGGATCAGCTTTTGCCACGAATCCAGTTCATTCTCTTCAATTTCAGCTTTGATATCCGAAAGTGAATATAACCGGTACTTATTCGAATTGAAATGAAGCAGGGCAACTTTCAATGAAATCAAACGCAGTTCATTGCCCTGAAGCATTTTGATGGTTCTGCTCTGTCCGGGATTAATCAGCCGCATCTGCTCGAAAAGCTCGGCATTTTTTTGTTTGAGCAGGTCGATATGCGTGATATGAGGAAGACCCATAAAATCAAGGGCCGGGCTATTGATCTGCTCAATGTATCCCTTCTCGTCAACAGCCAGTAATCCGGTAGCAGAAGATTTCAGCATTTCGTGAAAAAACCGCTCCCTGCTTTCGCTTTTGATCCGGATATCGGCAATATGCTTGTTCAACCGGTTCAGACTTTGATGCAGGGCGCGCAGGGAACGGGGACGAATGTTTTCTGTGTAATGCAGTGTGCTGTCGTCATTGGTAATCGCATCAAAAAAGAATGCCACTTTTCGGTTGAGGCTGTTCAAAAAATGAATCAGATCAAAAAAGGAAATCAGTATAATCAATGCCAGGGGAGCTGCCAGCAACCAGGCATGTTGGTATATGGAAATTCCCAGTGCAGCTGCTGTCAAACCGAATAGCAGCATCCGGACAATGATTGAAATGTTGTATGATTTAAAGATCATACCGTTTGATTTTATTGTACAGGGTTTGCCGCGATATGCCCAGTTGATTGGCAACAGCTGTATGCCTGCCGTTATGCTTTTCCAACGCCGTTTCGATCATGTGTTTTTCCATTTCTTCGAGGGTGAGAAAACTTGTATCAGAAGGTCTGCCTGCTGGCCGGAATATGAAATCATCGGCTCTCAGAATTGCCGAGTCGCACAGAATCACCGCCTTCTCAATGGTATGCTGCAATTCCCTGACATTCCCCGGCCACGGGTATTCGTTCAACTTTTGCAAAGCCTGTGGACTGATGGTTAGTTTTGGCTTGCGGTACTTCTTTTCAAAGTAGGTGAGAAAGAACATGGTCAGCAGTTCAATATCCCCGAAGCGTTCCCGAAGCGGAGGTACTTCCATCCAAATGGTATTGATTCTGTACAACAGATCTTCACGGAATCTCTGCTGTGCCACCAGTTGCTCCAAATTACAATTGGTGGCAGATATCAGCCTGATGTCAACGGGCACGGGCTGATTGGAACCTACCGGAATAACCGTACGGCTTTGTAATGCGGTTAACAATTTCGACTGCATGGCCATCGGCAGGTTGCCAATCTCATCCAGAAACAGGGTGCCTTTGTGAGCCAACTGAAACTTGCCCACACGATCTTCCCGTGCATCGGTAAAAGAACCCTTTTTATGTCCGAATAATTCGCTCTCGAAAAGCGATTCAGGGATGGTGCCCATATCCACGGCAACCAGCAACTCATTACTTCTTTCCGATCGCCGGTGAATTTCCTGCGCAACAAGTTCCTTGCCCGTACCATTTTCCCCGGTAATCAGTACATTGGCTTCTGTTTTGGCCACTTTGGCTATGGTTTGCATCAGCTTCAGCATTCCGGCAGATGAGCCCAGAATATGTCGGTGCTCCTGGTTCAATCCCTTTTTCAGGGTTTGTTCGCGTTGCTGCAGCTCCTCCACCCTGATGTTGGAACGCCTCAGTTTTAGTGTAGCCATTAGCGTTGCCAGTAACTTTTCGTTTTCCCAGGGTTTTAGAATAAAATCGGCGGCTCCTTTTTTGAGTGCCTTTACTGCCAGTTCCACATCGCCATATGCAGTAATCATAATCACCTCGGTGGCAGGAAATGCCTTTTTTATTTCACCCAGCCAGTACAACCCCTCGTTACCCGTGTTGATACCTGCTGAAAAATTCATGTCGAGCAGAACGACATCCACATCGGTCTTCTTCAGCTCGGCCAGGATCAGATTCGGATTGGCAAGGGCTATCACGGTTTCAAACTCAAGCTGAAGCAGCATTTTAAGTGCACTCAGGGCGTTTTTGTTATCGTCAACAACAAGGATTTTACCGGTTTGCATAGTTGCAATTATTGGTTTTAATGTCCATGTGAAAAATCAGCTTTGGGCCACTAAGGCACAAAGACACGAAAATATCAATTTGATCCTGCTGAAAATGAACAAAACAATCTTTGTGCCTTGGTGTCTTAGTGGCCTATTTTTTTCTGAACAGACTCATCTTTTCAAAATTAAACTACTTCACCATCCGCTTTTGAAAAATGTCCAATATTTTTACAAATAACCCAATTTTTTTACACTTCGGATAATCATCACTATCAATATAACCCTGTCTATTAAATACTTACTTTTGTGGCACCCGATTTGACCTCTGGTGTAAAAAAGGTAATCATTGAAATAACTCCATGCAACATGATCAAAACAATTGAACTCACCAAGATCTTCCGCACCGATGAAGTGGAAACCACAGCCCTGAACAAGGTAAACCTTGAAGTAAAAAAGGGTGAATTTGTGGCCATCATGGGACCGTCGGGTTGCGGAAAATCCACCTTGCTGAACATCGTAGGGTTGATTGACAACCTTTCCGATGGTAAATATTTCTTTGATGAAAAGGATGTATCGACACTAAAGGAAGGCCAGCGCACCGATATGCGAAAAGGCAATATCGGGTTTGTATTTCAGAGTTTCAACCTGATTGATGAGCTTACTGTTTTTGAGAATGTGGAATTGCCGCTGGTTTACATGCGAATCAAAGAATCCGTTCGCCGCAAAACGGTGGAAGGTATTCTCGAGCGAATGAAGATCGGTCATCGCCGGAGCCACTTTCCGCAGCAGCTTTCAGGAGGTCAGCAGCAGCGCGTGGCCATAGCCCGTGCCGTAGTGGCCGGTCCCAAGTTGATCCTGGCCGATGAGCCAACTGGTAACCTCGATTCAAAAAACGGACTTGAAGTGATGAAATTGTTGTCGGACTTGAACAAGGAAGGCACCACTATAGTCATGGTAACCCACTCCGAAAGGGATTCGGGCTATGCCCACCGAATTGTCAATTTATTTGACGGAAGAATTGTAACGGAGGAGATGCGGCGGAACATGGAGTTTGCGACAATGAGCAATGAACAATGAACAATAATAAAAATTACAGTATATGCTAAAGAATACTTCCATCAA
>JAFGOR010000223.1 GCA_016926375.1 Bacteroidales bacterium
ATTTTTGGCGAAAGTCAGGAAAATGCTGTCTCAAATATGCTTTAAAACTGCAATATGGCAGGCCACAATACCCGCCGTTTCGGTTCTTAGCCTGTTATTTCCAAGAGAAACAGGAATGAACCGGTTTTCCAATGCAAGGGTTATTTCATCAGGTGTGAAATCACCTTCGGGACCGATGAGAACCACTGCATCAGATTGTGGCAAGAGTGCTTGCTTCAGTTCCTTTCTGGCTGTTTCACCGCAATGGGCAATGAAGCGGTTTGCCGGGGGAAGGGTAGTTTCCTTTATCAGCTTTTTAAAATCAGTCAGTTCGTTCAAAACCGGTAACCTGGTCACCATAGCCTGCTTTATGGTGGAAATGATGAGTTTGTGCAACCTTTCGGTTTTCAGTACACGTCGTTCTGATCGCTGGCAGAGCAGGGGAGTGATGATGTCTATGCCAATCTCAACCGATTTTTCGACAAACCACTCAAAGCGATCCATGTTTTTAGTTGGTGCAATGGCTATATGAATCTGATGCTTCCGCTCCGGAGGTGAGGGCAGTGCCTTGGTGATTTCGATCCGGCAGGCTCTGACATCGGGTTCGGCAATGACTGCCTCATACAGGCCCCCTTTCCCGTCGATCAGGATTACCTGATCACCCTTGCCTAACCGCAATACGCGCAGGCAGTGTGCTGATTCCTCGGGGGAAAGTTTGGCTTTGTTGTCAATGATGTCGGGGGAGTAGAAGGTATGCATGGTATATTGGATACTGGATACTGGATACTGGATACTGGATACTGGATACTTGATGTGTGAGTTTTGGGAGTTGAGAGTTGGGAGTTGGGAGTTGACTGCTGCTGCTGCTGCTGCTGCCACTGCCACTGCCACTGCTACTGCTACTGCCACTTGTCCCCTGCCTGGTCGGCAGGCAGGCTTGTCCCTCGTCCCTTGTCACTGCTAATCAATTCTTCCTGTTCAGCCTGAAAGTCGTGCTTCCTTCAAACCCCAGTGAAACGGGTTCAATGTAAACCAGGCTGGCGTCAAAACCCAGGGCTTTCACGTCGGACAGGCTATTTCTGCTGAGAAACAGGTAAATATTCATAATCAACCTTTCTTTGAATTTGAAATCAAAATCGGAAAAATTCAACCGGTCAATCAGGATAAACTTGAAATCGGTAAGGATATTGTGTTTTCTGAGTGAGGGATATCCGCTCAACAGGTCTATTTCTCCTGCTTTTGCCATATCGTTGGTGATCTGCTTGAACATGGCATTGATTCGCGGCTCTACCTTAAACCCGAGAAAAAAATCAACACGTGTGAGTATGCCGGGTATGATGTGGGTAACCTGGTAATCCAATGCCCGAGGTTCATCCAGTATGTCTACATGGATCAGCCAGTAATGGTCGGCCCGCTTGGGTTGCTTATTTAATATCGAGAGGAGAATCTTGGATTCGATATCGGAAGTGCGGTTGGCTTTGGTAAGAAAAACCAGGTTGGTCGACGTTTTGGGGATGCTGTTGTCGTTACGCAAGTCCTTAATAACGCCCAAATACTGCTCCAGTGGCAGAAACCTGAGAAAGCGGTTGGCTATTTTTCGCCCGTTATACCACGCCAGCATGATGATTGAGAGCAAGCCGCCCAACAGAATAGGAAACCAGCCGCCATGTGAAAACTTATACATGTTGGCATACAGGAATGAGCCTTCAACCGTAAGATAGGTGAGTAAAAACAAGGTGATCAGCAAAGGATTAACACGTTTCATGGATAGGTAGAACAGCAGCAGAAAGGTGTCTATCATCATGGTGATGTTGATGGATAGGCCGTAAGCGGCCTCCATATTGGCTGATTCCCTGAAGGTAAGCACCACGATCATGCAACTGATATACAAAAACCAGTTGATGCTGGCAATGTACATCTGCCCTTTTTGCAGGGTGGGGTACTTAATTCTTATTTTTGGCCAAAAGTTCAGCGATATGGCTTCACTGATGAGCGTATAGGATGCGCTGAGCAGGGCCTGGCTGGCGATTATGGCCGCAGCTGTGGCCATAAAAATGCCAAACGGTAAAAACCACACCGGCATAATGGCGTAAAAGGGATTTGTTGTTTCGGTCATTTCATGACCGTGATTCAGCAACCAGGCACCCTGTCCCAGGTAGTTGAGAATCAGCATGATTTTTACATAAATCCAGGAAACCTTAATGTTTTTAATCCCGCAATGTCCCAAATCGGCATACAATGCCTCAGCTCCTGTGGTACATAAAAAAATGGCTCCCAACAGGAATATGGCTCCGGGATATTTCGACAAGAGGTGAATGGCATAGTAGGGATTAAAAGCTTTCAGAACCATGATTTCTTCCTGAATCATGAGGGTTCCCAACACGCCAAGCATTAAAAACCAGGCAAACATAATCGGGCCAAAAAAGCGGCCTACGTATTCAGTACCAAATTGTTGTATGGTGAAAAGTACAGTCAGGATAATTGCGACAATGGGAAGAACCTGAATGTCCGGGTTGATCATCCTCAAACCTTCAATGGAAGATACCACGGTAATCGCAGGTGTGATGATACCATCGGCCAGCAACAGACTGCCTCCGGCGATTGCCAGCACATAAATCCACCGCTTGCTTTTCCGCAACAGGGCAAACAGAGAGAAAATGCCGCCTTCACCCTTGTTATCGGCTCTCAGCGTGATCAGCACATATTTTACAGTGGTCTGGATGGTTAGCGTCCAGATTACGCAGGAAAGAATTCCCAGTATGTAATCGGGCTCAACCGGGAAACTGCCGCGGGTTACTGCCTTCATCACATACAGGGGCGACGTTCCGATGTCGCCGAATACAATACCCATGGTGACAATAACTCCGGCGAGGCTAAACCCAATACCATGACTTTTTCCGGTTCCGGACATGATTGCGGTTATTTTTCAGTCAAAAAGATGCTAAAAGTAACAAAAATGCATAACCAAAAATAAACACAGGCATAAAAAAACTTTTGTGTATTTCCTTTTTATAATTGTTATGACTATCGGCTCAGATTAATCATAATGCCACTCCTTGCTGCAGGCAGGGGCGTAAGCAATTATTCAAATCCTTAGCTTGGCGGCTTTACAGCCCACCTGCCATTAAACAGGGTGTCATTACCGTTAATTGAGGGCTATTCTTTATTTAAAGTCATTGTCCCGGTAAAATTTATTTTTTCATTGTTGGCCGGGTAAAATTTCTCGGATTTTATAATGTCCAATATTTATTACGTCCCTATGGGACTTTGCGAGTTGAGATGTGACTTTTCTTTTC
>JAFGOR010000030.1 GCA_016926375.1 Bacteroidales bacterium
AAAGATTGAATTACCCGTGGGGAAGGTGTATTTATCCACCTGGGGTTTGATGTTCAGGTGTTTGATACCCGGGTAGGTTGTTAATTTACTAACCTGAATTTCATTGTCGAAATGCCCGATGTTGCAAACAATGGCCTGGTCTTTCATCTGCGACATATGCTCAATGGTAATCACGTCGCGGTTTCCGGTGGTGGTGACAAAGATATTGCCTTCTTTCAAAGCCTCTTCCATGGTGGTTATTTCAAAACCTTCCATGGCAGCCTGAAGGGCGCAAATGGGATCAATTTCGGTTACCAGCACACGGGCTCCGTATGATTTCATGGAACGGGCACAGCCTTTTCCCACATCGCCATATCCCAGTACCACAACCACTTTACCGGCAATCATCACGTCGGTGGCGCGTTTGATTCCGTCAGCCAGCGACTCACGGCAACCATACAGGTTGTCGAATTTGCTCTTGGTCACGGAATCGTTCACGTTAATGGCAGGAACCAGTAATTCTCCTTTTTCCATCATCTGATAAAGGCGGTGAACACCGGTAGTGGTTTCTTCAGAAACGCCTTTCCAGGTTTTGACAAAGCGGTGCCATTTTCCATTGTCTTCTCCGAGTATCTTCTTCAAAAGCTGAAGAATGACTTCTTCTTCGTGGCTTTCAGGTTTTTTATCGAGGACTTTGGCATCATTTTCTGCTTTATAGCCCAGGTGAATGAGCAGGGTAGCGTCCCCACCGTCGTCAACGATCAGGTTGGGACCTTGTCCCCCGGGAAAGGTCAATGCCTGTTCGGTACACCACCAGTATTCCTCAAGAGTTTCGCCTTTCCAGGCAAAAACAGGAATGCCTGCTTTGGCTATGGCAGCTGCTGCATGATCCTGAGTTGAGAAAATGTTGCAGCTGGCCCAACGTACGTCGGCACCCAGGGCAACAAGTGTTTCAATAAGCACTGCGGTTTGAATGGTCATGTGCAGTGAGCCGGAAATCCGGGCGCCTTTCAGCGGCGTTTCAGCTGCATATTTCCGGCGAATTGCCATCAAACCCGGCATTTCTTTCTCGGCAATTTCAATTTCTTTTCGGCCAAATTCGGCAAGGCTTATATCTTGCACCTTGTAAGGAAGTAATTCAGTCATTGTTTCCGTTTTCATATGATTAAATAGCTTGATTATATTAACTCCGGATAGGAGGAAAAAGTTTTAAACAGAGAAATAATTTCTTCTTTATCTGCTGCAATCTGTTCTTTTAAATCCTGCAGGCTGTCAAATTTCTTTTCACATCTCAGCCATTCCAAAAAACTGATTCGGATGTGTTTACCATAGAGGTCTTTGTCAAAATCAAACAAATTAACTTCAATGGTCCGGTCGTGCCGGGGTAAATCGATGGTGGGCCTTACCCCTATGCTGAGCATGCCTTTGTGAACATGGTCATCTATTTTTGCCACAACAGCGTAAACGCCATTTCGGGGTAAGAGTTTTCTGGGCTCGCTCAACTGAATATTGGCAGTTGGATATCCGAGTTTTCTTCCCAGTTTGATACCTTCTACAACCTTGCCCTGGATAAAATAAGGGTATCCGAGGACGTTATTTGCAGCACCAATGCGCCCTTCTTCAATCAAATGCCTCACGCCTGACGAGCTGACATGTGTATTGTCTATAATCACCTGTTCCAGTCTTTCTGCTTTGATGCCATGTTCCCGGGCACTTATCTGAAGATTTTCAAAAGTACCTTTCCGGTCTTTCCCGAAATGGTGATTAAAACCAACCACAATATGCCGTGCACCAATTTTACCAACCAGGTAATCACTGACAAATCGATCATAGGTCATGTTGGCCAGATTCCGGTCGAAAGGCAGGATGATCAGGTTGTCAATGTCATGCCGTTCTATCAGCTCTGTTTTTTCATCAAGTGATGACAGAAGCCGTAATTCCTTGTTTTCAGGTTGCAACACAAAACGAGGGTGCGGCCAAAGCGTAATCACAACCGACTCGCCCTTATAAACCGAGGCCAGTTCACGAATACGTTTGAGAATCTCGACATGTCCCCGGTGAACACCATCAAATATACCAATGGTAACAACCGGATTCAATGCGTGAAACTGAGATATGTCGTTGATTATCTTCAATATTGATAAAGGTCAAAGGCGCTGGCAAAGTTAATATATCTGCAGCAATTAATGCAGGATGTATTGGTTTTATCTCACATCCGGATGTAAAAATGTCAAAAGACAATGGATTTTTAAATTGTTCGTTTATTGAGCGGATATAGCCGAATAATTTTTAAATTTAGAAGATGAATCTGTTTCACATTCAAACATTCCGGTTATGATGAACAAAGTCCCCGCAATTGCAGTCAACGATCCTTGGCTTGAACCTTATGCCGAAATCATTTACCGGCGGGCGATGAAGGTAGTTGAAAAGGAATCTGAATTGAAGGGTTCGTTGAATATGCTCTCTGATTTTGCAACGGGTTATTTGTACTTTGGACTGCATCGTACATCTGAAGGATGGGTTTTCAGGGAGTGGGCTCCCAATGCTACTGAGATTTTCATTGTTGGGGCATTTAACCAATGGAAAGAATCGGACCGGTATCGTTTGAAAAGGATGAAAAATGGGGTATGGGAGATTGCCATGCCACCTGATTTGCTGGGTCATGGTGATTTATACAAACTCTCAGTGCACTGGAACAAAGGCCAGGGTTACCGAATTCCTTCATATGTCAGAAGGGTGCTTCAGGATGAAAGTACCAAGGTGTTCAATGCCCAGGTATGGTCACCTCCGAAAGGTTACCGGTGGCAACATGATCATGTGGATGCCACTTCACGTCCTCCGCTGATATATGAAGCCCATGTAGGCATGAGCACTTCGGAGGCAAGAACCGGTTCGTACAATGAATTCAGGCTGAATGTGTTGCCCCGGATTCAAAAGGCTGGTTACAATACCATCCAGCTGATGGCTGTGCAGGAGCATCCTTATTATGGTTCTTTCGGATATCACGTCTCCAATTATTTTGCGGCATCGTCTCGTTTTGGTACACCCGAAGATCTCAAACAGCTGATAGACACAGCTCACGGCATGGGTGTTGCGGTGATCATGGACCTGGTTCATTCGCATTCAGTTAAGAATGAGCTGGAAGGTTTGGGAAATTTCGACGGAACGCCTTACCAGTATTTCCATGAGGGCACACGCAGGGAGCATATTGCCTGGGATTCGCTGTGTTTCGACTACGGCAGGAATGAAGTGATCCATTTTCTGCTCTCAAACTGCAAGTTCTGGCTGGATGAGTATCGTTTCGACGGATTCCGCTTTGATGGTGTGACCAGCATGTTGTATTACGATCATGGCCTTTCGCGGAATTTCACCAATTACGGCATGTATTATGACGGCATGCAGGATGAGGATGCCATTACTTACCTGGCACTGGCAAACAAACTGATCAAACAGGTAAATCCCGGTTCCATTACCATTGCTGAAGAAATGAGCGGAATGCCGGGATTGGCGGCTTCATTTGAAGAGGGAGGGTACGGGTTCGATTTCAGAATGGCCATGGGCGTGCCTGATTACTGGATTAAGATCATTAAGGAGTTGCCTGACGAAAGCTGGAATGTTTCTGAATTGTACCATGAATTAACCAGCAAGCGATCCGATGAGAAAACCATTTCCTATGCAGAATCGCATGACCAGGCATTGGTAGGTGACAAGACCCTTATCTTCAGGCTGCTGGACAAGGAGATGTATTTTGCCATGAGCAAAATCATTCCCAGTTTGAAAGTTGACAGGGGAATTGCGCTGCATAAAATGATTAGGCTTGTTACAGCAGCTACGGGAGGAGGAGGATACCTGAATTTTATGGGCAATGAATTCGGTCACCCCGAATGGATTGATTTTCCGCGCGAAGGCAATAATTGGTCGTATCAGTATGCCCGAAGGCAGTGGAACCTGGTTGACGATCACTTACTCAAATACCATTTTCTGGGTGATTTCGACAGGGACATGATTGGCTTGATTTCCGGCAACCGGCTTTATAATGAAAAATACTGTAATCTGGTTGCAGATAACCGCGCAGACCAGGTGCTGGCCTTTGAAAGGGGCGAACACCTGTTTGTATTCAATTTCAACCCGGCAAAATCGTTTACCGATTACGGTATCAGGGCCACCCCGGGTAAATACCGGATTGTATTGAATACCGACAACCCGGCATACGGAGGTAACGGCAATGTGGATGAAAGCCTTACCTATATTGCCCGGAACAACATAAAACATGGAACGGCATATTACCTGCTGCTTTATATACCCAGCAGAACGGGGTTGGTATTTAAAAGAAAGAAAACGGCCAGCGTGTATTAGCATCGGGGTCGGACCCCGGCCGTAGGGTAAAATAAAAAACCCCGCCATGTCAGCGGGGTTTTTTTATATATTATCCAAGATAAGTTTTCAGCAACTTGTTTTTCGACTTCTGCCGCAAGTGCTTGATCGCTTTTTCCTTAATCTGCCTGGTACGCTCGCGCGAAATGCCAATGGTAGCGCCGATTTCTTCGAGCGACATGGGCTTGGTGCCGATTCCGTAAAAAGCTCTGATCACGCTGCTTTCCTTTTCAGGAAGCGTACTTAATGTGCGCTCGATTTCCTTGGCAAGCGATTCTTCAATCAGCTTGTTGTCGGTTGTAGGGGTATCGTGACTGGGGAGCACGTCCAGCAAACTGTTTTCTTCACCATCCTGGAAAGGCGCATCGACCGACAAATGCCTTCCGGATAATTCCAGGGTGCCGGCAACCTTGCCTTCAGGTAATTCCAGTATTTTAGCAACTTCCTCAGGTGAGGGTTCCCTTTCATGTTCCTGCTCCAATTGTGAAAACGCCCTGTTGATTTTATTCAGCGCACCAATCTTGTTAAGCGGAAGCCTGACTATCCTTGATTGTTCGGCCAGGGCCTGAAGAATGCACTGCCTAATCCACCAAACGGCATAGGAAATAAACTTGAATCCTTTGGTTTCATCAAATTTCTTGGCTGCTTTAATCAGCCCCAGATTTCCTTCATTAATCAGGTCGGGCAGACTTAAGCCCTGATGCTGATATTGCTTGGCTACAGAAACTACAAAGCGAAGATTCGCCTTGGTTAGTTTTTCAAGCGCTTCCTGATCTCCCATTTTGATGCGTTTGGCAAGCTCCACTTCCTCTTCGGGAGTGATGAGCTCTTCTTTACCAATATCATGCAAGTACTTTTCGAGGGAATCGCTGTTTCTGTTGGTGATGGATTTGGTTATCTTTAATTGCCTCATGTTAAGCTTTGGTTTAAATAGTAATTACGCGTAGTATACAAAATAACAAAAAAGAGCGCTTTTTGTTGCCCGGGCAACTCATAAAAAAAGCTAAATCTTCTTTTGCCTCAATATAGGTAATTTTTGCCTTTTTTCAAAATTATATTCAATCTAATTACAAATAATCCTGTCACCCTGTCTGCAAATCTTGAAAAATCAACCTGTTAAAATAATGTGATTAATATCACATCCCGGGCAGGTCAGAATTTGTTGTTTTAGCGTAGATTTACTGCGCAAAAAATATGCCATGAATTTGCGAAATAAGCTGTTTTCCTATGGTCCGGTTGTTTTGGCCATGTTATTCTGGAGTTACAGCTTCATCTGGTATAAGCAGGTTTTCCTGTATTATGATCCGGTAACGCTAATTGCATTCAGACTGATCATTGCAGTTCCGTTGCTTTTTATACTCTCGGTGAGCTTCCGGAAATTGCAGCGCGTGAACCGGAAACATTTTACCTGGTTTTTGTTACTGGCCTTTTTCGAGCCCTTTCTTTATTTTCTGGGAGAATGCTATGGCGTTAACCTGATCACCCCCACGCTGGCTTCCATTATGATATCGCTCATTCCCCTGCTGGTTCCCATACCGGCCTGGTACCTGTTCAGGGAAAAATTTACAATTACCAATTATATTGGTCTGTTTATTTCTATTGGTGGGGTTGTTCTGGTCATCATGGGAGAGCACAGCGGACAACCAACATCTTTTGCCGGGGTGATGCTGATGATGGTTGCCATATTGGCAGCAGTTTTTCATTCGGTCTTTGTCAGAAAACTTGCAGAACATTATAACACTTTTACCATAGTCACTTACCAAAACACACTCGGGCTGATTTACTTCCTGCCACTTTTTTTTATCATGTCGTTTTCGCGGTTTGTTCATACGCATCATACATTTGAGATGGTTTTGCCTGTAATTAAGCTGGCAGTTTTCTCATCAACTTTTGCCTTCCTGTTTTTTGTGTATTCCATACAGAAAATCGGCATGGCCCGCACCAATGTTTTTATCAACCTGATTCCTGTTTTTACTGCATTATTGGCCTTTCTGGTTCTTAATGAGAAATTTGGGATTCTCAAAATTGCAGGGATTGTTGTAGTTATAGCCGGACTGGTTTTCAGCCAGTATAATTATCAAGCCCGCTTAGCAGGAAATGTAAAATGATTTTTCCTGTTATCTTTGTGATGAGTTAAGGACTCACCTTATAACTATAATCTGAAAAATCTCCCTGTCCCTTTGAAAAAGAAATTAAAAGAAGGTAATCTGAGCTGAATGAAAATAGCCATTATTGGTGCGGGTATTTCAGGGTTGTCTGTGGGCTGTTATTTGCAAATGAATGGCTTTGAAACCGAAATCTATGAAAAGAATATACACCCCGGCGGTTTATGTGCCAGCTGGAAGCGCGGCGATTTTACCTTTGACGGCTGCCTTCAATGGGTGATGGGTTCGGACAGCGGAAGCCCCTTCTACGGATTGTGGAATGAGCTTATTGATATGCCTTCCGTTGAGTTTGTCAATCATGATGTGAGAATGGATATTGAACTTGCGGTAAACAGCGATCGCCATGGAAACAAGGTGTTTCATCTGTATACCAACATTAACCGGCTTGAATCGTATATGCTGGATATTGCACCAGAAGACGCATTACTTATTAAAGGTTTTATCGGCGTAATGCGTACCATGAAGCATTACGAGATGCCCCCTATGCTGGATAACATTCCTGAATTGCAGCCGTTACGTAAAAAGATGGCCATGATCACCTATCTTCCTTTGGTTTGGCAGTACCTGAAATGGAAGAATCAAACCAATCTCACTTTTGCCCGTAAATTGTCGAACCCTTTTCTGAAGGAGGCTTTTGAATTGCTTTACGATGGCGATGAACAGAAGCTGCTGATTCTGACCATGCCGTTGTCGGTTTTCGACAAAAAGAGTGCTGGTTATCCCATTGGCGGATCCATGAAATTCATCAGCCACATTGCCACACGATATGGTTCGCTGGGTGGCAGTATTCATTACAATTCACCTGTTAAACGTATTATTACCAATGGTTCGGCTGTCCGGGGTGTTCTTCTGGAAAACGGAACAGAAGCTCATGCTGATCTTGTCATTTCGGCTGCAGACTGGCACTACACTGTTTTTGAAGCTTTGGAAGGTAAATTTGTAAATCAGAAGATCCTGGAACTGGCCAAAAATACAAAGCCCAAGGTGTATCCTTCTGTTTTTATGGTATTGCTTGGAGTTAACAAAACCTATAAGGAACAGCCCCACCTGATTAAATTTCCGGTTGAAAGTCCCGCTCTTTCTCCTGACGGTACTGAATACAGGCGTATGGAACTTCATTTTTACCATTATGATCCGGCGCTGGCGCCCAAAGACAAGACCATCATTGCTGCCAGTTTGTACACAAACAACAGTGAATACTGGATTAATCTCAGGGCAGGAGACTATGATCAATATATCAAAAGCAAAACACAATTTGCTGAGCTAATCCTTGACCAACTCGACAAAAAGATTCCGGGTCTCAGGCAGTCTGTAGAAGTCATGGATGTTGTTACCCCGGCTACCTACCACAGGTATACCAATAACTGGATGGGCAGCGTGCAGGGTTGGATGCCCGGTAAGGATATTCTGGCTGCATCGCCTGTAGATATGACATTGCCCGGGTTGTCCGGCTTTTATTTTTGCGGCCATTGGACTGTTCCGGGAGGCGGATTACCACCCTCACTGAAATCCAGCCGCGATTTGGCACAGCGTATTTGCCTGAAAAACAAAAAGCGTTTCCGCATCCGTTAGTGCGTTGCGTGATAATCTGCATTTTTATATATTTACCATGCGAACCAGTCAACTGTAAAGCACATTGATTCCATTACACGATACCATACCCTCCCGGAGTTTTCCCATAGTTACCTGGCTGCTGATTATTACCAATGTGGCTGTTTTTGTGTTTGAGGTGTTTATGCTCAACAACCAGCAGGCCGAGATGATGATATTCAACTACGGACTGGTTCCTGATAAGGTGAGACTGGCTGAAGTCGACAATCTTTACGAACTCAGGATTATCCTGCTCAGACCATTTTTTACCAATATGTTTTTGCACGGAGGCTGGCTGCACCTGATCTCAAATATGTGGATCCTTTTTATATTCGGGGATAATGTGGAAGACCGAATGGGCAAGTTGCGGTATTTTGTATTTTACATACTCTGCGGAATTCTTGCCAGTTTTACCCATTTTATCCTGCACCGCAACTCACCGGTTCCGGCTATTGGCGCCTCCGGTGCTATCTCGGGCATTATGGCTGCCTACATGTTCATGTTTCCCAAAAGTACCATTGTATCTTTTGTGCCGATCATCATCATCCCTCTGTTTATACCCATTCCGGCCCTCATATACATAGGCATCTGGTTTATAGGACAGCTGCTCAGCGGAACCAGTTCGCTCATGCTGTCGGACAGTGCAACAGGCATTGCGTTCTGGGCACATATCGGGGGCTTTGTGGGAGGAATACTGCTTTACAGGTTTTTTGACTCAGCAAAGAGAAAAGCGTTTTATTCATAGGCTGCAGGCCCTGGGTTATGGCCTAAAGTCTAAAGCCTAAAGCCTCATTAAGTGGCAGTGGCTGCAATTTGGCATGCATCTTGATCCACCCATAATTCATTAATACATACAGGCATGAATTACCGGGAACTTCAATCCAAATATACTCAAGTGTTTGATTATATCAGCAAAAGCCGGATTAAGGATGCCCTGGATACCCTGGATTTTTTATGCAACCATTGTAAGAACAGGGATTACAGGTTGCAGCTCGACGGTCACGTGACTACCTATATTAATATGCTCAAATATGCTTTTGAATATAGCGATGATCCGCAGAAAGAAAGGGTTTACCTTAGACTGATCCGGGATATCATTGCACTCGCCGATGATGTTAAGGAGGAAATCATCCGAAACAATAACCTGCTGAATTATTACAACCTGAAGATCATACCTGAATCGCTTGCCGAGAGCACCTTGTCAGATATCTCCAGGACAATTGAAAAGCTGATTCTTCAGAAAGAATCGGGTAAGGAAGATAAGGATCAGTCACATACTGATCTGATGTATGACAATGCTGAATACAGGGATAATATTAGGGCTTTGTTCCGTATTGTATGGCATTCCGACAAGCTCAAGGATACCGAAACCGCATTGATAAAAAGAATTTCAGGCTCCGATGCCCTGACCTGGTATGACAAATGCATCCTGGTGAGCAGTCTTACCCTGTCATTATTGCGCCATTTTGACAGTGATAAAATTGACCTTCTTTTTGGTTTTTATGAAAGCGGGCAGAATCAGGTATGGCAGCGTGCCCTGGTTGGACTGGTATTGGGGCTGACTTATTATGACCGCCGTATTGAATATTATCCCGAAATTCTGCAACGTTTAAAGGCTTTGCAGGGTGCCCCGCAAATTGACAAAACCATAGAAATCATCATTCAGCAATTTGTTAAAGCCCGGGAGACAGAAAAAATTACGCGTAAGATCCAACAGGAAATCCTGCCGGAGATGATCCGGATCAAATCCAAACTCGAGGAAAAGCTTGATCTCGAAAACATGCTTTCCATGAATCCGGAAGAAAAGAATCCGGAATGGGAAAAAGTTTTCAAGGATGCTCCTGATGTTTACAGCAAACTGGAAGAATTTACCAATCTTCAGATGGAAGGTGCCGATGTATTTCTGGGAGCCTTTGCCATGCTCAAACAATTTGATTTTTTCAATGAGGTAAACAATTGGTTTCTGCCCTTTTATAGGGAAAATGAATACATCTCAGCGTCTTTCAAAGGGATCAGCGGGGGAGTCGACCTGCAGCAATTTGGGGAGGGCATTGAGCGGAGCAATTTTTTATGCAATTCTGATAAATACTCATTTTGCCTGAATATCCGGCACATGCCCGATTTTCAGAAATCAACGGTAATGGAATTGTTCAATATGGAACTGAAAGCCATGAATGAAATGGCGCTTGATGATGAGCTGATCAACACAGATGCACGTACCAAGGTCATCATTACCCAGTATTTTCAAGATCTGTACCGGTTCTATAAGTTGCATCCGCTGCGGGCCGAATTCGACGACGTATTCAAGCTTCCGGTTGCCATATATGAAACCGGCTTTTTCAAGAAGTGGATTGACGATGTGAAAGTATTGAAAAACATAGGGGAATTCTTTTTCGAAAAGAACTATTACCAGGATGCCTTACTGATATTCCGGCAAATTGTAGAGAGCAGTCACAGTCACGAATTGTATGAAAAAATCGGGTATTGCTACCAGCAGCTGGGCGATCTGGACAAGGCATTGGAGTATTATCACAAAGCGGAGCTGCTGGATAAGAATAAGCTGTGGCTGATTACCCGGATTGCCTGGTGCTACCGTAAAAAGGGCGAATTTGAGCTGGCTGTCGGATACTACCTTGAGGCTGAAAAGCTGGAGCCCGAAAACCTGCAGGTTCAGGCTTACCTGGGCCATATTTACATGGAAATGGGAGAATACGAGAAAGCGCTGAAATATTACTTCAAGGTGGAGTACCTGCAACCTGCCAATCACAAGGTATACCGGCCGATTTCATGGTGTTCATTCATGCTGGGCAAGTTCGACAATGCATTCAAGTATTTAGAGAAAGCACTGCCTCATGGCGCAGGAAAGAATGACTTCATGAACCTGGGGCATATATCCTGGTGTCGTGGAGATAAACAAAAGGCAATTGAAAACTACATCCTCTGTTTAAAAGCATCAAATATGGACACCGACTGGTTTTCAAAGGTGCTGTACGACGACAGCCATTACCTTGCCGTGCATGGAATCAAACCGATTGATATTCCCTTAATGATTGATTACATCAGGTTATCAGCCGCACGATAAACATCAGGTCTGCTAAACAAGTATTTTGGTTGTCAGGTTGGTAATACTCGTTTTGATGGCATCAAAGGGTTTTCCGTCTTTGGTGGAATCCTGTTCCACAATCATGTATTTCATGCCGGCTATATCTTTGGCAGCCAGAATCTCTTTAAAATTGATCACGCCTTCCCCTACAGGCGCAAAATCATTCACTCCATCGGTGGTGTAGTAGGGCGCTTCATTGGTAAACATGTCCTTCATGTGAAAGAGCTGGAAGCGGCCGGGATATTTTTTAAAGATCTCCACGGAATTCTGGCCTGCCTTGGTGGCCCAGAACAGGTCGATTTCCATGGTCACCAGGTCTTTGTCAAGACCGGGCAGAAAGATATCAAAATAAGGCACTACACCATTGATGTTATCAAATTCAAAGTTGTGGTTGTGGTAACCGAAAAGCATGCCGTTTTCTTTCATTATTTTGGCAACAGTATTCCAATCCTGCACCATCTTCTTGTAGCTTTCAATATTTCTGGCTTCGGCAACAACCCAGGGTTGTATGCAGTATTTAACGCCCAGTTTGGCATGGTCCTCAGCCATTATTTTGGCGTTGTCGAGTGTGATTCCGGCCGCTTCAACCTGGGTGTGGCTGCTGAGGATTTTCATGCCCAGGTCGTTCACCATTTTTTTGAATTCCAGTGGGGCATAGCCGTAGAATTTTCTGTCGGCATAGCCGGCCAGTTCCAGGTTGGTATATCCCATTTCGGCCACTTTTTTCAACGATCCGGGCGCATCGGCAGTCATGGCCTGACGGATGGTATATAACTGAAGGCCGATGCCAAATTTTCTGAGTTTGCCTGGTTTTTTGCCTGGTTTCTGTTCTGCAGATGCGGCAAAGCCCTGATTTGGCAAAACAAAAGCGCCCAGAGCGCCTGCGGCGGCAACTTTGAGAAAACCCCTGCGGGATGTATCTTTTTTCATGATCTTTTGAAATAATATTCTGTTTGTGAATCAATCTCCGAAAAATGAATGAATGCTAATTTGTGTCATCCAGTCTTGCCTAATCAAACGTCTTAATCCATTCTTTAGCCTCCTCTATAGTATTAAACATTTTAAAAGGGATGCCAAACTTTTTAGCAGATTGAAATACATGATTAATATAGTATTGCTTAAAAACATTCACATTAGCTACTCCGACTACTCTTTTTAAACCAGCCTTTGCTGCCCTTGGCATAGCTGTTTCCTGTAACCATTTTCTATAATCAGGAGAAATAATTCCCTGATTTCTAATATCGGAAATATAACTATCTACTGATTTCTGAGACATAAAATCAATGGCTACATTAAAAGGCTTTTGATATTCTTCAAAAGTAACTTTCATATTTGACCATGTAATAGTCAGAAGTTTAAGATCTTCCTCATAAGTCAACCGTGCATACTCGCTTTCGAATACAGTTTCCATGATTAGTTATATAAATTATCAAATATTTCAGAGTTGTTTTATCTAATAAAGATAATCATATTGATTTAAACCATGTAATGGAATGATTGTATTTTATACAAGCCGTGAATTGGAAGCAATAACGAGCTCGCCTGGTTACTCTTCAGGTTTGATGGTTGAGAAATATTCATTTACCAGGCAGATCATAAAGAAGATGTAAGGAATTTGTAATTGGAAGTCCTTACGCATCAATAATCCCAATCGGTTTGCGTGATATCGTTTTTTAAGATTCATCTGTCTAATTCAACGACTCGTCGAGTTTAATTACGATTCAGCAGGGATAAAAAGAATCTTTGTCATGAAATAATAATAATCAGAAATGAATATGAAAATAACAATTTTATCTTTAATAATCTGCTTTCTGAATATAGCAGGTTGCAAATCGCAACAAGCATTTGCATTTACAGACGAGAAATCTGTTCTGGAGTTCTATAAACAATATAGTTCCTTTACCGATCCGGGTGAATATGCATACCTGTATAAAAACCTTCCTGATTCGTTGCCGGAGCTTTGCAGGTTAATAAAATCGCAAATCATTCATCCTTTTGCTGAATTG
>JAFGOR010000224.1 GCA_016926375.1 Bacteroidales bacterium
AACCCATATGATAATGCTGATCGCTAACACTGCCAGTAGCAGCAACGAAGCTATGCCAATAATGACTGATTTTACCGGTTTTTTCATGACCCATTCTTTATGTCTGAAAAGGTGAAATGCGCTGGAGAAAAGAATTACAGGCTGACCTTGGTAAAGGAATACGACTTGTCAAAATCGTCTTTGTATTTCAGGGTGGTAGCTGTAAGTTCCGTGACTGTGTATACTTTAGGCACAACACCGCCCATTTCCATAATGTGGATGTGGGTAAGTTCAGCTTGTTCCAATGTCCAGGTGAATTCCTGGGCTTCTTCTTCAGTGACGTCATCACCGGTATCCCAGGTGGCGCCATAGCCATCGTCGGAATACTTGTAATACAGGGTTCCCGATTGCCATTTTCCGATGAGCAGGTTTTCATCAAAAGATTCTTCTTCGGTTTCGCAGGATACAATGAAAAAAGATGCTGTCAGACACATCAGGACCAGAAAAAGTGCATGTGAAATATTGGAGTTCCTGTTCATAGCTGGAGATATTATGTTTTGTTGATGCTAATGGTGAATAAGAGAATGCAATATCTATAAAAATTCATGTAATCCATGTTCACACTTTGTCTATATAATGCAATAATTATGCCTCAATAATTACGCATTAATATCCTAAGGGTTTCTTTGGAGAAAACCAGGAAGTTGTTACAAAAGTAATAATAAGTTTTAAGCGGGAATTATGATTATTCCGGATCCTGCTGAAATTTCAGCAGGGATTGGTGTTTGAGTTTACGATCCTTAACGATCAAAGGCGTTACGGGTGCTTTGGATTTGGCGTTGAAAATCATATCGTGTCCCAGGCACAATCCCATCATGATATTGAGTTGGGTTTCGTGTTCTTCGAGGTATTTTGCCTGGCCGGCCGGATTACAGGAAACACCCTTGTAACCCGTTACCAGGTCACCAAAGTTTACCCTGCCGTATTTGCAATTCACTTTGGATACTTCGAATCCTGATTCAGTTAGTATGTTTTCGAGCTGGTCGGCTTCTTTATTAAAGGTGATACAATTGGCTATGCCGATTTTTTTAATCCCTGCTTCCCGGGCATAATCAACTATTTCCTGAATCCTGTCAATTTTCGGATTGAGCGAATCTTCGGCAGTTTTAAGAATTTGCCTGTCATTTTGGTCATATAGCTCACTGAAATTCATACACTTTTTTTACAAAAGTACGGTTTCGCTCTATTGTTCTTTCATAATGACAAGCAATAGAAGACATGATAATAATTGAAATACCTCAACTTTTTAATTAACCTGAATCAAATTATGTTAGAAAGCCAGGTTCAATCGCACATAAATATTCCGCCCGGGTTCCACGCTGATGCTTCCCCGGTTGGTAGAAAGGTGGTTGGTGTAGCTCTTGTCCGTTATGTTGTCGATGCCGGCAAAAAGCTCAAGGGCCAACGGTCCCAGGTGTATGCGATCGGTTCGCAACATCAGGTCAAGCCGGGTGTAGCCGCCGGTCTCCTGTTCGTTTTCTGCTGTTTTTTCCTGATCCAGCGCACCGGTTACTGCCAGTTCAGCCGATCCTATTCCTTGATGCGTATAGCGGATGCCAAGTCGGCCATTTGCCGGAGGTATTTGCGGCAGGTTTGCATCGGCTTCGGTATCCCTTCCCCTGACAAAGGAAGCCGAATGAAGCAATACAAATCCCTTGCAGAGTTTGGCTTGTAACTCATAATCGAATCCATAGAGCAGGGCCTTGCTTACGTTGGTGTTCACCAGGGCGGGCAGCGTATCGGTAACCACCTCGTCGGTGCCTGTATTTAAAGTATAGATGAATTCACCAGGTGTTTCTACAATGAGGTTGGTGAGCCGGTTAACAAAGATCCCGGCCTGGAAGGTAAATCCAGGTTTCCAAACCCTGAATCCCAGATCGGCATTGTAGCCGCTTTCGGGTTCCAGGGCCGGGTCGCCCAGGCGGACAAAATTACCCAGGTCGATGTATTTGAAGCGCTCCTCAAGCGATGGTGCCCTGAACGAGCGTGCCAGGTTCAGAGTAATATCTGTATTTTCAGAAATTCCATACAGCATGCCTGCATTGGCACTCCACGAAAAGCTGTTTTCGTTACCTTTTTCGAAGGTGACACGCTGATTGGCCGGTGAGTCATTACGTGTGCCGTTAACCACCAGATAATCCACATCTAACCCCTGCTTGTTGCCGATATACACACCGTCGATCCGGCCGCCTGTTATAAGTGTAAAACGGTTTGGCAATCGCAGTTCGTGTTGCATAAAAAATCCTGCACTGCCAAAGGTCGATTCGGGTATGGGGGTTTCGCCCCGCTCCAGGTGATTGGTAACCAGCAAAGTGCCTTGTGGGTTAAACACCTCTGCGGTGATATACTTGGTACGGTCGGTGGTCAGCCTGCGCGCCCAGGCATCAATACCTGCCACCAGGGTTTGGTTTGATGCAAAATGCCAGGTGCTTTGCAATTGCAAACCGTTGGTAAGGTGTTTACCAATGGGAGTTACCAGGGTAGGGGTGGTACGCTGCAGGTTTCCGTTGGGCAAGGTGGCTTCGGTCACCGTGTTGGGTAACATATCTACATCACGCCGGATGTATTGCGTGAAATAACTGAGCTTCAGTGAAGCCAGCTGCCCCGATAGTTCCGTTATTTCGTAGCTGGCCGCCAGCAGGTGCCGGCCGATATCGGTATAAGTGGCTTCCGCTGGTCCTGCAAAGGCGCTTCCTCCCGGAATGCCTACGTTGGTGTTCCAGTTGCGCTGGTATTGTACTTTAAACAGGTGGTTGTCCCTGGGTTTAAAACCTGCTTTTAGGGCAACATTGTTATAGGCATACTGACTGTTAGGCAGCTCACCTTCGGGGGTGCGAATGTCATCAGCATTGCCGTAAGTACCGCTTACTCTGAGGTACCATTTAGCGGCACCTGCTGTGATATCGGCATGTTCGGTAAAAAGTTTGTTGGCCGAGGCAAATCCCGATGTAAGGTTTCCTGAGATGTAAGGCTTTTCGGCAAAATGGCCATCGCGGGTAATTACATTAACAATACCGCCCATGGCGCCGGTGCCGTAAAGCGAAGATTGCGCGCCTTTGATGACCTCAACCCGTTCAATGTCATTCACATCAACCATGCTGAACGAGGCAGTAAGATCGGTGGCAGTTTCCACACGGTGTCCGTCAATGAGGGTTACCAGGCGGTTCTCATTCAGTCCCCGGATGGTAACGTTGGTAGCCCAAACACCGTCGCTTCCCATGGCAATGCCGGGTTGTGAGCGCAATACATCTGAAAGGGTGAGGGCCGACCTGCTCTTGTAATCATAGGTGCCAACCACAGCCAATGGTGTGGGTAGATCTTTTACCTTGCGATTGAAACGCAGACTGGAGACAGTTACTTCACCCAATGGCGTGGGTTGTTCCGATAGTTTTGCGGAATCTGACTGTGCAGGCTGCGTTTGGGTATTCTGACCAAAAACGCCTAAGGAAATGGCGGCAAATGCCGCAATAAGCAAGAAAATTTTATTCATCATTTTTGTTCTTTAAAAGTACCGACTTTACCTGAATGCCTTTTAACCTGCCCAACTGGCCGGTTAAAGATCCAATCTCATCGGTGGTACCTTCAAGAACAAGGGATATAATGCTTTGCCCGTTGCTGCGCGGCAAGCCCTGACGTCCTAAAATGATGTGGGAATGATTTGAAATGATTTCATTCAGCTGGTGAGCTACATCGCGGTGCTCAACCTGAATCAGTGCAGTTCCTACTCTCTTTTCCATCAGCATACCTCCGGATTGGATGATTATTTAACCTGTAAGTCCTTGATTTAAAAACGTTTTCAAATCTCAGTAAGCAAAACAGGTCTTTTGTTATTTAATTCACAAAAGTAAAAACATTTTTGATTTGAGCAAAAAGAAATTTAGGTAACAAGGTCTTTTAGTCTTTATAGTCCTTTTGGTCATTTTTTTAAAACACCACCCAAAATGATGCTTATGTGCCTTGAAATAAATAGTTTTGTGGAAAAGTTTGTTTTATGACAGGGAGGTTGTGCATCATATTGCTGGTTTTGTTGGTCTTGGCAGGTTGCCGGACATCACAACAGGGCAGCACGGAAACATTTACCATTGCCACCCTCAAAGGACCATCGGCCATGGGCATGATCCGGATGATCGACAGCCTGAGCCATATAGAAAACCCTGGCCTGAGGATAGACATACTGAACGAACCCATGCAGGTACGCAAGATGATGATTAACGGCACCGCTGATTTTGCCATTCTGCCTACTACCATGGCCGTCATTATGTATAACAAGGGCTTGGAATACCAGCTGCTGGCCATACCGGTATGGGGTACTTTTTATGTGTTTGGGTCTGATACTTCCATTGTGCGGTGGGCCGACCTGAAAGGCAAAAGGGTACACGTCATGGCCCGGGGCATGACACCCGATGTGCTTTTTCGTTACCTGCTGCTTCAAAATGGCATCAACCCCGAAAAGGACATCACGTTGGATTACAGTTTTCCTACCCACATTGACCTGGCCAATGCCGTGGCAGCAGGACAGGCTGAACTGGGTGTGGTTGCCGAACCCTTTGCCAGCGTAGTCATGCAGAAGAACAAACAGGTAAAGCCCATATTCGACCTGAACGACGAATGGACCCGGCACCAGGGAAACCCGCTGGCTATTACCGCTTTTGTAGCCAAAAAGAAACTGATTCAGGAACAACCGCAACTGGTTGAACAGGTGATTTCGGCATACGCAGCATCCACCCTGTGGGTGAATCTGCAACCCGACAGCGCAGCTGTTCTTATTGCACAACATCAGATTCTGCCCAATGTGGCGGTCGCCCGTGCCGCCATACCGCGGGCCAACCTGCGGTTTGTCAGCGCACATGGCATATCGCAACAGGTTGGAGATTATCTGAATGTGTTTTACCAGTTGAATCCCGAAATAATTGGAGGAAAGATACCCGATGAAGCTTTCTATTACTAAAACACAAATCATCAGCGTAGTTTCAGTAATGGTGATGCTGGTCGTTTGGAAATTACTGGCACTGCATTACGATTCGGAATTCATTCTTCCGCATCCCGAGAAAACCCTGCTTACCACGCTGAGACTTTTTGGCGACGGTAAATTCATAGCCATTATTGGTACCACCATATTCCGTGGAATCATCGGATTTGCAGTATCCTTTATATTGGGGGTGGGTATTGGAATTTGGGCCGGATTAAGTACCCCGTTCAACGCCTTCCTGAAGCCCATATTGGTTACCATACGTTCCATTCCGGTGATTGCCCTGATATTGCTGGCCCTTATCTGGTTTCATGCCGGTGCGGTACCGGTATTCATAGCCATGCTCACCATGTTTCCTTTCATTTGCACCAATGTTATTGATGGCATTGGCAGCATCGACCGCGACCTGGTTGAAATGGCCGTCTATTATAAAACCGGCAGAAAACGGATCATTCAGG
>JAFGOR010000225.1 GCA_016926375.1 Bacteroidales bacterium
ATTTGCCAGGTCCTTGAAATATTCCGGAATTCCGACTTGGCCTGAACAACCACATGATCTTTCGGAGGCAGGTCGCTGAAACGCTCCATTGCCGTTTTATCCAGGCATCCGGCAACAAAAAAAGAATCCTTCATAAGCACTTCTCCGCAGCGGAGTTGCATCACCTCATCCAAAAGCTGGCGGTTGGGTGTCACGCAACCATTGATCACCAGGTTTTCGTCACCCGAAACCAGTGCAAATTTTTCCTGCAGGTAATCCTGGGTTTTATGTGAGAATGGCTGACCGGTCCATTTTTCCCATTTCTCACGGATGGTCAGAATGCCTATGCGGATTTCAGCAACAGGGCGTGTATGCGTAAAAGGGAGTAAGTGATCACGCTGGTAGTCGTCGAAAAGAATAAAACTCTTGTTAACAGCCATGATTAATAAACTGGTATATACAAAAATACATCATTCATACCGCTTTCGGTAACTTAATGCTGCTAAAAAAAAACTCCGTTTCCACTGAAATGAAAACGGAGCTGATCATATCGAACAACAACAATCGTAATGCTATTTTTTCTTATCGTAATGACTCTTGTAACGATTCATAAATTTATCCACACGTCCGGCAGTATCTACAAGCTTCATCTTTCCGGTATAGAAAGGGTGAGAAGTATTGGAGATCTCCAGCTTGATAAGCGGATATTCCTTACCATCGTCGAGCGTAACTGTTTCCCTTGAAGCCGCAGTTGAGCGGGTAAGAAAAGTATGTCCGTTTGACATATCCCTGAAGGCAACCAGCCTGTAACTTTCGGGATGTATTCCTTTTTTCATCTTATTTTGCTTTATCTAATAATTCCAATTGGGGTGCAAAAATAATGAATCCTTTTTAATCCTCAAAATTTCCCTGCTCCTTTTTCCTGTCCTTTTCAAATTTCTTGCTCAGGTTGTTGAATCTTTCAAAGGGAGCCTCACGGTCAAACAGATAGCGGAAAGTGATGTGGGTTTTTTCTTTGGTGGCTCCAAACTGATTGTACATCTTGTTCACGGTAAGGTTGTAATCACCTACCCATGAAAGTTCAAGCTCTTCCATACCGTGCTCTCGCATGGTATCCGTCAGTTTAATATACATACCTCCTACCACACCGGTACGCTGAAATTCAGGCACGACCCCTGAAAGCAGCAACCTTCCGCGTGTTATGGCTCGTTTCTTATAATACAGCAGTTTGAGTATATTGATAAAACCGAGCCGTCCGTTTTTCAGTTTCCTGAATACCTGGTTCATGTCGGGGAAAACAATTAAAAATCCGATAGGTTGCCCCTTATTATAACCAAACCAGATGTATTTTTCATCAAGTATAGCTCTGGCTTCCTGGAATATGCCATAGAAATCTTCAAATTTCAGAGGCGTATAATTTTCCAAAAATTCTGACCATATTTTATTATACATCACCACCAGTTCGCGGATATATTTCTCAGCCTCTTTCATTTCGAGGTGTTTGAAAGAATAGTCAGGTTTACGCCAGAAACGTTCACCGAAATTCCGCATTTGTTCGGGATAGGGGCGACTGAAGGTGTCGTGAAAACTATACTGTTCAAAGTAGGTTTTAAAACCATAGGTTTCAAAAAGCGTACGGTAGTATGGAAAATTATAGGGCATACCATAACCCTGCGGTATAAAGCCTTCAACCAGCAAACCCCAGTTCACGAAATTTTCTCCAAAATTTATAGGACCATCCATGGCTTGCATGCCTTTTCCGGCAAGCCAGTTTTTTCCTGTATCAAAAAGCAGGTTAGCTGCCTGCTGATCGTCAATGCATTCAAAAAAACCCATGCCGCCTGTTGGCTGTGGGTTATGATTGGCTTTTTGCTCGTCGTAAAAGGCGGCAATTCTGCCGATCAGCAAATCCTGATCGTTCTTCAGAACCCACCTGCATGCACCACCATGCTTAAATGAAGCATTTTTTTGGGGATTGAATGTGTTTTCAATTTCCATATCCAGCGGACATGTCCAGTTCGGATCGTTTTTATAAAGAATTTTGGGCACTTCTAAAAATTCCCTGATGGTTGTTTTGTTGTTTACTTCAATAAGCTTCATAGGTTCATAATTTAAACCATTCATTAATCCACTCGCCCGAAGCATCAGCATGGGATCGGTGTTCAAATTCGTTTTTTTTGGGGTTATAAATATACTCTTTTTTCCAATCGGTATAATTCGCCACTATTTCTTTTAGGGCACGGATAAAAAAAGCAACATCAGCATCGGTCATCACCGGATGCAGTGAAACTCTCACCCATCCGGGCTTCTCAGAGAGATCTCCGTGACTGATCTTTTCTGTGATTTGATGCGAACGGTCGTAACTTACCTCCAGCAGAAAGTGGCCGTAGGTACCTGCACAAACGCAACCTCCCCTCACCTGGATACCGAAACGGTCGCTCAACAGTTTGGCGATTAGGTTAAAATGGATATCGGTGTGGTAGAAAGAAATGATTCCCAGGCGATGGGCCTGCTGATCACCAAGTATCCGGATGCCTGGTAATGCGTTCAGTTTTTTTATCATTTGCCGGGTGAGTTCTTCCTCCCGTTGCAGGATCTGCTGCACACCCATTTGTTCTTTAAGCTTAATGGCCAAACTTGCTCTGATTGCCTGCAAAAAACCTGGTGTACCACCATCTTCGCGGGCCTCAATATCATCAACATATTTGTATTCTCCCCAGGGATTGGTCCAGTCAACCGTACCTCCCCCCGGATCATCAGGTATGTCTGAAAGGTACAGCGACCTGTCGAAGATGAGCACCCCTGATGAACCAGGACCTCCGAGAAACTTGTGCGGTGAAAAGTAAATGGCATCGAGTTTCTGCAAGGGATCTTCCGGATGCATATCAATTTCAACATAAGGCGCAGAAGCTGCAAAATCAACAAAACAAAGCCCCTGATGCTTATGCATGATGGCCGCCATTTGGTGGTAAGGGGTAATAATTCCGGTTACGTTGGAACAGGCAGTAAACGCGCCAATTTTAAACTTGCGGTCACTGTATTGCTGAAGCGATTTCTCAAGAGCATCAATGTCCACAAGGAGTGATTTGCTGGGTGGTATCATCACCACATCGGCGATGGTTTCGTACCACGACATCTGGTTTGAATGATGTTCCATGTGGGTAATGAAAACCACCGGACGCTCGCTCAACGCAACACACTCATTCCGGATTCGTTTGTTGCCGGTTCGTAAACTCAAAATACGCTGCAGCTTATTTACAACGGTAGTCATACCTGATCCTGCCGTAATGATCATGTCATTCGGTCCGGCATGAACATGTCTTTTGATTGTATCGTGAGCATATTTATAACACAGCGTCATCCGGCTTCCGGCCTCACTAGTCTCTGTATGGGTATTGGCAACAAAGGGACCAAACACACGGGCCATTTTATCTTCAACAGGCTGATACAGCCTGCCGCTTGCCACCCAATCAAAATACCTGAGTTTTTTTAATCCGTAAGGCGTCCGGTATCGGGTATCCGCACCGATGACATCTCTGCGGAAGGACTTAAAATGCTGTTCAAGATCAGGCATATATTCAATTTACCCGATAAAAATAACATACTTTTTTTAATAATTCCCTGACTAATATCCAGATTGACGGTTTGTTGACCGGTCAGAACTGCTTTTTTTGTGCATTTATTTTCAAAACATCAAAAGATCATTAAATTTGCACCTCCATCTTAAAAGGATGGACCTGTTTCAAATGGTGGTCGTAGCTCAGTCGGTTAGAGCGCCAGATTGTGGATCTGGAGGTCGCCGGTTCGAACCCGGTCTTCCACCCAAATAGCCTGAAGTAATTCAGGCTTTTTTTGTATCTGCCGGTGTTAAAGATCTACAGACCGGGTGAGAAG
>JAFGOR010000226.1 GCA_016926375.1 Bacteroidales bacterium
ATTTTTGCTGCATTGCGGATGGTCATGAATCTTTCAACAAACACATACACGGCAATCAGTGAGAGAATCCCAATCGGAACCATAACCCATCCCCCTTTGAAGACCAGGTCGATATAAGAAACCTGTGATGCATTAACGGCTCCTGCAGCAGAAAGACTATCCAGGCTGCTGGTGGTGACATTCTGTAACAATACAAACACCATAAAATCAGTTTTTAGTTTCGCTAAAATTAAATAAACGATAAATACCGAAGTTTATTTTTAAGGTTTAGTTATTAACTTCATCAGGTTGTTCTTCCAGCGGAAGAGGGGTTGGTTCCTCCTCCTTCTTCCCCGTTAATCCTTTGAAATATCTTTTGACCAATTCCCCGAAAGTGTCAAATTCCTCACGGTATGAAAAGCCAAAGCCTTGTGTATATGGGGAATTTTCATACAACATGTCATTATTAGCATGATTGTAAGTTTTGACCCTGAGTTTACCGTTTTTGGTTAATTTGTAATCTATATCAAATTCTCCAACAATTTCATCTCCTGATTCCGCGGTGGCATTTGTGGCCATATCCACACTTCCGCTTATGGTAAGTTTGTCATTAAACAGCTGGTAAGATAGAGCCAGCTGCACCTCGTCACTTTTCATGTCACGATTTGATCGGTAGTTGATGTTGACGTCCATGTCATTGACTATTTGCGACAACATGTGACTCAATTGATTCGACAGGAATTCGCTGGCATTCACTCCTGCTGCATTGGAATAGGATGTTGAAGAAGAAGCATACTGGCCCTGACCTGATCGGCTTGCAGCGGGAAGAAACCGGTTCTGAATCAGCAGTGAAATAAACTGGCGGTTCAACTCATCAGCAGATGTAATGGCACTGCTCAGGCTTAATTTTGTTGATTCATCCGCCCCGGGCAAATCAATGTCGTATTTTACATCGGGACTCATCAGCTTCCCGGTCATGGTGATCAGATCATGAACCCATATCTTGTTGCTGTTATCTTCCTGGGTTCCCAACAAATCGTTTAAGGAAGCTTTGGTGCGGTAATAGGCTTTTATGTCGATGGTGGCATCAAGCGGATCTCCATCCCACCTGATGGTACCCCCGGATTCAATGGTAAATTCCCTGTTGATGAAATTCTGCAGGGTAAAAAGATAATCCCCTTTTTCAATTACATAGTCGCCGAACATCATGAAATCTCCTGCCGTGTTAATCTTCATGTCGAGGTTGCCTTTACCTGTTCCCTGAATTTTATCGCCCAGCTTGGGATCGAAAATAATCTGTACCTCAGCCTCCGGAGTCACTTCCAAATCGAAATTGATTTGCATACCCGATAAGTCCACCTGATATTCCGAGTTCTCAATATCAATGCCCTCACCGGTACTTTCATTGTATATGTTTATAAAAGGGTATTCATTCAGTTCGCCTGTATTGCTCAGGGGTATGAATATCCTGGTATCCTTTTCAGTTCGGGCCGAAATATCCATGGTGATGTTCTTTGGAGGTCCTGCTATTCTTATGGTACCGGTTGCAAAAGCGGTGCCGTAAAAATCTTTGTTGTCGGCAAGTGAGGTATTTAAACACATGAAATTATCTGACCGGATGGTCAGATCCAGTTGGAAATCCTTGAGATATTTATTTCTGATGGCTCCCGAAAGGTAGGCCGAATTACTCCTGGGATCAAAAATACGAATGTTCTGAAAATAAATGTTGTTGTTTTCAATGAGCACCTTTTCGGTAAAAGTATAACGCGTTTGCAGGTAATTTACGGTAAAGTTTGTCTTTTGCAGGTTCAGCTTACCGTTTAAAAGCGGTTTGGCCAGAGTCCCGGTTAAAGTCACTTTCCCCGATGCAAGTCCTCTCAGATCACTGAACACAGTGCTGACATAAGGATTAAACAAGTTCAGCCGGAGCCTGTCCAGGTTGAGTGTAAAAGCCAGCTTGCCTTTTTCAGCAGGCAAATAGGCACCCCGGATATCTATAATTTTAAGATCATCTCTTATGGCTTTTGCCTCCAGGTCAATTGCATTTCGGTCATCATCCCAACTCGAGTTAATCTCCGTATTGCCCAGAATCTCGTTGTTGATCATCAGGCTGTCGACTTTAAGCAGGCTTGTAAACAGGGTGTTGCGGTATAAATCGGAAATGGTGGCCTTGCCGTTGAGAATTCCGCCGAGCTTGTTGCCGGAGGTCATGGATAAGCTATTCAGGTTGCCCAGGTTAAAATGATTGAACAGGATATTGACCTCTTCGTCCGGGTTTTCCGAAAGCGCCCCATTAATGGTAAAAAATTCATTTAAATGACTGATAATCAGATTGTCAAACTGTATATGACTGGAGTCAATGCTGACGTGTCCCGGATGTATTTTCCAGATCGTATCACTTGTAACGAAGTCTGTGGATTTCAGGAAAATATCCAGGCGGGGCCGGTGATTTAAGGCAGTCCGGTTTATTTTTGCAAGGGCATTCACGGTTCCTTTGTATTGTATGTCCTGCCAATTGTTCCAACGCATTAAAATGCCGGATGAATCGCCAGCTGCGTTGGCCATTATGGTGAAGTTTTCGAGACTGATCCGATCATTGATGGCAAGCTCCTTACCACCGGCATCCATAATAATGGACTGGTTGTTGCCGTCGACAATCAGGTTGAGGTTGTTCCAGGCAAGTCCTTTGGCTTTAATACGGTTGGTTTGAAAATGAAAATGCATATTTTCATTTTCCGGACTGTAGGTAAGATTTACCGTAGTGTTTTCAGCAATGCCATAGTCGGGTAAGAAGAAATCAAACAACGGCTTGGTATTCTTCAGCGTGGCATTCAGAGTCATACTGCTTTGCAGCGGAGTGTCGGATATTCCCGATGTATCAACCAGGGAGGGAAGGTAAGCATTGAGATACTTCTTAAGTGATTCGCCAACCCGCGTCAGCTCATATTTGCCGTATAAATCGGCATCCAGAAAGTCTGATCTGATTTCCATCCGGTTGCTTACCGTGTTGTTGACAGTGACCAGGCTGAGATCATAAACCTGCAGCTGTTGGTCTTTTTTAACAAACAGCGAATTCAGCAGTGTAATTTTTCCGTTTAAGGTATTGATTGAGTTTCCTTTTGCATTGGCAATCAGATAGCAGGAAACCCGGAAATCGGGATCAGACTTGTCGATGTTTAAAGCATATAAATTGGCATTGGTTATATTGGCTTTAAAATCAAAAGCGGGAACAGAGTCGGATAAATTTACCTTCCCCAGAAATTCCAGGTCGATATTCGGATCTTTTATGTTGACCAGGCCATTAAATGTCTTGTCTCTCAGATTTCCCGATAAATTGATATTGGTATAATCATATTGTTTGAATTCAAATTGTTCAATGACGCCGTTCAGCCTGGCTTCAATGGAGTTGCCTTCAAGCGTGGCTCCGCTAACAGATGCTTTCAGACTGATATTGCCCATATTGTTTGTTTGATCCAGGAAGGTGCCCAGGTCGAAATTCTGTACCTGAAATTTCCCTTCAAAGTCGAGCAGGTTAGCGGAATCAGGCCGGAATAACAGGTCAGTTTTCACCATTCCCAAATCAGTGTGGAATGTTCCGTAGGTAACAAAGTCGTTTATAAAGCCTGTATAATTGCCCTGATAAGTTATCAGTCCGAGTTTTTGGATCTGCGAAGGAAGCTTGATCGAAGATTGGCCGGGCAATTGCAAAGCTTCCAGGTCTGATGCCGTGGTGGCCAGGTCGCTGATATCTGCATGAATAAAAGTTCCCCTGATATCAGGCAGTCCCTCAAAATCCAGTTCGCCTGCAAACCGGGAATGGTTGCCAAATGTGAGCGTAAGTTTTCGTCCCCGGAAATTGCTCAAAGGTCCGGATACATTTCCTGAAAAGGTGACTTTCTGATCGGTGTTTTTAAATGCGGGCGCAAAAAAACCAATGTCTTTCAGGTTGAAAGGCGACCTGTTGAGGTTAATGCGAAACCTGACAAAGCGTTCAAAGGAATCAGCCTTAAAGGCTTTCCAGTTTCTGAACTGCATGGTGATTTCGTTACCGGTGATAGCTGAATGGGGAGTTGTTATTTCCAGGTCCCTGAATGACATAAAGGTTTTACTCTGGCTGAATTTACTGGTCATTTTTTCCAGAACAAAACCTCCCTGTTCCTTAAGGCGAAGCATTTTGATAAAAAAGGACAGCGAATCTTTGGAAGGATTGAATTTTTTAATATCGGCATCAATGTCATATACCCGGATGTCTGAAGAATTCATCCCGTATTCAACCGGGTGGTAGTAAAAATTTCTCAGGTTAAACCGGCTTTCCCGAAGCCTCAGGCTATTGAACTGCACATTCCAGCCGTCTTCCTTACCTTTACCATCGCCCTGCAGTTTATCCAGGAAGTAATTCAGATTAAGATTGTGGGCCGAATCAATGGCAAGGGTCACCAGGGCTTTTTCCAGGTCAATACTGCCAATGGAAATCATTTTGCTTACCGGATTCAGATAGTGGATCCCTGCGGTCAGGCTTTGGGTATAAATGATTGTGTCGCCCGAAAGATCCTGAAGATAAACATCGTCAAGCCGTATCCGGTAGAGAAAGGAAATATTGATGTGGCTTATCGTGAATCTGGTTCCCAGTTTTTCCGATACCATTTCCATAACCCGTGATGCAACACGGGTCTGTATGCTGCTGCTTTGAAGCAACAGGTATGCTGTTGCCGGAAGGGCAAATAATAACAACAGCAAAATGGTTGCTAATTGTACTAACTTTTTGATAATTTTGCGGCTTCGCATAGATACTCAACGCCAAAATTGCAAAAAAAGTTTAATCCTTCATAATTTATAGGTACCAAATGAACATTACCATTCTGGGGATAGAATCTTCATGTGACGATACTTCTGCTGCGGTGATAGAGAATGGTTACATGCTTTCGAATAAAACTGCCAATCAACAGGTGCATAAAGACTATGGGGGTGTGGTGCCGGAACTCGCTTCCCGTGCGCACCAACAGAATATCATTCCGGTTGTGGATGCAGCGCTTAAGGAGGCGGGTAAATCGCTGCAGGATATCAATGCCATTGCCTATACCAGGGGGCCCGGATTGATGGGGGCCTTACTGGTGGGCTCATCCTTTGCCAAGGGACTGGCTTTATCACTTCAGGTGCCCCTGATTGATGTGAATCACCTTCTGGCTCATATTTTGTCTGTTTTTCTTTCCCGAAAGGAAAATCAGGTTCCGGTTCCTGCATTTCCCTTTCTGTGCCTGCTCGTATCGGGGGGGCACACCCAATTGGTAGTTATGAAGGATCATCTGACCATGGAAATAATTGGGCAGACCATTGACGATGCAGCTGGTGAAGCCTTTGACAAATGTGCCAAGGTGATGGGATTACCCTATCCGGGCGGACCGCTGATTGACCGGTATGCCAAGCAGGGTAATCCGGAACGTTTTTCTTTTTCCAAAGCAATGGTTCAGGATTTGGATTTCAGCTTCAGCGGTCTGAAAACCTCATTTCTTTACTTTCTGCGCGACAGGTTGAAGGAAGATCCAAATTTTATCAGCGGGCATAATGATGATTTATGTGCCTCCATCCAAAAGGCAATTATCGATTCACTCACACATAAATTGCTCAAAGCAGTAAAAAAAACAGGAATAAAAGAAATAGCCCTGGCAGGGGGTGTTTCTGCCAATTCAGGCCTGCGCGATGCTGTGAAACAGTTGGGTAAACAACATCAGTGGCATGTTTATATTCCGGAAATTCAATATGCTACTGATAATGCAGCCATGATTGCCATAACCGGCTACTATAAATACATAAATCACCAGTTTTCATCACAGCATGTGACACCTTTGGTCCGTTCAGATCACTTTTAAGGAAGAGTTACAGCTGTTCGTCAAAGGAAATCGACTGTTTGTCAATTTTAACATGTTTCAAACCGGAAAAAAGAAGTTGAAATCCGCATAAATTCCATCGTACACACGTTATTTAGTATTGCTATAACGCACGGTGGATAAAAAGTTATCTGGTAATAAATTCATTTACATGCTTTGATTACTTAATAAATATTATTTTAAATTTGTTATACCTGATTTATATTTATATACATCAGGTAACAATTTGCCTTAACCGGCGTATAGGCTATATTTACATTTACATTAGTGTGCCAGAGTAATTATGGATAACCTGCTGATTGAAAGTACAAAAAAAACTCCTGATGTTGCCTTTAATACAGACGGCAGGATGAGGATCAGCGGGCGCTCCATTCCTGAAGATGCTTCCAAGTTTTATGATGATCTTTTTGAGTGGGTTTACTATTTCTGCCAAAATCCACCCGAATCAACCACTTTTGACATAGAACTGGAGTATTTTAACAGTGGATCTTCAAAGGCACTACTCCACATTTTAAGAGCCCTTGCCGAGATAGCCAAAAAGGGCAACAAGCTTACCATCAACTGGTATTATGAGGAGGGTGATGATGATATTATGGAAAGAGGAGAATACTACGAGTCTATTCTGGAAATCAAATTCAATTTCATTCAAACCGACTGACCTATTGTTGGCTTATTCTGCCTCGTCAACAATCAGGCTTTTGATTCTTTCAATCTGCATCTGCTTGTTGACCTCGCGCAGGTTTCTGGCAGTTTCTGTGAAGTACTGGTGTCCGGATATAAACTTAATCTGTGTTTTGTTCCATTCTTTCATGGACTTAATCTTGGATCGCTCTTTGAGTTCCAAAAACAGCGTGTTGGCAACCGGAATCATGTCACTTCTTCCAAGATAGTCCAGGTCAGCATCGCAGATGATTTGCTGCAGCTTGTTTTGTGGCTTGGGAGGCAGTTTGGTGGCCATAATCAGTTCACAAATTTGTTCTATCTGATTGCTGGTATAGTAAAAGTCATGAAGCATTTCCCGGGCAATCAGGCAGCTGAAGTATTCATGGTTGTCATAGGACACGCAGTGACCGGCATCATGGAATAAAGCAGCCGTCTTCAAAAGCAACAGATCTTCGTCACTAACTCCTTCTCCAATTCCGATCAGCTCAACCTGGGTAACCACATCCACGGTATGTTTCACGTTATGGTAATAAAGGCTTTGAGGCAATTCTTTTTCCAGCTTATCCAGAATGATTTCCTGGAGATCGGTAAATTGAATCAGATTGAAACGGATGCTGAATTTCTTATTGGGAATAATGCCCTTTCCCTGCAAAGAAAAATCAGTTTTGATACTTTTAACCAGGTACAGGGTCATTTCGCCTTCATATTTTACAGGCATCTTCTTAAAGTATTCACATTCAAAAAGGTCTTTCACCAGTTCATAGGTTGAGGCAGAAATGAGGATGTTACCGTCTTCGCAAAACTGCCTGATTCGGGCAGCCAGGTTTACCGTTTCTCCTTTAACCTCATAATGGGGCCTTTTTTTGCCGCTTACATCAGCCATCACAGTGCCTGTATGGACACCTATCCGCAATTTCCAAATCTTTCCCAATTCACTGGAGCGCTGAACATCTTTCAGGTAATATTGCATCTCAATGGCTGCCAATAATACCTCAATAGGGTTTGTTATGTTCTTGTTGGGAATACCACCCACGCACATCAGGGAATCACCTATTGTCCGTATGTTACGTACCGGAAATTTTGCGGCTATGTGTTGTAATTTGATAAAAATCTCATCCAGTGAATCTACACAGGTCTTGGGGTCAAACTGTTGATTGAACTTTTCAAATCCCAGAATATCAGCATACAATACGGTTGCTGTTTTATAGCGAAGCACGGCACTCTTTTTTTCTGAAAGATTCTTGCTTGTGATTTCTGCTTTTCCTGCCTTTGCCAGCAAAGCTTTATATTTTTCCAGTTCATCGGCAAGTGCTTCATATGCCTTGCTTAGCTTCTCATTTTCAGCTGAAAGCAGTTTGTTCTGAGAGATAATGTCGGCGATATGCCTTAATATTCCGTTCTTTTTAGGCATCAATTGTTTGTTTAATGGTATCAGCAAGGGCTATGATAATAAAGTTACTATTCTTCTACGAAGTGTTTACATAAAAAGGTTTATTAATTTTGATGTTTTGAACTAATTGTTTGACTACTGAATCATATTTATGGATTTCAAGCTCAATTCGGCCTATTATCCTACCGGTGACCAGCCGGTGGCAATTGATCAACTGGTGAGCGGTCTTAACAGGGACATCAGATACCAGACTTTATTAGGTGTCACAGGTTCCGGTAAAACATTTACCATGGCCAATGTAATTGCCCGGGTAAACAGGCCAACCCTGGTGCTGAGTCACAATAAAACCCTGGCCGCCCAGCTTTTTGGTGAATTCAAACAGTTCTTTCCGGAAAATGCGGTTGAATACTTTGTGTCATATTATGATTACTATCAGCCGGAAGCCTACCTGCCGGTTACTGATACCTATATAGAAAAAGACCTGTCCATTAACCAGGAGATCGAAAAACTCCGTCTCAGTGCTACTTCATCATTGCTCTCGGGCCGGCGCGATGTAATTGTTGTTTCCTCGGTATCCTGTTTATATGGCATTGGTAATCCCGATGATTTTCATAGTAATACCATTAAAATCAAACAGGGTGAGCAGGTTGGCAGGAACGATTTCCTTCGCCGGCTGGTAGACAGCCTGTACTCACGGAATGAAAATGAATTCAACCGGGGTAACTTCAGGGTCAACGGCGATACGGTTGACGTTTTTCTGGCTTACAGTGATTATGCCTACCGGATCAGTTTCTGGGGAGATGAGATAGAAGAACTCAGTTCTTTCGACCCCGAAACGGGACGTACTATTGAAAGCCTGCAGGAAGTTGCCATTTATCCGGCCAACATGTTCATCACTACCAAAAGCAGAATGATGAAAGCATTCAACCAGATCCGGATTGATCTGGGCCTGCAGGTTGATTATTTCAAAAGCATTGGCAAACATCTTGAAGCCAAAAGATTGCTTGACCGGGTTACCTACGATCTCGAAATGCTCCAGGAACTGGGCTATTGCCCTGGAATTGAGAACTATTCCAGGTATTTCGACGGGCGCCCTCCGGGTCATCGCCCTTTTTGCCTGCTTGATTATTTTCCCGGTGACTTTCTGACCGTTATTGATGAAAGCCATGTTACCATTTCGCAAATCAGGGCTATGTATGGTGGCGACCATTCACGCAAGCAAACCCTGATTGAATTCGGATTCAGGATGCCCTCTGCCATTGACAACAGACCGCTGAAGTTTGAGGAATTTGAAAATCTGGTGGGACAAATGATATACGTGAGCGCCACACCTGCTGATTATGAACTCGAAAAAAGCGAGGGAGTCATAGTGGAGCAACTGATTAGGCCTACCGGATTGCTTGACCCTGTTATTGAGGTCAGACCTTCACTGAATCAGATTGATGACCTGCTGAAAGAAATACGCAGCAATATCAGCAATGATGAACGCGTATTGATTACCACCCTCACCAAACGCATGGCGGAAGAACTGTCGGGTTACCTGCTGCGACTCAGCATCAATTGCAGTTACATTCATTCGGATGTGGATACTATTGAAAGAATTGAAATAATGGAAGGATTAAGGGAGGGAAAGTTTGATGTGCTGGTAGGGGTGAATTTGCTGAGGGAAGGACTGGATCTGCCCGAGGTTTCGCTGGTGGCCATCCTGGACGCCGACAAGGAGGGATTTTTGCGCTCTGAGCGCTCGCTGACACAAACAGCAGGCCGGGCAGCACGGCACCTGAATGGCCGTGTTATCATGTACGCCGGCAAGGTCACTGATTCCATGCAAAAGACCATTGATGAAACCAACCGCCGCAGAGAAATACAGCTGGCTTATAACGAAGCAAACAACATCACACCAAAACAAATCATCAAGGCAGCATCAAATATTTTGAACGATATCCGAAGAAAAACAGGAGAAAAACAGGTTTATGTTGAACCTGTGAAAGTGGATATTGCAGCTGATCCTGTGGTTAAATATATGAAAAGTGATGCACTTAAAAAGGCAATGGAGAATGCGAAAAAGTCAATGGAAAAAGCCGCATCTGAACTGAATTTCATTGAAGCAGCAAGGTTCCGTGACGAAATGCTGGCCTATCAGCAACTTTTAGAGAAAAGTGAAAACTAATGGATATAAAGTGAAATTATTTCGTTTATTTTGCGGAAAATTTTTTTTATGGGTAAAGTATCAGATATTTCAAAAGGAACCTTTGTGAGGTATAATGGTGAGCTTTCTGTAGTTCTGGAGTATGAGCACCGCACTCCGGGCAACTTAAGGGCATTCTACCAGGTGAAGATGCGCAACCTGAAATCGGGCAGGCTGATTGAGCAGCGCTTCCGTCCCGATGATGAGATGGAAATCGTAAGGGTTCATTTTAAAGAACATCAGTTTCTGTATATCGACGGTGGCAATGTGGTTGTTATGGACAATGAAACCTTTGATCAGATACACGTACCCCAGGAAATTATTGGCGACGGTATTAAACTGCTGAAAGAAGGCACAAACGTTAAGGTGTTTTTTGACGGAGAGGAGCCGGTTTTTGCAGAGTTGCCGGTTAGCGTTGAAATGGAAGTTACCTATACCGAGCCGGGAATGAAGGGAGATACGGCAACCCGCACGCTGAAGGCTGCTACCATCGAAACCGGAGCTCAGCTCAAGGTGCCGCTCTTCATCAATATCGGCGATCGCATTAAAATTGATACCCGCACGGGCGACTATATTGAAAGGTGTAAATAGGCTGCATATAAAAGGGTTTATGTTGTGCGGCTCTTAAATTTCCTGTTGCTTTGAAAAAAAAATCCGGCCATGCCAATGACCGGATTTTTTTGTATGCTGATAAGCGACGTTCTCTTTATTGTTCCCCGCCTTCCTTAAAGCTTTTGTCATACTGTGTCATTGCTTTCTCACTCATACCCATGCTGCTGAAGCCTCCGTCGTGGAAAAGGTTTTGCATGGTAACCTTCCGGGTCAGGTCAGAAAAAAGTGTAATGCAATAGTCAGCACAATCCTCAGCCGAAGCATTTCCCAGGGGCGACATCCTTTCGGTGAAATCAATCAGTGAATCAAAGCCGAATACGCCACTTCCGGCAGTGGTGAATGTGGGCGACTGAGAAATGGTATTGATGCGGATTCTTTTTTCGCGTCCGTAAATGTAGCCGAAACTACGGGCAATAGATTCAAGAAGTGCTTTGGCATCTGCCATGTCATTGTAACCGTACAACGTTCTTTGGGCTGCCACATAGGAAAGTGCCAAAATTGAACCCCAGTCGTTGACTGCATCAAGCCTGCGGCAAATCTGAATGACCTTGTGAAAAGAAAGCGCCGAAACATCAAGCGTTTTCAGGTAGTAATCGTAGTTGATGTTGTCGTATGGTATGCCTTTTCTCACATTGGGAGACATCCCGATGGAATGGAGCAGAAAATCAAATTTCCCGCCAAAGAATTCCATGGATTTTATCACCAGGTTCTCAAGATCTTCAGCACTGGTAGCATCTGCCGGAATCACAATACTGTTACAGGCCTTTGCCAGTTCGTCTACCTCGCCAAGCCGCATGGCAACCGGTGTATTGGTAAGAACGATTTGAGCCCCTTCTTCATGTGCCTTTTCAGCTACTTTCCAGGCTATCGACCGGTCGTTCAGCGCTCCGAAAATGATGCCTTTCTTTCCTTTCAGCAGATTGTATGCCATATTGATATTTTTTTAATAAGCTGCAAAGATAAACTAAGGACCTGAAATGAAAAATACAATCAGTTACCCAGCAAAGCCCTTGCATTTTCAAGCGCAGCATGGGTGACTTCTTCACCGCTGAGCATTTTAGCTATCTCCAGATGCCTTTCCTTGGGCGAAAGCAGTTTCATGCGGGTAACAGTGGTGTTATCCTCGTCGGACTTGTACACCAGGAAGTGATTTTTACCCTTGCTGGCAACCTGGGGCAGGTGTGTGATGTTGATAATCTGCATCCGGTCTGCCATCCGGTTGATGATGTTGCCAACCCGTTCGGCTATTTCCCCGGATACGCCGGTATCTATTTCATCAAAAATTATGGTGGGCATACCCGAAGAATCTGACATCAGCGATTTGATACACAGCATCAGCCGGGATATTTCACCTCCTGAAGCCACGCGGGCAATATCCTGCAGGTTCATGTTCCTGTTTGCCGAGAAGAGAAATTGTATTTTATCGGAGCCAAAAGGGTTGAAGTCGTTTGTCTTTTCGAGCCTGATGGTGAAGCCTGCATTGGGAATACCTACCTCATGCAACAGGCCGGTGATTTTGTCTTCAAATGGCTTCAACGCCTTTTCCCGTTGCCTATTGAGCTTGTCGGACAGGTCTGTCAGTGCGGTTTCTGCTTCCTTCATTTTTTTCTCCACTTCCCCCAGGTTAAAATCATAGGAGTTGATTTCGTCAACTTTGGTTTTCAGGTGATCTCTTAAGGCAATCAGCTCTGAAAGCGTGTTAACCCGGTGCTTTTTTTCGAGCGTGTACAGCAGGTTGAGTCGCTCGCTTACCTGGCCCATTCTGGCAGGGTCATGGGTAAGCTGGTTGTTCAGCATTTCGGTGGCAGCTGCAAGATCCTTGATTTCAATGTAAGCCGTTTCAATTCTGGCGGCCAGGTTTTCTTTTTCCCGTAAAAATTTCTGTATGCGGTTCAAGGCAACAGCACAATCTTTCAATTGCTGAAGCACCGATTGCTCATTTCCCTGGAGCAGGGAGGAAGCGGTGGAAAGTCCGGTTTTTATTTCTTCGGCATGAGCCAGCTCTTCGAGTTCTGATTCAAGCTCTTCCTGTTCGCCTTCGCGAAGCTGTGCATCCAGAAGCTGCGTGAGCTGAAACTGGAGATAATCCAGTTCTGATTTAGCCTGGTCAGCTTCATCGGTCATTTGCCGGTATTGCTTCTGCAAATTCTTGTAAACCAAATATTGCAGCTTATAGGAATCCAGTAAGTCCTGGTTTTTGGCATAACTGTCAATAACCTTCATCTGAAACACACTGTCGGACAGGTTCAGGTTCTGATGCTGTGAATGAATATCAATCAACTTGTTGCCCAATTCGGTCAGTAGTTCAAGATTCACGGGTGTGTCGTTGATAAAGGCACGCGATTTACCCGTAACAGCAATTTCGCGCCGGATGATCGACTGGTTTTCGTAATCTATTCCTTTCTCGTTAAAGAAGTCGCGAAGCCCGTATGAAGTGATGTCAAATGTGCCTTCAACCAAGCATTTTCTATCCTTGTTGAGCAATACGGAAGTATCGGCACGTTTTCCCAGGATGAGGGAAAGAGCGCCCAGCAATATGGATTTACCGGCACCTGTTTCACCGGTAATAATGGTCAGACCTTTCTTAAAATCAATTTCAAGGTGACTGATGAGTGCGTAATTCTCAACAACTATGTTGCAGAGCATATGCCAGATTATTAATAATGCAAGATAGCAAACATTATTTTGAACCGCTTAAAATAGTGCGGTATTTATCCGCATGGGTGGGATCTATCTGGTTTAGAACAGCAGTTACCCTTCTTTTCTCATCATCCAGTGATTCTTTGAAAATATTGACAAATTCATCCGACTTGGCGTCCAAAACCACCTGGAAAAAATGCATAAACGGGTCCGGTCTGCTTTTATGTAAATCCTGCAGCAAAACAAAACTTTCAGCTATGGCCATTCTTCCTTCAACAGGTTTATCATACATCAGGTCGAGTCCCAGGCGGTGATAATTGTATATGAATTCTCTTACCGGAGCGTATTCTTCATCCAGGATGTTATGAACAAGCCAGTATCTGTTTCTCCGGCTGGTACTTTCACCTGCTCTCCATCCTCTTTCTTTCGCATTCTGCGCGTTGTTCACAATTTTCTCCGCTTTCTGAAAAAACTCGGTACCAGTTTTAAGACCGAAAGAGTCAAAGTCGAGACCCAGTATAATATAAGCATAATAAGCCAGTACGGAGGTGAGGTTGGAAAGATGCGCCGTTTCACTGAAATCAAGTGATTCATACTCAAGGTAAGTGAAATCAATATCGTTATCAATGTAATTGAGCAGAACCGTATTGAACGAAGAATTGAAAACCGGCCGGCGCACCTGCAGCGTCATGGTTCCTTTGCACTGGTCTCCGGAATAGCTTTGTATATTAAGCATCAAACTGCATTCAATTCTTTCATTGTTTGAAAACTTATAGTTGGTCCAGGCCCTGCCATTCATGAATTCATTGATTGAATTCTGCAATGTTTGAAATATCTGCTTGTTTGATCCCGGCAGGTTTTGTGTGGTGATTTGTATGTTGCACCTGAGCTCCTGTGCTTGCAGCGTGTAGCCTGCAATAATTGTAAATGCCAGCAGTAACAACCTTTTCATCAGCGTATGATTTGGGTTAGATAATCAACTATGTCGAGAGCCACATCGTGCTTTGATTTTAACTCAAAGCGGGTTGTTTTATTGTTTTTACCGATGATGGTTATCTTGTTCGTTTCGCTGTTAAATCCGGAACCTTTGTCGTTCAGGGAATTTAACACGATGAAGTCGAAATTCTTTTTCTTCAGTTTTTCCCGGGCATTGGCCAGTTCGTTGTCTGTTTCAAGTGCAAAACCGGCAAGGAACTGATTCTTTTTCTTCAGTTTTCCCAACTCGGCAGCAATGTCCGGATTGGGTTCAAGTTCCAGAACCAAGTTCATGGCCTTACTTTTAATCTTATGATCCACGGGCGATTTGGGACGGTAATCAGCCACTGCTGCAGCCAGAATGGCTCCGTCGGTCCTGTCGAAGACTGAAAGACAAGCTGAAAGCATTTCCTGTGCTGTATTTACTTTGTGCAGGGTGATGTTTTCATGAACCGGTGTGAGTGAAACCGGACCACTTACAAGAATTACTTTGGCACCTGAATTGGCCAATTGTTCAGCAAGGGCAAAACCCATTTTTCCGGATGAGTAGTTGCCAATAAACCGGACCGCATCAAAAGGTTCGTAGGTAGGCCCTGAAGTAACCAGGATGGTTTTACCTGTTACTTTCTTTAGGATTTTTTTTTTTCCGTGGTGGCAAAATGATTTTTCAGAGCCTGAATAATGGGCTCCGGTTCTTCCATCCGGCCCTTCCCAATAAGGCCACTGGCAAGTTCGCCACTGGCAGGTTCCAGAATAAAATTGCCATATGTTTTCAATAGGGCCATGTTCTTTTTGGTGGCCGGATGATTCAGCATGTCAAGATCCATGGCAGGGGCGATAAAAACCGGACAGCGGGCAGAAAGGTAGGTGGTAAGCAGCAGATTATCGGCAATCCCCGAGGCCATTTTGGCCATGGTATTTGCCGATGCAGGTGCAATAACAAATGCATCGGCCCAAATTCCCAAATCTACATGACTGTTCCAGCTTCCGCTGGTGGGGTCAAAGAAATCGGCATATACGGGGTTTCTGGAAAGTGTGGCCAGGGTAAGCGGGGTAATAAATTCTTTGGAAAGAGGTGTCATCAGCACCCTCACCTCAGCACCTTCCTTAACAAGTAACCTGATGATCGTGGCGGTTTTAAAAGCCGCAATACTGCCGGTAACACCGACTAATATTTTTTTCCCGCTCAGCATGGTTGGTAGGCCTGTTTACTCAGCTTTGCGAATGTAAATCTGGTCGTTCTCAAATTCATCAACAGAAATGAGCGTATGCTTGGGAAGCCTCTCGTAGAACTTGGATATTTCAATTTGCTCACGGTTTTCGAACACCTCTTCAAGATTGTCGGTGTAGTTGGCAAATTCTTCAAGCTTGCGGTTCAGCTCCTCTTTTATTTCAATGGCAATCTGGTTTGAGCGCTTTGAGCAAATCACAACTGCTTCATAAATATTGCCGGTTTTGGCCTCCAACTTGTTCAGGTCGCGTGTCACCGTGCTGGCCGGTGCTTTTGATCTTTTAAAATCTGTGTTTTGTTCCATTAATTATCTGTTAGTTCTGTATTTGGCTCTTTTGCAAATTTCGTGGCTTCCTTATACATGTCTTCTGCATCTTTCCGGTTTTTGCTTTCCGGGAATTCAGTTATAAAGGAAAAATATTCATCAATGGTATCCTGATACCGTTCAACCTGTTTGGACTGTACACTGTTGGATGCAAGCATGAATTTGGATTTCAAAAGCTTGAACATGATTTCTTCCCGGTATCTGGAGTCGGGAAAGTCAATCAGACAATTGTTCAGGGCCACAATGGCAGCCTTGTAATTGTTGAGATTGTAATATAACTGAGCAGAAATATACTCTTTCTCCATCAGCTTTTCCTTCAACTCATCAATAATGCGAAGGCAGTCACTTACCCTGTTGCTTTTTGGGTACCGTATCATGTAAAGCTTGAAAGCATCCAACGCATTGAGCGTGCTGGACTGATCCAGCTCGGGGCGGGGAGATTGCATATAATAACAGTAGGCCTCCATATAGGCAGCCTCTTCAATGAATTTACTGTTACCATACATCTTTACAAAATTATTGAAATAATGTCCGGCAATGATGAAGTCATTCAGCTTATACTGAGTCATTGCCTGAAAATAGTAAACTGAATCTGCCTTTCTGGTGCCACGTGTCAATGAAGTCAGTTGATCAAAGAGGGTTCCGGCTTTGACATAATCACCTTTGTTATAAAAATAAAATGCTTTGGAGTATTTCAGATCAACATCTTCACTTTTCAGGATTTTTTCATATTGTGAGCAGGAAATAGCAGTAATTACCGCGCCCAAAAACATGAAAGCAATATATATACGTTTTCCAAACATCGCGCAAAGTTACAATTTTTTAATTGATTACAATTTTTTCAATTTCTTTTTATAGGTTAATTACCCATGATTAAGAATTTTTAACGCTTGCAGACCGGTGATTGTTATCACCACCCTGAATTATTTTGGAAGATTATCCTGGAAGCTCTGTTGCAACAGGCGCTGCAGGAATTATTGAGTGCGACACTTGAATGTTATCCAAAAAAAATTACTTTTGCTGAGCATTTTTATTAACTAAATTTCTTTTTATCGTGGATATATTTGACAAGATTAAAAAGAGCAGAGGTCCCCTGGGCCAGTATCAGCAGATAGCTCACGGATATTTCATGTTTCCCAAACTCGAAGGTGAAATAGGGCCCCGCATGAAGTTCAGAGGCAAAGAAGTGTTGAACTGGAGCCTCAACAATTACCTCGGGCTTGCCAATCTTCCTGAGGTTCGCCAGGCTGATGCCGAGGGTGCCAAAGAATATGGTATGGCTTATCCTATGGGTGCCCGCATGATGTCGGGTCAGACCAGCAAACATGAGGAGCTGGAAAATCAACTTGCCGAATTTGTTGGCAAGGAAGACGCTTTTCTGCTTAATTACGGTTACCAGGGTATGATTTCCATCATCGATTCCGTGCTTGGAAGAAATGATGTGGTGGTATATGACTCGGAGTCACATGCCTGCATTGTAGACGGATTGAGATTACACATGGGTAAACGCTTTGTCTATCCGCACAATAATATGGAAAAGCTTGAAAAAGAGCTTGAAAGAGCAACCAATCTGGCCAATGAAACCGGTGGCGGTATCCTGGTTGTTACCGAGGGCGTTTTTGGTATGGCTGGTGACCTGGGTAATCTGAAAGCTATTGTTGAGCTAAAGAAAAAATACAGTTTCAGATTGTTGGTTGATGATGCACATGGTTTTGGTACTATGGGTAAAACCGGTGCCGGAACTGGCGAACACTTTGGTGTTCAGAATGAAATTGACCTGTATTTCAGTACTTTTGCCAAATCAATGGCCGGAATTGGTGCTTTTATAGCTGCCAATGAGGACGTGGTGAATTTTCTGCGTTACAACATGCGCTCCCAAACATTCGCCAAATCTCTTCCCATGCCTATGGTTATTGGTGCATTAAAAAGACTGGAATTGATAAAAACCAGACCTGAGATTCGGGAAAAACTCTGGACTATTGTTAAAGCGTTGCAAACAGGTTTCCGGGCTAAGGGTCTGAACCTGGGCAATACCGAGTCGCCCGTAACCCCGGTATTCATGTCGGGCTCAGTGGCTGAAGCCACCAATGTGGTTATCGACTTACGGGAAAATTATAAGATTTTCTGTTCCATGGTGGTATATCCTGTGGTTCCCAAAGACGTGGTCATGCTCAGAATCATCCCAACCTCTGCACATACTTTGGAAGATGTGGAATACACAGTAAATAGTTTTGCTGAAGTTCAGGAAAATCTGAAGGCTGGAAAATACAAATCAGATAAAATAGCCTCCCTGCTGGGATAATACATCAATAAATCCGGATTATCCTGGTTGAGTTTCCATATCAAATCCCGCCATTGGCGGGATTTTTTTATGAATAGCTGTGATGTTATTTGCCATTCAGGGCAGCATGCCTTGATTTTATTCCCAGGTATCCGCCGTGGTGCCGCTTGGCATAATCAGCCGCAGTATAACCAATTCTTTTCATCATCAGTACAACCAGGGCATCGCCGATGGTTGTCATTACCGTTGTGGATGTTGTGGGAGTAAGTCCGAGCGGACATACTTCCGGAGGATGGCCCGTGGAAATGGTCACTTCGGCACGATGCCCCAACTCACTGTCGGTGTTACCCGTAATTACAATTATCCGGGTGTTATAGCCCAGGTTTTTTACCAAATCGCAAAGTTCAATGATCTCCAGTGTTTTTCCTGAATTGGAAATGAGCAACAGGATGTCTTTTTTCTGAATCACACCCAAGTCACCGTGCTGCGCATCTGAAGGGTGAAGAAAGACAGCCGGAGTACCGGTGGCGGAAAACGTGGTGGCAATATTCAGGGCAATCTGCCCGGCTTTGCCCATGCCACTGGCAACCACCTTGCCTCCGTTTACATGAACGGCTTCGTGAATCATATCACAGGCAGCCTGGTAATTATCGGTCACCGGAATATTGAGCACGGCTTTGGCTTCAGATTCAAAGATCTTTCGTACTTCTTCAATCATTGTGAATAGATAATAATAAGGTACAAATATAGCAATAAACTTGGTGGGGTGTCATCTGTTAACCCCAGCTGCAAAAAACGTATAAAAATCCGGGGCAATTGCAGTTATTTTTACTTTTGTTACATTCATAATCATTACCAAGCCATCTGAAATGAAAAACCGGGATTTTTTTTATGCCACCCAATACTGCCTTTGTGGATTTCCCTACTTGTCAGAGTAATTTCGGATGAAGGACTTCAGAACCATGTTGGTTTCTTTCACATAACTGCGAAATTGATAAGTCAAGCCAGCTAATATACCTCCTTGTTTTCTGCAAATTAGGTTTACCTGTGCTGATGCCGATAACTGCATTTTGAATGTATATGATTAACAGAAATTTTCTGTTAAGCGATGAAAAACGTGCTTTGACCCAGCGGGCTAAACCTCATGCCATAAAAACTGACAGGCATCTTTATGTTAAATTTGTATAAGGGGGGGGTGTAAAGCAAAAAAAACAATAAAAATGAAATTAAAGATATATAAAAAGGGGGTATAACATAAAATAATAATAAAATAATAAAATTATACCCCTAAAATAATAGGGTAATAAATAAAAATATATATATTTGTCCCGGTAAAACAATTATTCATTTAAAACTTTAGGTCATGAAAAAGCTATGGTTACTTTTTACAGCAGTGTTTGCTTTGTTAACGATTTCGGCAACTCAGCTGCAGGCACAGGATGAAGAAAAAGAGTCGAATTTCAGCGTGGGTGCCGATGTGTATAGCAATTATGTATGGAGAGGCAGTAAACTGGGAACAGGTCCTTCGTTTCAGCCCAGTGTAAAATTTGTAACCGGGGGCTTGACTTTGGGAGTATGGGGTGCTTTTGATGCTGCCGGGTATACCGAAGCGGATCCCTACATCTCGTATTCATTTCCTTTTGGCTTAAGCCTGGGACTTACTGATTATTACCTACCCGGCCTGGAAGCCTTTGATTTTTCAGACTCCACCGGAAGCCATGCCTTGGAACTCAATGCCGGTTTTGCAGTCGGAGGGTTAAGCCTGAGTGCAAACTACATTGTGAACGAGGCTGGCGGTGTGGCATCTACCGGAGGCGATATGTATTTCCAGGCAGGGTATGCTTTTAAATACTTCAACCTGTTTGTTGGTGCCGGCGACGGATGGTATACCTCTGACGGAGAATTTGCCATCTGTAACCTGGGATTGGGAACCAGTAAAGAAATCAAGATCACCGATACCTTCAGTGTGCCGGTTACCGGCCAGGTAATTCTGAACCTCGAAAAGGAACAGTTTTATCTGGTGGTGGGCTTTACACTCTGACAGGTTGACTGCATTTATGAATTCTAAAACCTATTCATATGAACATGAAAAAAATTGAAGTCGTCATTCGGAAAACGAAATTCGACGAAGTAAAGGAAGCCCTAAATAAGGCTGACATAGAATGGTTCACATTCTGGGAAGTTAGAGGAATAGGCAAATCACACGAATCAAGAGTTTATCGTGGTATTGCCTATGACACGAGCACCATTGAAAGGATTCTCATTACGTTTTACTGTCGCGAAAAATTCCTGGATGGCGCTGTAAAAGCCATTCTGGGTTCCGCAAGAACCGGTGAAATCGGTGACGGTAAAATTTTTATTTCTGACATTGTTGATGCTTACCGGATCAGGACAGGAGAGCGGGGCGATAAGGCAATGTATCTGGAGGGAGGAGAATAATAACTTTAAAATCACGAAATCATGACAGATTCATTACTTATAGCTGACAAAGTCGGCTCACTGGAAACGGCATTAGCGGAATACGCTTTCTCACTAAATACAGTTTGGGTACTTATTGCTGCTGCGCTGGTGTTTTTCATGCAGGCCGGATTCGCCCTGGTTGAAGCCGGCTTTACCCGGTCGAAAAACACAACTAATATTTTCTTTAAAAACCTGATGGACTTTGTTTTTGGAACCATCGGTTTCTGGTTAATCGGTTTTGGGATTATGTTCGGAAGTAAAAACGGTTTCTGGGGTGGAATTGATTTGTTTACACAAAATACCTACCGCACAGATATGCCGGACCTGGCCTTTCTGATCTTTCAGACAGTTTTTGCGGCCACAGCAGCCACCATTGTCTCAGGAGCCATGGCAGAAAGAACTAAATTCAATGCCTATCTGATGTATAGTGCTGTAATTTCACTTCTTATTTATCCTGTATCAGGCCATTGGGCCTGGGGTGGTGGTTGGTTGAGTCAGATGGGCATCGCTTTCCACGACTTTGCCGGATCATCAGTAGTTCACATGGTTGGCGGAATGGCCGCTATGATTGGAGCCCTTGTATTGGGTCCCAGAATTGGAAAATACGACAAGAACGGGAATGCCAAAGCTATTCCAGGTCACAGCATCCCACTTGCTACATTGGGCGTGTTTATCCTCTGGATCGGCTGGTTCGGTTTTAACCCGGGAAGTCAGCTGGCAGCGGCCGGCACTACCAACGCCAAAGCAATCGCACTGATTTTTGTAACTACCAATATAGCGGCTGCAGGCGGGGCTTTATCCACCATGATGTTTGTATGGATGAAGTATAAGAAGCCCACACTCAGCATGACGTTGAACGGCGCGTTGGCCGGACTGGTTGCCATAACTGCAGGATGTGATGCAGTAACCCCTGGAGGAGCGCTGATTATTGGATTGCTGGCAGGTGTTTTGGTTGTTCTTTCAGTTGAATTCTTTGATAAGGTTGCCAAAATTGATGACCCCGTGGGTGCCATTTCAGTTCACGGAGTATGTGGTGCCTTTGGAACACTGATGGTCGGGTTTTTCTCAACCAGCCAGGGTATCTTTTACGGTTTCGGAGCAGGCTTGCTGAAAAGTCAGGCAATTGGTGTGGTATCTATCGCTGCCTGGGCAATAGCGGCTTCAACCGTGCTGTTCCTTGCGCTGAAATACCTGAACGGTCTTCGTGTTGAAAAACGTATTGAGGAAGAAGGGCTTGATATTTATGAACACGGAGAATCAGCCTATAACATGTAAGGGGGTTGTTTTATCTATAGTAAACCTAAAGTTAGGCCATTCAAAAAAAATCCCCGGTTTTGCCGGGGATTTTGTTATTGTGGTTTGGGATAGTTTTCAAGCTCTTTCAGGAATTTGAATAGCTCTTCATCATCCATCTCATGCTTAACCAGCTTGCCGGTAAGATATTTATCATAACCTACCATATCCATTAGTCCGTGTCCGCTGAAATTGAACAGAATCACCTTTTCTTTACCTTCTTCCTTTGCCTTTTTGGCTTCCCGAATTGCACCTGCTATGGCATGTGTGGTTTCCGGTGCGGGAACAATGCCTTCGGTACGAGCAAACAGGATTCCGGCTTCGTAGCATTCAATCTGGTCAATGGCCATCGGGTTGATCAGCTTATCCCTGAGGGCGGCCGACACCAGCGGACTCATGCCATGATAACGCAATCCGCCTGCGTGTATGGGCTCGGGTATGAAGCTATGGCCAAGTGTATACATAGGCAGCAACGGAGTCATTTTTGCCGTGTCACCATGATCATAAAGGAAGGGCCCGCGTGTGAGTGTAGGACATGATGTGGGCTCTACCGGAATGATGTCGATATTGGCACCATGCAGCTTTTCATAAATAAAGGGGAATGAAATTCCCGCAAAATTACTACCGCCGCCAACACAGGCGATTACAGTATCGGGATTCTTTTCGCCAAATTTGGCGAGCTGTTTCTTTACTTCCAGTCCGATTATGGTTTGGTGCAACATCACGTGGTTGAGTACACTACCCAGGCTGTACCGGGTTTTGCCTTCGGGATCGGTAACGGCAGCTTCCACTGCCTCGCTGATGGCAATACCCAAACTACCCGGAGTATCGGGCATTTTGGCAAGAATTTCCCTGCCGGTGTTGGTTTCGTTACTCGGACTGGCAATGCAGGTGGCACCATAAGTGTTCATCAGCAGTTTGCGGAATGGTTTCTGGTCGAAACTGATCCGAACCATAAATACCTTACATTCCAGTCCAATCAATGCACAGGCCTGGGCCAGTGCGCTACCCCATTGTCCTGCACCTGTTTCGGTAGTGAGCTTGGTAATTCCAAATTGCTTATTATACCAGGCCTGCGCAATGGCAGTATTCAGTTTGTGACTGCCGGCCGGAGAAACACTCTCGTTTTTATAATAAATTCTTGCCGGTGTTTTTAAGGCCGCTTCAAGTTCATAAGCCCTTACCAGTGGTGTTGCACGGTATAAAGCCAACATCTCAAGTATTTCTTCGGGGATGTCAATCCAACGCTCGGTGCTGACTTCCTGCTCAATCAGGTTCATGGGGAATACCGGCGCCAGCATCTCCGGAGTTATGGGTTTACCGTCGGGGCCCAGCGGTGGCTGCATGGGCGTGGGAAGATCGGGAGCCAGGTTGTACCATTGCCTTGGCATTTCATTTGCCTCAAGATATACTTTCTTAATTCGTGTCATATGTTAACTGTTAAAAATTTCATACGGGTTCATTCAAAAATGACAGCCCCGAAATTAACTTTTTAAATTAAAAATACATAAAATTACAGGGAAAGTTTATATAATTTCAGAAGATGACAGAAAAAGGGCGTAGTCAGGAGACTACGCTTAGCGATGGGGTGGACTTAAATATTTAGTTTAACTGTTTTTCGTATTTAAAATATTTCCATATTTGACTAATGTTTAAAATTATAACATCTTAAAATCCACCCCCAGCCCCCGCCAGCGGGGGATAGTGCCTTATTCAAGCTCATCACAGACAATTAAATCAAATACTTTGTTTTACGTTAAAATCCCTGAAGTAGATGGTTATGGTATGCAGACTTCGCTGTGCGTTTCATACCTAACGCTGCGCTAAATAGCGCTCAGCCTCAATGGCTGCTGAGCAGCCCGATCCGGCAGCTGTCACAGCCTGACGGTATGTTTTATCCTGCACATCGCCACAGGCGAAAACCCCGGCAACATTGGTGCGCGGTGTTCCGGGCACGGTTTTGATATATCCGGTTTCATCCGTTTCTAAAAAAGGCTTGAAAACATCTGAATTGGGGGTATGACCAATAGCCAGGAAAAATCCGTCAATTTTAATTATTTCTTCCTGCTCATCCGGTTCTCCCATTCGTTTTATCAGCACAGCTTCTTCAACCACCTGGTTGCCCCTGAGCTCCCTGGTGTTTCTTTCAAACATGACCTCAATATTGGGTGCATCCATTACCCGTTGCTGCATAATTTTTGACGCCCTGAGAAAAGGTTTCCTGACAATGAGATATACCTTACGGCACATGCCGGCCAGGTACAACGCCTCCTCGCAGGCCGTGTCACCTCCGCCTACAACTGCCACATCTTTTCCCTTGTAAAAGAACCCGTCGCAGGTGGCACAGGCAGAAACGCCCGAACCCCTGTATTTTTCCTCCGATTCCAGGCCCAGATACCGGGCTGTAGCCCCGGTGGCAATAATTACCGTATCTGCTTCAAATGTGGTTTTTTCATCAACCACTACCTTATGCGGAGTACTTGAGAAATCAACGGAAGTGGCTATTCCCCAGCGAATATCGGTGCCAAAACGGGCAGCCTGCTGCTCCAGGTCTTCCATCAACTTCGGACCTGTGATACCTTCGGGATATCCCGGGAAATTCTCCACTTCGGTAGTGGTGGTCAGTTGTCCCCCGGGCTGAATGCCTTTAAAAAGCAAGGGCTTGAGGTTGGCGCGTGCAGCATAAATGGCTGCCGTATATCCTGCAGGGCCTGATCCGATAATCAGGCATTTTACATGTTCCGAAGGATTTGGTTGACCGTCAATATTCTTTTTATCGGGGTTGGTTTCCAAAGGTTTAAATAGACTCATATACAGTTATTTTAAATAGTTACTGCTTCATTTAGTCAATAAATATACCAAATATTTTTTCGTGTTTTTTCATGACAAAATTACCTGATGGAAATTCTGAATATTGTTTTAACTTCGTGAGGCGCATAAAAAATGGAATATTTATTGAATATGAGGAAGATATATACGATAGGGGAAACGGTACTTGATATTTTATTTAAGAACAACCTGCCTGTTACTGCTAAGGCAGGCGGTGCCTGTTTAAACAGCGCGGTTACCTTGGGTCGCCTGAATCTCCCGGTACATTTCATCGGGGAATTCGGAATGGATCAGGTGGGCAATTTTATTGAACAGTTTCTGAAAGACAATCAGGTGTCAACGCAATACGTTTACAGGTATTACGATGGGAAATCATCACTGGCTCTGGCTTTTCTGAATGAAAACAACGATGCCAGCTATGATTTTTACAAGATTTATCCCGAGAAACGCCTGTTGTTGAACTTCCCGGAGATTCAGCAGGATGACATCGTTTTGTTCGGATCCATCTACGCGGTTACCATTGAGATCCGCAAGAAACTGCTTGAATTCATTCAACAGGCAAACAGGAAAAAGGCCATCGTTATTTACGACCCGAATTTCAGAAAACAACACCTGCACGAGCTGGGTAAGCTGAAACCCCTGATACTTGAAAACCTGTCACTGGCGCAGATCATCAGGGGATCCAATGAGGATTTTTCCTTTATCCTCGGGGCTAACAACGTGGAAGAAACGTATGCCGAAACAAGCCGGTATTGCAGGAATCTGCTTTACACAGCCAATAAAAAAGGGGTGTTTGTCAGGACTCCTTCGGTAAATATGACATACCCTGTCAAAACAATTGAGCCGGTCAGCACCATTGGCGCGGGCGACAACTTCAACGCGGGCATTGTTTATTCCCTTTACAAACACAACATCGGTTTTAAAGAACTGGAAACCCTGGATGAAAAGACCTGGGAAAAGCTTGTGTCTACGGCAGTTGAATTTGCCACTCACGTGTGCCTGAGTTATGACAATTACATTTCCGGTGAATTTGCCGAGGCCTACAGGTTGTAGCTCTTACAGGTTGTTGCTTTAATGCCGGGTGCAATTATTTGCCCGGGCCAGAATCAGGTCCCATTTCTTCAGGTCGTGATTGAGGTTGAAATACCTGAAAAAAGGATTGCGCGCGGTTTCAAACCACACGGATACAATATTGTTGTTCACATGACCCAACCCGTGGATATCACCAAACCGGGGTGTAATTGTTGTTGAAAGCATCGAATTAAGAAACTGAAGTAATTGTATGTTGTTAAATGCCCATGAGGCGGTCAATCTGATTCAGCTGTTCGCTGTTTAGCGGTGACACACTGTCCATGAGGCCTGTAATTAATGTCATTTTTGCAGCGGCTTCCACAACTTCCAAGCGGTCGAAAGCCGAAAGCAGATCTTTTCCCAGACATACAATGCCGTGATTTTCCAGTAAGATCACGTTGGGAAATACCTGTGACTTTTCGCGATCATTGTTTTTGCCTGTATTCTGATTTGTGGCTGCTGCATCTGAAACTGCTTCTGCCAGCTCCCTGGTTCCCATCAGTGCATATGGCGCAATTACAGGCGTTCCGAGCATGGCCCTGGCTTCTGCAATCAGGGAACAATTGATCTCCTTCTTCATGGCAGTGAAGCTACTTGCCACCGGCGGGTGAGCATGTACGATGGCTTGCACGTCAGCCCTTTTCTGGTAAATGGCCTGGTGCATTTCTACTTCCATACTGGGCTTCAGATCGGGTGTCAGATTTTTCCCCTTGAGCGTAATCATCCCTATCTGTTTCGGCTTAATCAACGCTTTATCCAATGCCGAAGGTGTGATGAAGAAACCCTGCTCAACCCGGTAACTGATATTGCCCCCTGATGCGGTTGTTAATCCCCTGTCGTATAGCCTTCGCATAAAACAGGCAACCTCTTTGCGAATTTGCCGGATCTCTTTTTCGGACATGCCCTTTGTTTTCATTTTTTTTGTAACCGTTTTTTCGGAAATTTGTTATGCTTATAATATGACCACAAAATAATAGATGCGTAAAAGTAAATAAAATTCCGGAAGGGAAGTAATGATGGAAGCCAGCTACTATGAACAGGCTAAAAGCGGTTTGAAATGCAGGCTTTGTCCACATGAATGTATCATTTCAAATGGAAAAACCGGTATTTGTAACGTGCGTCGTAACGTTAACGGTGTATTGATGGCAGAAACCTGGAGCAGGCTTTCGGCTATGAATATCGATCCGATAGAGAAAAAGCCCCTATATCATTTTCACCCCGGTGAAAACATACTTTCGATAGGCAGTTTGGGCTGCAATATGAAATGCCGTTGCTGCCAAAACTGGCATATCTCCCAGTCCCCGGTTGCAGGTTATTCCCTTGGAAGGAGCGTGGAGCCGGCGGAAGTGGTCAGCATGGCCCTTTCTTCTTCCGGCAATATGGGCATTGCCTATACATACAACGAACCTACTGTTTGGTACGAATACATGCTGGCTGTTGCCAAAGTGGCTGCATCAAACAGACTCAAAAATGTGATGGTATCAAACGGGTATATCGCACATAAGCCACTCGAAGAGTTGCTGGATTATATGGACGCTTTTAATATCGATCTGAAAGGTTTCAGTGAGGAATTTCATATGAAGTTCACCGGGGCCAGGTTGGAACCCGTTCTGAAAACACTGAAACAGATCAGGAAGGCGGCCAGACATCTGGAAATTACCAACCTGGTTATTCCCTCCCTGAATGATCATGCTGGTTTGTTTGCGGATATGACCAACTGGATCGCGGATGAACTGGGCCCCGATACCGTGCTTCACCTGTCGCGTTATCATCCCGACTACAATCTCTATACTGAACCAACCTCACCAGCGAAACTGGAAGAATTCTATGAGATTGCGCATAAAAAACTGGCCTACGTTTATGTAGGGAACATCAGTCTGGGTGACTTGCAGAACACTTACTGCAAAAAATGTGGTGAATTGCTGGTGATTAGAAAGGGTTACCAAATAACCGTTGCCGGACTCACTAATTCGGGAACCTGTATCAAATGCGGAAACCAGGTTATGATCAGGTAAAAAAACGCGGATTGATGTAACAAATGAGAATTCCATTCGTCACATGTTATAAACCCATCTGAAATGTTTGCCAATTATATAAAAACCGCACTGCGAAATATCTTTCGCCATAAAACCTATGTAATCATTAATATTCTGGGGCTTGCAGTAGGATTTGCTTGCAGCCTGCTGATCTTTTTGTTTGTGATTCATGAGTTGAGTTTTGACAAGTTCAACGAAAAGTACGACCGGATATACCGGCTTTACCTGGTAGGTAAGTTTGGTGAGTCGGAGTTTAAGGGGGCATGGACAGCAGCGCCCACTGCCAAAGCATTTGTGGATGAATTTCCGGAAGTGGAGACTGCAATTCGCATGCAGCGATGGGATGAGTCCCTGATCCGGATCGACGACCGGAAATTCATTGAGTCAAAAATTGCACTTGCTGATTCGGGCTTTTTCAGTATGTTCAGCCTGGATTTGCTGCAAGGTGATCCGGCCAAAGCATTGTCGCAACCCAACTCTGTAGTGTTAACCCAAAGTCAGACCAAAAAATACTTTGGCAATGAAGAGGTAATGGGCCGGCACCTGAGAATCGGGAACGACACCAACCTGTACACCATCACCGGAATCATGGAGGATGTGCCTGAAAACAGTCATTTTGAATTCAACATCCTGATCTCTTTTTTGACACATCCAAGAGCCCATGACGATTTCTGGCTGTCGAACAGTTTTGCTACCTATGTGCTGTTGCGTGAGAACACATCTCTTAAAACAGTGGAAAGTAAGATTCCCCATATTATAGAAAAATACGTTGGCCCCCAGGTGGAGCAGGTTTTGGGAATGGACCTTCAGGCGTTTACAAGCGCCGGAAACGAATACGGTATTTTTATGCAACCGTTATCAGACATTCACCTGAATCCTGCCATTGAAGCTGATTCCAAGCGGCCAAGCGACCGGAAGTACATCTACGTTTTTTCGGCAATTGCATTTCTGATTCTCATTATCGCTGCCATCAATTATATGAATCTTTCCACAGCCCGCTCAGCCAGGAGATCCAGGGAAGTCGGGCTGCGCAAGGTGGTAGGTTCCACTAAAGGCATGCTTGTAGGCCAGTTTATCCTGGAATCGGTGCTGCTGACGCTCATTTCTACCGGAATAGCCATTGTACTGGTTGAACTTTTGCTGCCCCTGTTCAACAACATGCTGCAAACCAACCTGAGAATCGGATATTTTTCCCGTTGGTATGTGATACCAGGTCTGCTGCTGCTGACGCTGTTGGTTGGGTTTATATCCGGAAGTTATCCTGCCTGGTTCCTGGCATCCTTTGCTCCGGTTAAAGTACTCTATGGTAAACTTAAAGTGGGACTTTCCAATACCGTTGTCCGAAGCACACTGGTTGTCTTCCAGTTTCTTTTCTCTATTGCGCTGATATTAAGTTCTCTGGTTATATACAAGCAAATCCGGTTCATGCTGGATAAGGATATGGGATTCGATAAGGAACAACTTCTGGTGATCCGAAGGGCAGACGGACTTACAAGTAAAATCCAACCGTTCAAAGATGAGTTGAAGAAAATACCCGATGTGGTGAGTGTGGCCAATTCCACGGCCGTTCCGGGTTATCCGAACAACAACAACGGTTTTCAGATCGAAGGAAAGCCGGCAGAGCAGACTTATCTGTTAAATGTGAACTGGGTCGACTATGATTATTTGAGTACCTATAATATCAGACTGCTTGAAGGCAGGGAATTCAGGCGCGACTTTCCGTCGGATTCGGTTGGTATGATCATCAATGAGGAGGCTGTACGCAGGTTCGGACTCAAGGATCCGTTCAATACAAGGTTTATTCAACCAGGAGCCACAGTGGATCAGCGGGTATATATGAACGTCGTGGGAATTGTCAAAGATTTTCATTTTCAGTCGCTTCAGAACGAAATCCTGCCGCATGTATTTATCCTCAAGCCCGAGAAATGGGATTGGGCAGGTTATCTGACCATCAGGGTGGGGAAGGACAACATGTCGAAAACCATATCACAGATTGAAAAGACATGGAATGAGTTCACCGGTGATGAACCGTTTCAGTATTTCTTCATGGACCAGGAATTTGAGAAATTCTATAAAGAAGAAAAACGAACATCCAAAATCGCGCTGGCCTTTTCAATTCTCTCAATTTTCATAGCCTGTCTGGGTTTATTCGGGCTCACTTCTTTTGCCACTGAACAACGGGCAAGGGAAATCAGCCTGCGAAAGGTGATGGGCTCATCCGAAGGCGGGATTGTACTGCTTTTCACCCGCGAGGTGACGTTGCTGATCGCCATATCAACCCTGCCGGCCTGGCTTCTTTCGTATTTCTTCCTGAAGAAATGGCTGCAGAACTTCTCATATCACATTGGACTGGGGCCTGTGGAATTCATAGCTTCCCTGGTAATTGTGATGGCAATTGCTTTGGTTACGGTTAGTTACCGCACTTACCGTGCAGCCCATATGAATCCGGCTGAGGTGCTGAAGTATGAGTAGGGACAAGGGACAAGGGACAAGCAGAACCAAGAGGCAGTGGCAGTAGCAGCAGCAGCAGTAGCAGTAGCAGCGGCAGCAGCAGCGTTAGTGGCAGCAGCATTAGCAGCAGCAGTCAAATCCCAAATCCCACTCCCAATTCACACACATCCAGTATCCAGTATCCAGTATCCAGTATCCAGTATCCAG
>JAFGOR010000031.1 GCA_016926375.1 Bacteroidales bacterium
CAGGCAATTCTTAAAAATGATGCCTGCTACCTTGTTGAAGGCTATACCGATGTGATTTCCATGCACCAGGCAGGAATTGAAAATGTGGTAGCCTCTTCCGGAACATCCCTGACCCAGAACCAGATAAGACTCATTAAAAGATTTACACACAATATCACCGTTCTTTACGATGGTGATGAAGCCGGAATCAAAGCTTCACTCAGGGGAATTGACCTGCTGCTTGAAGAAGGACTGAATGTCAGGGTGGTCCTTTTGCCCGACGGAGAAGATCCGGATTCATACAGCCACAAACACAGCGCGAATGATTTTACTGCCTTTATTCAGGCCAATGAAACCGACTTCATTTCCTTTAAAACCAATCTTCTCAAAAAGGAAGCTGAAAACGACCCGTTGAAAAAGGCTACCCTGATTACTGAAATTGTACGAACCATTTCCGTTATTCCTGAGAACATTGTTCGATCGGTTTATCTTCGTGAATGCAGCCGCCTGCTCGATGTAGATGAGCAACTTTTATATACCGAAGCTGCCCGTTTCAGAAAAAACAGATTTGAACAGCAAACCAAAAAGACAGCAGTTAAAGAACTGCCCTCCGACATAGATGCTGCCTCTTCCTTAAAGTATGAGTCAATTCCTCAGACTTATTCCGCAGAAAGGGAGATCATCCGGTTGCTGATCCTGTATCCCGGTCAGCAAATAAAAGTACAACCTGATTCGGAAACTGAGACCTCTGTAGCTGATTACCTGATTGAAGAAATCGGGAGCGACGAACTTGAATTTCACCATCCTGTTTTTAATCAGATTTATGCTGAGATTCTTGCCCTGCATCAACAACATGAGAAAATTACCGATCAGTATTTCATCAACCACAGCAACACTGTTTTTTCAACAACCATAATTGACTTAATTACTTCGGCCTATGACTTAAGCAAGATATGGCGGCGTTACGAGAATTTCATGGCTACAGAAGAAATGCGCCTGAAAGAGATTGTACCGGAAGCACTTCTGGCATTCAAAAATGAAAAGGTGATCCGGTTGATCAAAGAAACTGAAGAGGCGCTGCGTTATGCACAGCAACAAAACAATGCGGAAAGAATTCAAACACTTCAGGTAAAGTTCGTTGTGCTTAACAACCTGAAAATGAACCTGGCTAAAGGCCTGGGTGAGCGGATTTTTGCAACACCGTCTTAAAATTTCAGCCATGTCCGGGTTTAAAATCTTCTTACTTCATTACTGGAAAACGCTTTCTGTTTCAATTGCCATTCTGGTGTTGTGTCTTTTACCCGGCAGTGAATTCGAAAATATTCACATTGAATTCGACAAAACCGACCTGATTGCTCATTTCATCATGTTTTTTTCCCTGAGCTTTGTCTTGTATCTTGATTCCCTACATTTTGTGAAAAAACAGAAAGGTCGCTTCCTTCTGTTAACTTCGGTGGTGGCTAGTTTTTCTTTCGGAATACTGACAGAATTACTTCAATATACAATTGTTTCACTCAACCGCTCAGGTAACCTGATGGATTTGACTTTTGACCTTGCTGGTACAATTGCCGGATTAACAGCTGTTTACTTTATAAAGCGAAAATCTTTTCCTGTGATTTGATATCTTCAGCCAGGCCTCCTAAATTCTGTTCCTGAAACATCTTTTTGATTTCGTTGCGGACAGATTCATATCGGAAATGCATGGGGCAGGGCGTTCCCTCTTCATAACATGTCCTCATGGAAATCAGGCATTGATCAAAAATATCATTTCCGTCAATGACCCGGATAATTTCATATAACGTGATTTTGCTGGCATCTTTAGCCAGTGAGAATCCTCCGTTAGGACCCTTGCTGGAGTTAAGCAATTTGTTTTTTGCAAGAACCTGAAGAATCTTGGCAAGAAATGGAGCCGGAAGGTCCAGCTCACCCGAAATTTGTTTGATGCCTATCTTTTTTACCGAAGGCGTGTGAAGGGCCAGGTAAATCATTGCCCTGATTGCGTATTTACTTGTATTCGAGAGCATGAATGCCTGTTATAAGGGAATCTTATCAATCCGGGTCTTATGTCGGCCACCATCAAAAGAAGTACTTAAAAAAAGCGTTACAATTTCAACAGCTTCCTCAAAAGACACAAACCGGGCCGGAATGGCACAAATATTGGCATTATTATGCGCCCGTGCCAGCCTGGAAATTTCGGCATTCCAGCACAACGCGGAACGTATTTGCGGATGCTTGTTGGCAGTCATGTTGATACCGTTTCCACTTCCACATAAGGATATGCCAAAATCTGATTTGTTGTCGGAAATATGCTGCGCTATAGCATGTCCAAAATCAGGATAGTCTGCTGACTCCGATGAAAAAGCCCCCAAATCTACCAGGTTATGCCCCTTTTCTTTCAGATAAGACATTAGTTTTACCTTCATTTCATATCCGGCATGATCGCTTGCCAATGCTAAATTCATAATTACATGTTTGTTTATGGGCAAATATAATTATTTTACACGCGAGGAGTGCCATGTAGTTTATAAAAAGATTTGAATATCCGAATTCATTGTTGAATTGTTGTTAAAAAATGTTTCATATTTTGTAGAAAAAATCTCGCCTGGCAGGTTTTTTGCCGGTAAACATGTATATGAAAATAAATAACCAAAAATTTCTACTGTTTTTTAGCAGAATTTGAACATTTATCCAACATGATGGGGTGTCTGAAATTCTGTTTATTTTTGTACAGCTGCGGTTATTAACCAACAGTTAATAATTATGGAAATTACACATTTTCAGCAGTAAATTATGAGAACAAGTTGTTATTAGTTGTTGATAAACCAGTGAAAAAGAAAAAATCAATGAAATGCCCGCATTTTTTTCAACACTATTAACAGCCTATTATCATCATTATAAATTTCAATATTTATGAAAAACAAAATATATAATAATGATTTGTTGATAAAGGGATATGTGGATGAAGAAATTGATCCCAAAATCGATATAAAACATGAAATCAACCTGCTTCGTAAGCAAAAAAATGCCGTAATACTGGCTCACTACTATCAGGAATCTGAAATTCAGGATATTGCTGATTATATAGGGGACAGTTTATATCTTTCTCAACGGGCTGCTAAAACGAAGGCCGACATAATTGTGTTCTGCGGAGTTCATTTCATGGCAGAAACGGCAAAAATCTTGTCTCCTGGAAAAAAGGTGCTTTTACCCGATTTAAACGCGGGTTGTTCTTTAGCTGATTCATGTAAAGCCGAGGATTTCAGTGAGTTTCTGAGAAAGTATCCCAACCACAAAGTAGTCAGCTATATTAATACTTCTGCAGAGATAAAGGCGCTTACCGATATTATATGCACTTCTTCAAATGCAGTACAAATCATTGAGAGTATTCCGGAAAATGAAAAAATAGTCTTTGCTCCGGATAAAAATCTTGGAAATTACATTCAGAGCCTAACAGGTAGGGAAATGGTTATTTGGAACGGCGCCTGTCATGTGCATGAACAATTTTCACTGGAAAAGATTCTGGAATTAAAAACTCAGTTTCCTGAAGCAAAAATAATTGCACATCCCGAATGCAACAAACCCATACTTATTATTGCTGATTTCATTGGCTCAACATCGGCTTTATTGAAGTTTACTCAAAAGGATAATGCTGATACCTTTATTGTGGTCACTGAATCAGGAATTATTCATCAAATGAAAAAAGCAAATCCTCAAAAAAAGTATATACCGGCTCCGCCATCTGATAGTTCTTGCAATTGCAGCGACTGTATATATATGAAATTGAATACTGTCAAAAAGCTTTATAATGCCCTTTTATTCGAAATGCCGGAAATTGTTGTAAAAGAAGAATTACTTTTGAAAGCCAGATCTTCCATTACCCGAATGCTTGAAATTTCTGAAAAACTGGGATTATGAAAAGTTTTTTTTACAGGGTTTTTTTCATATTGAGTGGTTTATCACTGTATTTATCTTTAGCCGGTCAGGAAAACCTGATCGAAAATGGTTATAATAAAATTTACTTACCCAACGGAAAGTTATCGAGTGAAGGCTTTATGAAAAACGGTAAACCAGAAGGATTATGGAAAACCTATTATCCCAGTGGTATCATACGTTCTGAAGGAATCCGAACAAATCATTTGCTCGACAGTATTTGGGTTTTTTATAACGAGTCAGGTGATACCCTTCAGAAAGTAAGTTATTCTGTAGGAAAGAGAAATGGATATACTTACGAATATTATCAGGCAGCTGGTGCTGATCCCATGTTCAGGGGCAGAATCATTTCTAAGGAGCTTTATGTAAATGATAAAAAAGAAGGATTGTCTTATTATTATTATACCAACGGAGCTTTGAAAGAAGAAGTTGCCTATTTGAATAATAAACGTAATGGGATTACGCGTGAATTTGATGAAAATGGTACCCTGATCACCCTGCTTACATACAGAAATGGTTTGTTAACTGATAGGGAAAAGATCAACCGGAAAGACAATCAGGGTCTCAGGCAAGGCACATGGAAAACATACTATGATAATGGCCGCCTGAAAGATGAAATGAATTTCAAGGATGACCTGTTAACCGGTGTTTATAAAGAGTATGAAGAGAATGGTAATATCAAGGTATTTATGCAATATAACAAGGGACTGATTGTTGAAGAAAAAGACACTGTAGCCCTGGATATAGAAATAAAGAATGAATATGATGAGACCGGAAATCTTGTTTACTCAGGTTCCTACAGAAAAAATGTTCCGATTGGCATTCACCGTAATTATGATAAGAACGGAAAAGTTACGGGTTCTTTAATTTACTCAGACAATGGACTTAAATTAGGTGAAGGTATTCTTACCAATGAAGGGAAGAAAGAAGGTAACTGGAAGTATTTCTATGAAAGTGGAAAGGTGAAATCAAACGGAAACTATTCAAATAATCTGGAGCAGGGTAAATGGCTGTATTATTTTGAAAATGGAAAAAAAGAACAGGAAGGTGTTTTTAAAAATGGAAAACCCAACGGGTTGTGGCAATGGTTTTATGCTTCAGGTGGCATCAAAAGGGAAGAGGAGTATTTTGATGGCAAAGAAGAAGGCCAATACATTGAATATGATACAATAGGACAGGTGCTTGTTAAAGGAACCTATTTCGACGGACAGAAAGAGGGTGAATGGTTCTATCAGGTGGGTGATTTTACAGAAAAGGGTAAATATGTGGGTGATCTCAAGGATGGTAAATGGCAGTCCTTTTATAGCAACGGTCAGTTAAAGTATGAAGGTTATTTTGTACAGGGAAATCCTGATGGTGAGCACACTTTTTATTACAGCAACGGACAGATTAAAGAAATTAACTATTATACAATGGGAATTTCGGAAAAGAACTGGAAGAAATTTGATGAGAACGGCATGCTATTACTCACCATTACCTACAAAGATAACCGCGAGTACAGAATTAACGGAGAAAAGGTTGAGTTTGCCACAGAGGATATCAAATTAATACAATAAAGGACCTCATGGAGAATGATATTTTGTACAGAGACGGACTCGTTAATGAGGAAGAACGGGAAATTGATAAAAGCATACGTCCCAAGAGTTTTGAAGATTTCAGCGGACAGGAGAAACTGGTTGAAAACTTAAAGGTTTTTGTTGAAGCGGCAAAAATAAGAAATGAGTCATTGGATCATGTCATACTTTCAGGTCCTCCGGGCTTGGGAAAGACTACTCTCGCAAATATTATTTCTAATGAATTAAAGAGCAATATCCGGGTTACTTCCGGACCCGTTTTGGAAAAGGCTGGAGATCTTGCCGGTATTTTAACAAATCTTGAAAGTCATGATGTTCTGTTTATTGATGAAATTCACCGATTGAACGTTACTGTTGAAGAATTCCTCTATTCCGCCATGGAGGATTTTAAAATTGATTTGATTATTGATAAAGGTCCGGGTGCCCGGTCCATCCAGCTTAATTTGAATCCCTTTACGCTTATTGGTGCTACTACCCGGGCAGGATTGCTTTCCAGCCCTTTAAGAGCCCGTTTTGGTATTAATATGCATCTGGAGTACTACGATTCAGCAATACTCGAAAAAATAGTATACCGGTCTGCGAAACTGCTGGGCATTGAAATTGATGCTGATGCTGCCCGTGAAATAGCCATGCGGTCGCGCGGAACCCCACGAATTGCTAATTCTTTGTTACGACGGGTTCGCGATTTTGCACAGGTAAAGAAACTGAAGCGGATTCATATGGAAATAACAGAGTTTGCTCTCGATGCATTAAATATTGATAAAAGTGGCCTGGACGAGATGGATAACCGTATTTTGCTAACTATTGTTGACAAATACCAGGGAGGACCGGTTGGATTAAATACCATTGCAACTGCTGTGAGTGAGGAACCAGGTACCATTGAGGAAGTGTATGAACCTTTTTTGATTAAGGAAGGCTATCTTAAAAGAACTCCCAGAGGAAGGGAAGTCACCGCCCTTACTTATAAGCACCTGGGAAAAGAAAAACACGATACGCTGACCTTAGGGTTTGAATAAACATAATGTCAGCGTTGTTCCTTAAACAGTAAATCAATAGGAGCTGTTAAACTGGTTAATGAAACGAACATCGTTTTCAAAATACAAGCGAAGATCGTTGACCTGGTATTTCAGCATTGCTATTCGTTCAATTCCCATCCCAAAGGCAAATCCTGTATATTTTTTACTGTCGATGGAAGAGGCTTCCAGTACATTGGGATCAACCATACCGCATCCCAGAATTTCCAGAAACCCTGTGTATTTGCATACATTACAACCGGCTCCACCGCAAATGGTACAGGATACATCCATTTCTGCCGAAGGTTCGGTAAAAGGAAAAAAGGAAGGTCTTAACCGGATTTGTGTTTTTTCTCCGAGCATTTCACGGGCAAAGAACAGGAGTGTCTGTTTGAGGTCTGCAAAAGACACATTTTCATCAATATACAAGCCTTCTATTTGATGAAATATGCAATGAGCCCTTGCAGATATGGCCTCATTACGGAAAACACGGCCTGGAAAGATTTTTCGGATTGGCGGAGCTGTGTTTTCCATAACACGAACCTGAACTGAGGAGGTATGTGTTCTCAACAATATGTCGGGATTCTTTTCGATAAAAAAAGTATCCTGCATATCCCTGGCCGGATGCTCCTGCGGAAAATTTAATCCTGAGAATACGTGCCAGTCATCCTCAATTTCCGGACCTTCGGCAACAGTAAAACCAATTTTCGAAAAAATGGACACAATTTCTCTTCTGATTAAAGAAACCGGATGACGCGAACCGCTTTTTAGTGGTTCTGATGGCAATGTCAAATCTCCTGAAAACTCCTTAGCGGAATCAGCCAGCTTATCTTTTAATTCCTGATATTTTAATACGGCTTTTTCTTTAAGATGGTTCAAATGCTGACCGGTAGCTTTTTTGATATCGGGTGACAGCGTTTTGAATTCTTCAAAGAGCACTGCAAAAAGACCTTTTTTACTTAAATATTGTAATCTGAAGCTTTCAAGTTCATCGTTATTGGTAATGTGAAATTTTTCAATTTCTTCGGAGTATTTTGCAATGCGATCAATCATTTTTCCTGTACTTTATTCTGCTAAATAGGCTTTTATTATTTCGATATCAGCTACAGGCCGGTTACGAGAATCGGTTTGGGCTGCTGCAATTTTATCAATAATTTCCATTCCCTCTGTTACTTCCCCAAATACTGTATATGCATTATCAAGATGTGGTACTCCGCCAACTGTGGTGTAGGCTTCACGTTGCTCCGGAGTGAAGGGATCATGCTTTCCTGAGTTAACATAGAAATCAAGCTGCGGATCGGTCAATACTTTTCCCTGCACAATATAAAACTGTGAACCGGAAGATTCTTTCATGGGATTCATTGCGTCTCCCAATCTTGCCGCAGCCAGAGCTCCCTTTTTATGAAAGTGGTAAATCGAAAATTCTGCAGGCAGGGTATAACCCGGTCCGCCGTCTCCCAACATCTGACCTGAAGCCGCATTACGGGAATTGGGATCACCGCCCTGGATCATAAAATCTGCAATAACACGATGAAAAAGTAACCCGTCATAATATCCCTGTTCAACCAGTTTAACAAAGTTCTCTTTGTGTTTAGGTGTATCATCATAGAGCATGATTTTAATATCGCCTGCCGTGGTTTGCAGAACTATTTTTGTTTGAGCCATGGTGTTCATACAGAGGTTAAAGGTTAATAAAATGTAAGCAAGCGGTGATAAAAGTAATCTGCAGTATTTCATGAAGCGTTCTTTTTTAAAATATATTTGCGCCCTAATAGCGTGTGAAATTATAAAATAATTTGTCCCGATTAATCGTTTGAAACAAATTTTAATTCTTTGAATCATTATAAAAAGCTCGGCGGTCAGGCTGTAATCTATGGATTGGGAAATGTAGTACCCAGGTTGCTGAATTATGCGGTATTGACTTTCTATTATACCAGAAGGTTTTCCATTGAGGAATTTGGTATGATTACCGAATTGTACGCGTATGTTGCCATACTTTTGATTATTCTCACCTATGGTATGGAAACGGGCTTGTTTAAGTTTTCTGTTAGCAATGAGAATCAGCATACGGTTTATTCTACGACGCTGATTTCTGTAATAACAACTTCCGTATTGTTTGTTTTTGTAATCGTATTTCTAAACAGGAATATTGCAGAATTAATTGGTTATAAGGGCAATCCGGAATATATTATTTATCTTGGACTGACTCTTTCTCTTGACGCCATTACTGCTATTGCTTTTGCCAAATTGCGAGTTGAAAACAAGGTTCGGAGATTTGCCACCTTAAAAATTATTAATGTAGTAGTTACCATCTTTTTTGTTTTTTTATTTCTGGAGGCACTTCCGAAAATACGTCCGATTAGTGAAGCTTCGTGGTATGTGGATAAATTTCGCTCAGTTGGTGTGGGTTATGTTTTTATATCGAACCTGTTGGCCAGTTTCTTTATCATGATGCTGCTGATGGGGGACCATTTAAAGCTTAAATGGCAGGTTAATCCGGTATTGCTTAAAAAGATGCTTTTTTATTCTTTACCGCTTTTGGTAGTTGGACTGGCTGGTACTTTTAACGAAACAATCGACAGGATTCTGCTTCGATCCTATACTGCTGATGGTTTAAATCCTTTATACGAAATTGGTATTTATGGGGCCAATTATAGGATAGCCGTTCTTATGACACTGTTTGTTCAAATGTTCCGCTATGCTGCTGAACCATTTTACTTCAATATGGCAAAAAGTACTGATTCAAAAGTGGTATATGCCAACGTACTTAAATATTTCACTATTTTTCTGATGATTGTTTTTCTGGCTGTTTCACTTGGTATCGACTTTTTTAAGTTATTTATAGACAGCAAGCATTATGAAGGGTTGGGTATAGTTCCTGTGGTTTTGATGGCAAATGTTCTTGTTGGCATGTTGTTTAATGTGAACATGTGGTATAAAATTACAGGGCATACTGTTTATGGAGTTTACATAACAAGCCTGGGAGCTGTAATTACCATAGTGATGAATATTTTGTTGATTCCTCTGTATAGCTATCATGCATGTGCCTGGATTCATTTGGTTACCAACTTTGTGATGCTTAGTCTGACCTATTTGATAGGGCAACGATTTTACAAGATTAATTATGATATTGGAAGAATCCTGCTTTATGTTATACTGGCATTGGTCTTTTATTTTATCGGAAATGCATTAAAAACTGATAGGGAATATATTAATATTGCAATCGGCTTGTTTTTTGTTTCTGTTTACGTATTCATTTGCAATAAAAGAGAAAATCTGTTTAACGTATTTTTGGAAAAAAATGAAAGTGAAGATAGTTAACCGGTCAAAGCATACCTCTCCTGCTTACAGTACACTGTTATCAGCCGGAATGGATGTGTGTGCCAACATTGATCATCCTGTTTTGCTGAAGCCATTGGAAAGGGCTTTAATACCCACCGGATTGTTCATCGAATTGCCTGAAGGCTTTGAGGCTCAAATCAGACCAAGAAGCGGACTTGCCTTAAAAAAGGGAATAACCGTTTTAAATACACCCGGCACTATTGATGCAGACTACAGAGGAGAAATTGGCGTTATACTTGTTAATCTTTCAAACGAAGATTTCATCGTCAATGATGGAGAAAGAATTTGTCAAATGGTTGTTTCAAGGCATGAAAAGATCGAATGGCTTGTATCCGAATTGCTTACAGATACTGGAAGAGGAGCGGGCGGATTTGGTCATACAGGGTCTTAATTATTATTCCCGGCTTGCATGAAAAAGACTTTTTTATATATCGTGTTTCTAATAGTATTTGGTTCAGGCAATTGTGATACCTACGCCCAGGAGTTTTTTCCTGTGTTAAAACCTGACGCATCCAGTAGCAATCAGGACTATTACTTTGCCTTTACTGAGGCAACGCGGTATTTCATGACCGGAAATTATGTGCAGGCAGTGACTTTGTATAATGAGTGCTTAAGAATAAAGTCTACCAGCGGTGCACCTCATTATCAGTTATCACGCATCTTTCTGAATGCCGGAAATAATTTATTGGCACTTGAGCATGCTAAGAGGGCTGTTGCTTTGGATAAAACAAATAAATGGTATCTCCAGGGCCTTGCTAATATTTTTCAGTTAGCGGATAAGAAGGATAGTGCTGTAGTTATTGTAAAACAGCTTTTGTCGATTGACAAAGATAATCCCGCATACTTGATGAATATTGCCGGGTTATATCAGGAATTGGGTAGAATGGATAGTTCCCTGAAATATTTGGATCTCGTAGAAAAAAGAATTGGTAAGTCAAAGGAGGTTTCATTAAAGAGATACCAAATCTATGAAGAGATGAACCTTAAGGGTAAAGCCCTGGGCAGTCTCAATCTTTCTTATTCACTGGATACAACCGACTATATTGTTTCCGGAATGCTGGCTGAGTTTTACCGGAGCGCAAGTCAAACAGATTCTGCCATTAAGTATTACCGGAAGATATATCCCGAGTACAAATCAGAGCCGATGGTTTCGTATTCCTATGCTGAATTTTTACTTGAACTCGGTGATACAGTTAATGCCAGGGATGTATTGCTTGAAACTATGCGGGATGATGAAATTAGCATCCTGCGGAAGTCGGAATACTTTCTCAATTTGGTTCAGGATAATGTGCAATACGAATTAAACAGGCCCGTTTTGGATACCATTGCAATCACTTATCTGAAAGAATATCCCAATGATATCCGGGCTTTATCTGTTTATTCCGATATACAAATACGCCAACGGAATTATAAAAAAGCCACAGCTGTATTAATCCGGGTTTATGAACTTGACAAACGGAATTATCTGGCACTGGAGCAGTTGTTGTATACCCTGAATATCCAGGGAAAGAGTGATAGTGTATTGTTATTTTCGGAGGATGGGCTTAAAGGTTTTACAGACAGGCCATTGGTTTATTTATTTAACGGTTCTGCGAAGAATGATTTAAAGCGGTATAACGAAGCCCTTGATGTTTTAAACAGGGGATTGCGTTTTGTAACAGATAGCGCATTGAAAGTTCAGTTTTACAGTTTATTGGCCGATTCGTACAGGAATATAGGAGAATTTGCGAAGTCTGATGAAGCATTTGAAAAGGCATTACGGATTGATCCGGTAAATATTGTTATCAAAAACAATTATGCCTATTACCTTTCAGTGCGGGGAGAACGCTTGAAATTTGCCCTTAAAATGAGCCGGCAAACCATTAAGGAGGAGCCCCGGAATGCTACATATTTGGATACCTACGCCTGGATTCTTTTTAAAATGAACAGAATATCCGGTGCAAAAAAGTATATTGATCTTGCGTTATCCCATAGTGGTGACCAGAATAGCGAAATATTACTACACGCTGGTGAAATATTTCTGAAGGCCAGAATATATGATAAGGCTTTATTTTATTATAAAAAGGCAATTTTGCTGCTTCAGGGTAATGAAAAAAAAGAGGCTGAGAATAAGATTCGGGCTATAATGATGAAATAATTTGGATATCAAGGAATGAAAACGTTTTTAGCCATAGGGTTCATCATTGTTGTGTTTGCTGGTCAGCTAACCGGTCAGAATAATGCGAAAAAGATTCGGGAAAGCCGGGATAAAACCCTTAGGGAGATTGAATATGCTAACAAACTGCTTATTGAAACACAGGGAAAAACAAAAGAATCATTGAATGAAGTAAATCTGATTAACCACAAACTGAGCAAAAGGAAGGAATATTTAATAGGAATTGAGGTTGAAATGTCGGTTTTGGATCAGGCAATTGAAGGGAACCAGCTTACGATTAACAACGTAGAAAAAGAAATTGAAAAACTGAAGCTTTTGTATGCAAGAATGATTGTAAATGGTTACAAAAATCAAAGCCGGAAATTCGGAATCATGTATTTTCTGGCTTCTGAAAATTTGAATCAGCTCTACCGAAGAATTCGGACAATTAAACTCTTTAACAGCTACCTGAAGAAAAAACATAGCGAATTAAGTGAGTTGAGGATGGATTATTTGAGAAGAAATGATGAATTACAAAAGTTAAAGAATGAGAAGGACGTATTGGTAAAAAAGGCAAAAAGAGAAACGCTTACAATTCAACAGGAGGTTAATCAGAAGAACAATCTGGTGAAGCAACTCAAGAAAAAGCAGAAAGAAATTGAAGCAGAAATAAAAAATAAGGAAGGAACTGCTAAGAAGCTTGAAAATGAGCTGAGAAGAATTATCGCAGAAGAAAAAAAGAAGATAAAGTCTTCCGGTTCTAAAGAAAGAATGACTCCCGCAGAAAAAATCATATCAGGTGATTTTGAAAAGAATGCCGGAAGACTGCCCTGGCCTACTCAGAAAGGAGTTATCACCGGGCAGTATGGGGAGCATCAACATCCGGATTATAAATCTGTTACGGTCAGAAATGACGGAATATACATTGCTACAAGTACGGGGGAGTATGCCAGGTCCATATTCAAGGGGGTTGTATCACGCGTTTTTTCTATTCCGGGCGAAAACTATACGGTTATTATTAAACATGGTCAGTTTTATTCGCTGTACCACAATTTAATTCATGTAAGCGTAAAGGCAGGACAAAGTGTAGAGATTAAAGAAAACATCGGAAAGGTCTTTACAAATGATAAAACAAAGGAAACCATCTTGTATTTTCAGATTTGGAAAGAAACTGAAAGGAGAGATCCGGAATTGTGGCTGGCACCTTTATAAATTGAAAAGCTTTTTTTTAATAATTTAGCATAAAACTTAACCAAAAGAGTAACAAAAGAAGATTAATTAAGTATATAAAATGTAATCGAAATAACCCTGGTGATGAAAAAAACTCTTAAAGTAACCTCAAAAATTGAGAATTTAAGAAAAGTGGAGAAGCTGATTGATGAGCTATCTACTGAATACAACATAAGTGCTGATGTTTACGGTAACATTCTTATAGCAGCTTTGGAAGCAGCAAACAATGCCATATTGCATGGGAACAAACTGGATGAGAATAAAAGTGTTGATATTGCCGTAGAAATTGATGAGAAGAAGCTCAGAATCAAAATTGATGATGAAGGAAATGGTTTTGACTATAAAAACGTACCTGACCCTACTGCACCGGAAAATATAGAAAATGTTAATGGGAGGGGTATTTTCCTCATGGAAAAATTATCCGATAATATCGTATTTACGCGGAACGGTGCCACTGTTGAACTGGAATTTAATATTAAGTAGGGGTTGAAAATTAATTTTTTCTATGATATTCATAAGAAAAATGCAATTGTTGATACAATTGTAGTTGAAAAACGGATTAAAAACCTGTTACGGAACGAAGGAAAGAAGTTAGGGGAAATAAACATCACATTTACAAGTAATCAGCGAATACTTGAGGTAAACGAGAAATTTCTGGGTCATCATTATTACACGGATGTAATTACATTCAACTATTGTGTGAAAAATGTAATTACAGGGGATTTGTTAATTAGCATTGATCAGGTTGAAATCAATGCCCGCAAGTATAATTTTAAATTTGAAAAAGAAATATTGCGGGTTATACTTCATGGCGTGCTTCATTTGGTAGGATACAATGATTCGAGTGAGGAAGAAATTCGAATGATGAGAAAGAAAGAAGATACGTATCTTTGCGGATTGTAAAACAAAATTGATTTTTATTGGAAAACGAGAATTATGACATTATTGTCGTAGGGGCGGGACATGCAGGCTGTGAAGCTGCGCATGTTGCTGCTGTGATGGGTGCAAAAGTGCTGTTGATCACAATGGACATGACTAAAATGGCACAGATGTCGTGTAATCCTGCGATGGGGGGAATAGCTAAAGGTCAGATAATTAAGGAAATAGATGCGTTAGGCGGCATATCCGGAATCATTACTGATCTATCCATGATACAATTCAGGATGCTGAATCGCTCCAAAGGGCCTGCAGTATGGAGTCCCAGAGCGCAATGCGACAGAATGCTCTATAGTGCCGAATGGAGAAAAGCAATTGAGCTTAACAACAATATCCATCTATGGCAGGATTCAGTAAATGAATTGAAATTTGAGAACGACAGGGTTTGTGGTGTCAGAACAATTATGGGAGCTGATTTTAATGCGCAGGTTGTCATACTGACTACAGGTACTTTTGAAAGCGGTCTGATGCATGTTGGAAAAGTTAAGATGATCGGCGGGCGTATTTCAGAACCGGCTTCACTGGGTATTACTAAACAACTTTCAGGCTATGGCATTCAATCGGGAAGAATGAAGACCGGCACCCCGGCACGGTTAGATGGGAGGACCATTAATTTTAAGTTGATGGATGAGCAACAGGGAGATGATGATATCAGGCGGTTCTCTTATCTGGAGACCAGGATGCCTGATAAACAACTCAGTTGCTTTATCACTTATACCAATGAAGAAGTACACGAGGAACTTAGAAAAGGATTCAATGATTCCCCATTGTATAATGGAACCATAAAAAGCATTGGACCCAGGTATTGCCCCAGCATTGAGACAAAACTGATAACCTTCGGTGACCGCGACAAGCATCAATTGTTCCTGGAACCGGAAGGATGGAGTACTACTGAGTATTATTTGAATGGTTTTTCATCGTCATTGCCATTAAATACACAGTACGCGGCATTACGAAAAATCAAAGGTCTGGAAAATGCGGTTATGTTCAGACCCGGATATGCAATTGAGTATGATTATTACCCGCCCGTACAGCTGAAACACAGCCTGGAGACGAAACAGCTTACGAACTTGTTTTTTGCCGGGCAGATTAATGGAACAACTGGATATGAGGAGGCAGCAGCGCAAGGTCTCATGGCCGGAATCAATGCAGTACAAAAAATATCCGGAAAACCCGACTTTATTCTGGGACGCGATGAAGCATATATTGGTGTATTGATAGATGATCTGGTTACAAAAGGTGTTGATGAGCCATACCGGATGTTTACCTCGCGGGCAGAATATCGGATTTTGTTACGGCAAGATAATGCTGATTTTCGCCTCACACCAAAGGCCATCGAATTAGGAACTGCTAATGACGAAAGAAAACGAAGGTTCATGGAGCGAACCCGTATACGCCAGAAATTGTTGAAGCAGTTCAATGAAGAAGGAATTTCACCTTTTGAGGCAAACAACATGCTCAAGGAGAAAGGAACAAATGAAATCAGACAAAAAGTCAAGTATGCTGAACTTTTATTGCGACCACAGGTAACAATTTTTGACCTGATGAATATAGTAAGAAGTACAAATGCCGATTTTTTTGAAGGCGAATCGTATGAAAACGATCTTTTAGAGGCTATCGAAATCGAGTTTAAATACAAAGGATATATTCAACGGGAGAAGTTATTGGCCGAGAAGATGGGCAGATTAGACACCATTCGAATTGACAATGGGATCGCATACGATTCACTTCATTCCATTTCTACTGAAGGCCGGTTCAAATTAAATAAGTACAAACCCCAAACGTTAGGGGAGGCCGCAAGAATTTCGGGCATTTCACCAAGCGATATTAATGTATTGTTGCTCTATATGGGTAGATAATAACGTTTTAGAGCGTTTTATAATTGTTCCACGTGGAACAATTGCTACAATTCTCATCAAAATCATGGAGTTATCCACTGTGTGTTAACAATTCCTTTGAGGTAAAATCATCATTTCTGTCATCTTTTGGTTTATCTCAACAGAATGAAAAGGGTCATCAATTCTTTAAATCAAGGTTTGCATGTTGGAAAAGGATTATTTGGCAAATTTAGTAAGCAAGCTACCCAGAAAACCGGGTGTGTATCAATTCATCAATACCGCTGGAGAAATTATTTATATTGGCAAAGCGAAAAATCTGAAAAATCGGGTTTCTTCCTATTTTTCTTCAACGGAAACCGGTAATTATAAACTGGGTGCCTTGTTGAGAAAGATACATGACATCAGATACATACTGGTCGAAAATGAGTCGGATGCCTTACTGCTGGAGAACAATCTGATTAAGGAGTACCAACCCAGGTACAACATACTACTCAAAGATGATAAAACCTACCCTTGGATTGTGGTCAGAAAGGAGTCTTTCCCCAGGGTTTACATGACCAGGAATTATTCAGAAGACGGATCGGTGTATTATGGCCCTTATACATCGGGTCTTATGGTGAAAACACTACTCGAGCTGATAAGGCAACTTTTTAAACTCAGAAACTGTAATTACCTGCTTTCACAAAAGAACATTGAAAGTCGAAAATTCAAGAGATGCCTTGAATTTCATATGGGAAATTGTCTGGCCCCCTGTGAGGGACTGCAAAGTGAAGAAGAATATGAGCAATCCATTCAGCAAATCCATGAGATTTTAAAAGGCCAAATGCATACCGTAATAAGATATTTGAAGAACAAAATGGCTCTGTTTTCGGCTCAACTTCTCTTTGAACAGGCAGAACTGGTTAAGAATAAAATAGAAATTTTAGAAAGATTTCAGGGTAAATCAACAATAGTCAATCCGAAAATTAAAGATATGGATGTATTTTCTATGGTTGACGAAGATGATTTCGCCTATGTGAACTTCTTGAAAATTGTAAACGGAGCCATTGTTCAGGCACACAATACGGAGGTAGTAAAAAAGCTATCCGAAGATAAGAGCGAAGTATTAGGTACCGTAATTTTTGATTTGCGAACACGTTTTAAAAGCACAGCAAACGAAATCATTGTTCCTTTTATTCCTGACATTGTTATTGACGGAGTTAGGTGCACTGTTCCGGTTAGAGGCGATAAAAAGCGCGTTTTGGATCTTTCATTCAGAAATGCCACCTCTTATAAAGCTGATAAACAGGCATTGAGATCAAAAGAAAAATGGACAGCAAAGGAGGACCAGGTTCTGATTAAATTGAAAGAAGATCTTCGGATGAAAAATCTGCCTGCCCGTATTGAATGTTTTGACAATTCAAATATACAAGGAACAGAACCGGTGGCATCATGTGTGGTATTTATTAATGGCAAACCACATAAAAAATCGTACAGGCACTTCAATATTAAAACAGTCAGCGGACCGAATGACTTCGCATCAATGGAAGAGGTTGTTGGCAGAAGGTATCGACGCATGCTTGATGAAAATCAACCACTACCTGATTTAATTATCATTGACGGCGGGAAAGGCCAGCTGCATGCTGCCGTTAAAAGCCTGAAATCTATCGGAGTGTACGAAAAGGTGGCCATTATCGGCATTGCTAAACGGCTTGTAGAAATCTATCAACCCGAGGATTCTGTGCCCCTATATCTGGATAAGTCGTCCGGAAGTTTACGCCTCATACAAAAAATCAGAGATGAAGCCCACAGGTTTGGCATTACATTTCATCGAAAGAAGCGAAGTAAAACACAACTGCACTCACAGATACTTGATATAAAAGGAATAGGCCAAGCTACACTCAAAAAATTGCAGCAAGCCGGAGTAGGCATGAGTGAACTAAAACAAATGGAGGCAGGAGAATTGTGCAACATTGTAGGAGAACGTGCAACCAAGATGATTCAAAATTATCTAAAAAGCACTTAGCCAAAGGTTATTTTTTTCGTTCAATAGTGTAATGGACAAATTCTGTGAGCGCCTCACGAATTTCCCTGTTTGGAAACTCACTGAGCTCATTCAGGGCCTGGGAAGCATATTCCTTCATTTTCATTTCGGCATAGGTGAGGCCTTCATGATTGACTATGAAGTCTCTTAAGATGCGTACCTTTTGTGAACTCTTATCAGTAGAGTTGTTCATGATTCGAAGAATGCGTCGCTTCTCTGATGAATCTGCCTTTTCCAATGCGTGAATAAGAGGCAGGGTTAATTTCTTTTCCTGAATATCGTTTCCAACGGGCTTCCCGGTAAGGCTATTAATCTGATAATCAAGCAAATCGTCCTTAATTTGGAAGGCAATTCCCAATAATTCCCCGAAGTAACGCATTTTCGTAACAACTTCTTCCGGCATTTTCATTGATTTGGCTCCGCAAGCACTGCAGCTTGAAATGAGTGTGGCGGTTTTCTTCCGGATTATTTCAAAGTATTCTGATTCAGATATATTCAGCTTCCTGGATTTTTGAATCTGCATCAATTCGCCTTCACTCATTTCTTTAACGGCATTACTAACCAAATCAAGTATTTCATATTCCTTTTTGTGAATGGCAAGCAACAAACCTTTAGCCAAAAGAAAGTCGCCCAGCAGCACGGCTATCTTTGATTTCCAGATGGCATTTATAGAAAAGAAACCACGCCTTTCATTTGATTCATCCACAACATCATCATGAATCAGCGTGGCTGTATGCAGAATTTCAATTAATGCTGCTGCAGTATAGGTGGATTCATTGGGTTTACCAAATAGCTTAGCTGTAAGAAACACAAGAATGGGCCGCATTTGTTTTCCTTTCCGGCGCAAAAGATATTGCATGATAACATTGAGAAGAGAAACCTCGGTTTTCATTTCAGCATGAAAGAAACCATCAAAGAACCTGAGCTCATCTGCAATGTAGTGCTTCACTTTTTCTAAATCTGCCATTACTTGATAATTATGAGTTCAAAGTTAGCAATTATCTTATTGTCAAAACTAACTCAATTGATCTCTGAAGTTTTTACGGGTCGTTGAATGCATGATGCAGCATGATTTTATACATATTTTATATAGTTCATGAAATCAGAATTATATGAGATATTAATATATATTTGTTTAATTATATGTCACTATTATTAACTGATGGGATATTCTGTTTCAAGTATTTCTGTTAACTTTACTTTTTCACTTAATAATTAGAAGACCATGAAATTTGAAGGTCTTACCGCTGAGCAGCTTGAAAAAGCGGCCAATCTTCTAAAAGCAATTGCACATCCCATGCGTATTGCCATACTCAAGTATCTTGATAGCGGCAAACAATTGAATGTTACTGAAATTCACGAACACCTGAATCTTGAGCAGTCAACTGCCTCGCATCACCTGGGGATTTTAAAAGACAAAGGTATACTGGGTTCAAAAAGAGAAGGTAAAAATACCTATTACTACATTAAAAATGAGCATCTAAGCAGCATTATAGAATGCGTAAACAAATGTACGTGCTGAAATATTGAATATTAAATAACTTTAAATCCGGAATGTACTTCCGGATTTTTTTATCTTTTATGCATGGAGAATAAACCCCGCCTGTTTCTGTTTGATGCTTATGCTCTCATTTACAGGGCATTTTATGCATTTATCAACAGACCGATGATCAATTCAAAAGGAGTGAATACCTCCGCCATATATGGATTCACAACAACCCTCATGGACCTTTTGAAGCGTGAAAACCCGGACTATGCCGCGGTGGTCTTTGATCCACCTTCACCTACTTTCAGGCACGAAATGTATGATCAGTATAAGGCAAACCGACTGACAACACCGGAAGAAATAAGAAAATCGGTTCCATGGATCAAATCCATAATTGAAGCATTCAACATTCCTGTGATTGAAGTTAACAGATACGAGGCGGATGATGTGATTGGTACTTTGGCACGTAAAGCAGAGCAGGCCGGATTTATTACATTAATGGTTACTCCTGATAAGGATTATATGCAACTTATCAACGAACAAACTTTTATGTTAAAACCGGCTAAATCGGCTGGTGAATATGAATTGGTTGACACTGCAAAAGCCATGAGTTTTTTTGGTGTTGACAATACTTCCAGTGTTACAGATGTTCTTGCACTATGGGGAGATTCCTCTGACAACATACCCGGTGCTCCCGGTATAGGAGAAAAGACGGCAAAAGAATTGATAAGCAGGTACAAAACGCTGGAGAACCTGCTCAATCACGTTGATGAACTGAAACCAAAGCAAAAGGAAAGTCTTATCTCCAATCGGGAACAAATAGAACTTTCTTACCAACTGGCTAAAATCGTTACGGATGTACCCTTCGAAGTAAATTTCGACCAGTTGCAGGTTCAGAAAAGCAATGAAACCAAATTAAAGGAGATTTTTACCGAACTTGAGTTTAAAACACTCCTGGGGAGAATGCTCAAAACTGCCACCTCCGAACCGGTTCAGGGAAATTTGTTTGCTGAAGTACCTGCATCCGAGCAGCAATATTCAGTAAACCTGCATTCGATCAGCACCATTCCGCATAATTACCATATTGTTTCAAATGCTGAACAGCTGAATGAATTGTTACTGTTGCTTCAAAAGCAACCTGAGTTTTGTTTCGATACGGAAACAACCGGTTTGAATACCGGCACTGCTGAGATGGTAGGTATGTCCTTTTCCTTTTCACCTCATGAAGCTTACTATGTTCCCATACCAAAGGATCAGCCTCATGCAGGTCAAATACTGAACCGCTTCAAGGCTGTTTTCGGGGATTCTGCAATACGAAAAGTGGGACAGAATCTCAAGTTCGACATCCAGGTGCTGATGAACTACAACATCACGGTGGAAGGTGAATTGTTTGATACCATGATTGCCCATTATCTCATTCAACCTGATTTGAAACACAACCTGGATTACCTGGCAGAAATATACCTGAAATACAAGATGGTGCCCATTGAAGACCTGATTGGGAAGAAGGGAATAGCTATGCAGAAAAGCATGCGTGATGTTGACCTGGATGTGATTAAGGAATATGCCGGTGAAGATGCTGATATTACCTGGCAGTTGTATATGATTCTCAAGGATGAGCTGCAAAACAGAAAATTGTGGCAACTTGCCATGGAGGTAGAAATGCCGCTTGTCCGCGTACTTGCGGAGATGGAGCGTTCCGGGTTCCGAATCAACCGGGACAGCCTGAAGGAATACTCCGGTGTTCTTCAAAAGGAACTTTCGGCAATTGAATCTGCAATTTATGATGCCGCAGGAATTCAGTTTAACATCAATTCCCCAAAACAATTGGGAGAAATCTTGTTTGAAAAAATGAAAATTGCCGATGGAACACAAAAAACCAAAACAAAACAGTTTTCAACAAGCGAGGAAGTATTGCAGAAACTTATTGATAAGCACCCGGTTGTGAATTTGATTTTAGAATACCGGGGTCTCCAGAAATTATTAAATACATACATAGATGCGTTGCCGGTTTTGATTGATCCGCACACGGGAAAGATCCATTCTTCTTTTGATCAGGCCTGGGTAAGCACGGGAAGACTCAGTTCACGAAATCCCAACCTGCAGAATATTCCCATACGCGATGAACGTGGCAAGGAGATACGTAAGGCCTTTATTCCTTCAGATGACCGGAATGTGTTGTTATCAGCTGACTATTCGCAGATTGAACTGCGGTTGATGGCGCACCTGAGCAAAGATGAAAACATGATTGCCGCCTTCAGGAACAACGAAGACATCCACGTTTCCACGGCTGCCAAGGTATTCAAGGTTTCTGAAAAAGAGGTGACATCATCCATGAGAAGCAGCGCAAAAACTGCCAACTTTGGAATTATTTACGGAATTTCTTCATTTGGTTTATCACAACGTTTGAATATCTCACGGAGTGATGCTTCAAACCTCATTCAGGGGTATTTCGATTCGTTTCCACAGGTCAGGGAGTATATGAGCAATGCCATTATGCAGGCCAGAGAAAAAGGATATGTCGAAACAATTATGGGCCGAAGAAGATACCTGCCTGACATCAACTCATCAAATGCCATTGTCCGTGGGGTTGCTGAACGCAACGCCATAAATGCACCCATTCAGGGATCTGCAGCTGATATTATCAAACTCGCTATGGTTAAAATTCAGCGTCAATTACGTAACGGATTTAAAACTACCTTGATTCTTCAGGTACATGATGAATTGATTTTTGATGTATTCAGGGATGAACTCGAAAGTATTGAAAAATTGGTTCGGTATGAAATGGAACAGGCAATGAACCTGGAAGTTCCGCTTGTTGTTGATATAGGTACCGGTAACAACTGGCTTGAAGCCCATTAAGGATTCCGGTAACAGGTATTGATGATATTAGTTCATATCTTCCTGAATCTTTCTGATTTCTTCGAGATACTTATTCCGGATCAGTTGAAGCCGCTTTGAATCAATATGTTTACCATAAATTCTGACAAATTCCATTATGGCTTTTTGGTAAATAAACCCGAGAGCACAATCAAAATTGCTGTTGTCCAGATTGTTTTTAACATTCAGGGTAACTGTCTTGAACAGGTTCCAGTTGAAATGATAAGGCAGTGAAATATAGTAGATAAGATCGTCATCCACATCTTTGTAAATATTTTCTTCCATGCTTTCCAACGAAAAAATCTTGCTGATTCTGATCAACCCGGGTGCATTCATACTTTTACCTTTCATGAAGTGAATACCCTTATCGATATAACACCCCTGAAGTTCAGAAATCATCGCATAACTGGTTAATCCCTTAATTCTTATTCCGCTGAGGTTTGTATTGTGAATAAAAATATCCACCGGACAAGCGTCGAGGTAAATATGCCGAGAGGTGCATATACTTTGTGAAATTCTGAAAATGTCTTCAATGGGATACAACTTATCGGTGACCAGAAAAAGTGAATCCGGTTTTGAAATGCCTGGAGCATTGTCTCCATTATATCCCGGGAAAGGCTCCAGACTTTCCAGAACCAGTGTGTTCTGCAATATAAAATGTTCCACTGTCTGGAGGGTTTCCTCTTTATGAAGAATTCCCATCGATTCTGTTATTGAAGTCGTTTTCATCACAGTTTGTATTGATTCATTTATAATGATCACTGGGATAACCGAAAAGACAAATCAACAAGGAACAGGGCTATGTGAAAGAAAGTCCATGAAATGAACCGGCTTTATGCAAACCATTTGATCAGGATGTTCCTGAGCGATTCAATTTTAACAGGTTTTGTAATGTAATCATTCATCCCCGAAGCAATTGCCTTGGATTTGGTTTTTGAGCTGGCAGTTGCAGTCATGGCAATGATGGGCATCTGGTAACCCAAACCTCTGATTTCAACAGTAGCCTGAATGCCATCACGTTCCGGCATTACCAAATCCATAAAGATCAAATCGAAATTTCTGGATTTCACTTTTTCAACAGCTTCAATACCGTTTCTTGCCACATCGATTTTAAAACCAAGATTTGAAAAAAGGGTTTGCGCCACCCGGATATTTATTTCGTTGTCTTCTGCTACAAGAATTGCCAGATTGGGCTTTATTACGTGTAAAATTTCGTTAGAATTCTTTTCCACATTGGGGAATGCGTCATAAATACACTTCATCAAATCAGATTGTTCTAAGGGCTCGGGGAAGTAACAATCAATACCGAAGCGCTTGGCCTGAATATAATTCTCTGATTTGTGATTCGAACTGATCATGAAAACAAGATAGAGATCCGATAACCCGTTTTCCTGCAGTTTTTTTGCAAGCAGAAAGCCATTCATTTCCGGGTCATCCAAAATGATGAGCATTTGATGCGGTGTTTTGTTTTCCCGGAGCTGAATTTCTAATTGATTGCTGATTTCAGGGTGGTATTCAAAAATTTCATATTGAAACTTCTGTATTTCGCAAAACCTGATAATGCGCGAATTACTTTGATGATGCCCTTTAATAATCAAAACATGAACCTGAGCAAAGGAATTGATCTTTTCCAGATGCAAAGGTTTCAGAATCTTTTCATTAGAATATACCTCAATGGTAAAGCTAAACCTGGAACCGGGATAAGCCGGCTTTTTGGAAATAGTGGAAGGGCTTTGTACCCAGATTTCTCCATGCATTAGCGTAACAAGTTGTTTTGAAATAGTAGTTCCCAAACCTGATCCGCCGTATTTTCTGGAAGTAGAATCTTCTGCCTGTGTGAATGAATTGAAAATGCTTTCAATTTTGTTTCGGGGAATGCCAACACCGGTATCCTCCACGTAAAATAGCAGAGTCAGGTTGTTGTTATATTCTTCCTCCAATTCAACACCAACTGAAATCTCACCCTCATGCGTGAATTTAACAGCATTGCTGATTAAATTGGAAAGTACCTGACGCAGCCTGAAAGGATCACCAATGATGTTCTCCGGAACATCCGGATTTATTTTCACCGACAGGGTCAGCTTCTTGTCCTCAATGATTGGCTTGAATAAATCCACGGATAATTTCACTTCTTCACGCAGTCTGAAGGGAATTTCTTCAAGCTGCATTTTGCCAGCTTCAATTTTTGAAAAGTCCAGAATATCATCAATAAGTGTTAACAATACGTCAGCTGAGCGTTTAACTATATGAACATATTCCTTTTGATTGGGAGTAAGGTGCTCCTGATCCAAAGCTTCAGTCATTCCGATGATTCCATTCATAGGTGTCCGGATTTCATGACTCATCTTGGCAAGAAACTCTGATTTGGCGGTGTTGGAAGCAGCTTCGTACTTCCTTGCCTTTTCAATGGGTGTCACATCAACAAATGCACTCAGAAGAAATTCTTCATTATCGATGATGTAGGGGAGATCTTTTTTAAATACGGCAACCTCTTCTCCTTCATGCCTGTATATGACAAACTGGTTTGAATCAAAAGAATTGTCGTTTTCGGAATCATAATAATCTTTGGAGAGCATGAACCTGTCGGTCAGATTTTTACCCACCAGCGACTCATCCTGTGTCATTAAAAGCATCTCACGGGCAGTCTGGTTGATGATTTTTACCTGTTGTTCCTGGTTAATTACCATAATACCCACAGGTAAATTGTCAAAAATGGATTGCAGGTTAATCAGTTCAGTATTGGTTTTCTCTTTGAGCGAAAGACTTTTCCCCATTTTTCCCAGCAGAAACATCAAAAACAGCAACATGATCAGGGTACTTAAAATTCCTGATGCAATTACTTTATTCAGTATCAGATCGAAAATAAATGCTTTTCTCATAGAAAATACAACACCGAAACGGTCATTCATTATGTTGAGCGATGAGAATGCCGAAAAAACCTTTTCATCCTTATTGTTGTATCTGATGTTGTGTTTAAAAAAACCGGACTGCTCTGACGCGACCTTGTTTTTAAAAAGCAGTGAATCCTTTACCAGGGCATTGGAAACGGAATTTGAATACAATGTTTTTCCATTGCTGTCAACAACCCATTGCCAGAAAGCTTCGTCATGAAAATACCGGGTATACAATTCCCGGAAAAACCCCGGAAGATCAATTGAAAATACCAGGTTCGCAGCCAGCTGGTTTTCCTTAAAAATTGGAAAGATATACTGATAGCCGTCATCAGTCTTATTGATCAGCACTTTATCCTGAAGTTCATTTTGCTTTTGGGTAACGTAAGGGTCAATCAGCAGCCTGTTCCGTTTGTTAAACGACATATTCAGCACGTTCTTGTTCACATCATAGATGTACAAATTCTTAATAAGCGTGCTGTTATTTGAAAACAGCATTTCAAGATTTCTGAGTCCTTCCTGGTTGCTGTCGTCGCTGGTTAGGTTAACATGTAACAATGCCTTGGAATAAAGCAGGGCATTCACTTCATTCTCAAATTTCAACAGGGTTGATTCAATCTCCTTGACACTTGACTCGGCCTGACCAGACAGCATACTGTGTTGGAAAGAAATCTGATTCCTGAAAATGGTGATGTTGAAATACAGGTTGAGCAGAATGACAATCAGTGTTATCAATATGAAGTAAAGCGTATATTTCTTCATTGTTTACCCGTTGAAGTTAAGGCAATCAAAGTATAAAATATTCTTAAAGTTACAACAACAAAATGGATAATTCTTTAAACAACCCGTTCAGCCGGTCCGGTATTTTTCGTCTTTGTCATTGAAAATATTGAAATAGCTTCGGTAACGCGATTCATGAAGGATACCCTTCTGGTAGGCTTCAATCACAGCGCAGTTTGGCTCATGGATGTGAGTGCAGTTGTTAAACTGGCAATTTTTGGACAACTTGAAGATATCCGTAAAATACAAACCTATTTCATTCCTGTTTATGTCGGTAAGTCCGAATCCCTTAATACCCGGTGAATCAATAACAAAGGTTTGGTCTTTAATTTCGATCATTTCGGGATAGGTTGTGGTATGCTTGCCCGAAAGGTGATACCATGAAATATCATTGGTTTTCAAGTGAAGACCCGGGCACAACCTGTTGATCAGGCTGCTTTTGCCTACTCCCGAATTGCCCGAAATCAGGGTCAGTTTATTGGTGAGTATGTCATCAACCCGGGTCATATTCAATCCGGTTTCAACCGAAATGTCAATTACCTTGTATCCGGCATATTCATATATGTCATGTACTTCCTGCAATCGGTACTGTAAGTGTTCCTGGTAAAGATCAATCTTGTTAATAAGCAAAACACATTCAATATGATAGGCTTCGGCAGAGAGCAGAAAGCGATCAACAAATTCGAGCGGAGTTTCCGGGTAATCCAGGGTGAACATAAGCACTGCCTGGTCAATATTGGCGGCTAGTATCTGCACTTCTTTGGACAGATTTATGGCCTTGCGGATGATGTAGTTCCTGCGGTCATGAATTTTAGTTATTGCACCATACAGGTTATCTGTAATTTCGAAATCCACCTGATCTCCAACGGCTATGGGATTTGTATTTTTCATACCACGCGTCCGGAAAGTGCCTTTGAGCCGGCAATTAATCTGCTCTTTCCCGGATTTAACGGTATGCCAGCTTCCGGTTGTTTTTATTACGATACCTTTACCCACAGAATCACTTAATTTTTCTTTTGTGATAGCGAAAATACTCAAGAGATTTGTAATTTTAAGAAATAATCGAAAGAAGTAAGAAATGAAACCATTGCCAGAACTAAAAATCAGGGTAAATCATTATTTAACTATTATTGTTTTATGAAGACCATCAGGCAGCATTATTTTGTAAACGCAACACCGGAAGAAGTTTTTACCGCAATCACCAATCCCTTTACCATTGAACTTTGGAGCGGACATCCTGCCCGGATGGAAGCCCGGGAAGGCACGGAATTTTCCATTTTCGACGGGGATATTGCCGGAAAAAACATCAAAATCACAGAAAATAAACAAATTGTTCAGGAATGGTATTTCGGTGATCAGACCGATGAATCCATAGTTACCATTAATCTTGAGTCACATAAACTGGGTACCAAGGTTCTTCTGGAGCACACGAATGTCCCTGATGATGAAGCTGAAGAATTCCAGAAAGGATGGAACGAATATTACTGGGGAGCCATCCAGGATTATTTCAAGTAACAGGTTAGCTGAAACATATATGTGTCAATAAATAAACATAGTATACGTTGAAAACATTGTTGAGTCGTGAGGATGTCGATCTGATGGCCCCTGTGGGATCATTTGAATCTCTTATGGCAGCTGTTCGCGCCGGAGCGGATTCTGTATATTTTGGCCTGGGCAGATTGAATATGAGGGCTCGTTCTTCGGTAAATTTCACTGCCGGCGACCTGGAAAAGATAATGCGCATTTGCCGTAATTTCAATAAGAGAGCTTATCTCACCATGAATGTTGTTTTTTATAACGAAGAATTGGACGAAATGCGCAGGATGGTTGATCTGGCTAAAGAATCGGGAGTGAACGCGATTATTGCTTCAGATCAGGCAGTTATTGAGTATGCCAGCCAGTGTGGCATGGAAATACATCTTTCCACGCAGATCAACATCAGCAACGTGGAGTCGTTGCGTTTTTATTCCCGGTTTGCCGATGTTGCGGTGCTGGCAAGAGAACTCAATCTGAAACAGGTTGCCGAAATCTACAATACCATCGAAAAAGAGCAAATCAAAGGACCTTCCGGGAATCCGGTAAAGATTGAGATGTTTTCACATGGGGCCTTGTGTATGGCCATCTCAGGTAAATGTTATCTGAGCCTCCACCATCACAAGCACTCTGCCAACAGGGGAGAATGCCTTCAGGATTGCCGCAGGTCATATACAGTCAGGGAAAAGGAGAGTGGTTTTGAACTGGACATAGAGGATGAATACATCATGTCGCCCAAAGACCTTTGTACCATCCATTTTATCAATAAAATGCTGGAAGCCGGTGTCAGGGTGCTGAAAATTGAGGGAAGGGCAAGGTCTCCCGAATATGTAAAGGTGGTTTGCGAGTGCTATGATCAGGCTATCCGAAGTGTGTATGACGGGGCCTATACCCAGGAAAAAATTGATGTTTGGAAACAACGGTTGTCATCTGTGTTTAACCGGGGGTTCTGGGATGGGTATTACCTGGGACAGAAACTGGGGGAATGGAGCCATGTATATGGTTCAAAAGCCACACAGAGAAAGGAGTATGCTGCCAGGTGCATGAATTATTTTCCGCGCATCGGAGTTGCTGATTTTCTCTGTGAATCCGGTTCATTACGGATTGGTGATAAGGTGTTGATTGTGGGTCCCACAACAGGTGTGGTGGAACATGAGATCAGGGAAATCAGGGTGGATTACAGGCAGGTGGATCAAACCAGGGCCGGGGAACGTTTTTCAATTCCCGTTCCCCGAAAGGTAAGACGCGCTGATAAAATGTACAACCTGATTGATACGGGAAACCAATAAAGGCCATTTATACAGGAATTACTATTGCATCATATCACCCTAAAACTGCTGTTATGAAAAACCAGTCCTTTCATCTTTCATGTTTCCGGCTGCTGCTGTTTACAATGTTACTGCTAAACCTGTCTGCATGTAAAAAGCAAGGCAAGTCCCGTGATTCAATCAATCCCGGGTTTACAGAGAAAATAGCTGCCTTTACTTCCGGCGTCATTTCATCTGAGTCCACCATCAGGATTATACTGACAGAAGACTGTCCCGCTGCCGGTGAAGGAAATGCGCCTGCAGATGCCGGATTATTTAAATTCAAACCTGCCATTAAAGGTCAGGCCTTTTGGGTCGACAAAAGAACATTGGAATACAGGCCTTCTGAACCGCTTAAATCAGGCGAAAACTATTCGGCCCGGTTTAAGCTGGGTGACATCATGAACGTAAAAAAGGAATTATCCGTTTTTGAATTTAGTTTTGCCATAGTACAACAGGCATGGACTGTTACAGATGAAGGTTATCAAACACATAATGAAAATGACCTGGTTTGGAATCGAATCAAAGGTACAGTTAACACAGCCGATTATATAGATAATGAAAGTATTAAGAAATATTTTACAGCAAACCAGGAAAGCGAAAAGCTGAAATTTGTTTGGGAGGTCGGTGAAGACAGAAGAACATTTCATTTCCGGATAGACAGCGTGCAAAGAAAAGAAGAGGCTGGTAAAGTCATTATTGCCTGGGACGCTTCACCTGATTACAAAGAAATTCAGGGGAAATATGAAGTAGAAATACCTGCTCTGTCTGATTATAAAGTGCTTGATGTTCAGGTTGTGCAACAACCTGAACAATATATACAGATCATGCTCAGTGATCCGGTTAAAAAGAACCAGAATTTTGAAGGCCTTATCTTCCTGGATCAGGAAACCTCACTTGATTTTTCGGTTGCCGGAAATATTATCAAGGCTTTCCCGTCATCACGGCAGAATGGTTCATGCAAAATTACCATCAGGGAAGGACTGGTAAATATTATGGGTTATAAGCTGAAATCCGATTGTACTTTCGATCTGACATTCGAGGTTCCAAAACCTGCTGTAAGGCTTATCGGAAAAGGTGTCATACTTCCCTCATCCAAAGGCCTGGTATTTCCGTTTGAAGCCGTTAACCTGAACGCGGTAGACGTTAAAATAATTAAAATTTACGAAAACAACATTGGTCATTTTCTACAGGTTAACAGGCTCGATGGAAGCAATGAATTAAAACGTGCAGGGAAACTTATTCACAAACAAAAGGTTGAACTGGGCAATGTTCCTGCTGACCTGGGCAGATGGAACCGGTTCTATCTCGATTTGGCAAAACTCATTGAGCCGGATCCGGGAGCCATATACCGTATTGAAATCTCCTTTAAAAGACGTTATTCTCTTTATCCTTGTGAGGATCAGGATGCTGAAGAAGAGGCTGTTGAGGAGGAAAGTGAGGATGAACCGGAAGCTGAGGCTTCTTACTGGGACTCTTATGAAGAATATTACGATGAATATTACTACGACTATGATTGGGATTATAATTGGGAGGAACGCGACAATCCCTGTTCCAAATCATACTATACACAAAACCGTTGGGTGGCAAGGAATATTTTGGCATCTGATTTGGGAATCATTGCCAAAATGGGTTCTGACCAAACGGTGTTTTGTGCAATCACCAGCCTGGTTAGCAGTAAGCCCATCAAGGGTACTGAAGTTTCCGTGCTCAATTATCAGCAACAGCTGATATCATCGGGAACTACTGATGATAATGGGTTTGTTACTTTATCATGCAAGGAAAAGCCTTTCCTGCTGATTGCCAGGTATGAAAAGCATAAAGGCTACCTGAGACTTGATGATGGTTCTTCATTGTCACTTGGGGCATTTGATGTGTCCGGATCAGCAATACCCAAAGGATTAAAGGCATTCATATACGGTGAACGCGGTGTGTGGAGACCCGGTGACACCTTATTCCTGTCGTGCATTTTGGAAGACAAACAGAAAGTGCTTCCACCCATGCACCCGGTATTGTTTGAATTGTACAATCCGAAAGGACAATTGTATGCAAAAATTACAAAAACCTCCGGTGTAAATGGATTCTACACCTGGAGTGTTCCCACCTCTCCGGACGCCTTAACCGGAAACTGGAACCTGAAGGTAAAAGTAGGGGGTACACAGTTTAATAAAACTGTTAAAATTGAGACGGTTAAACCAAACCGGCTGAAAATCAATCTTACCTTTGATGCAAAAAAACTTGCCTCCAACAAACCTGATACAAGAGGCGAGATGCAGGTTAACTGGCTCCATGGTGCCATTGCAGCAAACCTGAAAACGCGTGTTGCCGTAACGCTCACGGAAGCACCGACATCTTTTGCCAAATACCCGGCCTTTCAGTTTACCGACCCGGCCAAAAGTTTCAACATGGAGGAAATAGAGCTGTATGAAGGCTATCTTGACGAGTCGGGAAAAACCACAATTCCTGGCAGGTTCTCTGTTGAGCAGTCTGCTCCCGGCATGCTGAATGCCAATTTTACAACCCGCGTTTTTGAAAAAAGCGGTGATTTCAGCATTGACAGAATATCCATCCCGTATTCGCCTTATTCAGCCTATGTAGGACTGAAAACTCCTGAAGGAGACAAACGCGGTATGTTACTCACCGATACCACACATTGGGTTGATGTGGTGCTTTTGGATGAGAATGGCACTGCTTTGTCGCGCAGTAATCTGGAGGCATTTGTTTATAAGTTGCACTGGCGCAACTGGTGGGAGTCGGCTGGTGACGAAATTGCCGATTATATTGGAAATACATACAACCGACCCCTGGTATCAAAAAAATTGTCCACTATTAACGGAAAGGGGAAATTCAGTTTCAGAATCAACAGACCCGAATGGGGCAGGTTTTACGTGAGGGTGGTAGATCCGGTCAGCGGACATGCTGCCGGAAAAATTATCTATATCGACTGGCCGGGATGGGCCGGAAGACCCATGCGTGATAACCCGGAAGCGGCCAGTATGCTTACTTTCAATTCTGACAAAGAAAAATACCAGGTAGGAGAATTTGCGGAAATCATTGTTCCCACAAGCGGAAGCGGAAATGCTTTACTGAGTATTGAAAATGGCTCAAGAATAATCAATACGGAATGGCTTGTTTCAAATGGGAAGGAAATCCGGCATAAATTCCAGATTACACCTGATATGGCTCCTAATGTTTATGCCCATGTAACACTCGTTCAACCTCATGCCAGTTCGGAAAATGATATGCCCATGAGGCTTTACGGTGTGATACCGGTTTTGGTTGAGGATCCTCAGACCCGGATTTCACCCGTACTCAAAATGCCCGATAACCTGGAACCTTTACAACAGTTTAAAGTAGAGGTTAGCGAAAAAAGCAAGAGGGAAATGACTTATACCCTGGCCATTGTTGAAGAGGGCTTGCTGGATCTTACCCGGTTTAAGACGCCCGATCCCTGGAGCCTGTTTTACGCCCGTGAAGCACTTGGTGTGCGGTCATGGGACCTGTATGACCTGGTTATCGGTGCCTATGGGGGTAAATTGACCAGCATACTGGGAATCGGAGGAGATGATGAACAGGTGGGAGGTCAGTCAGCTGAAAAAGCAAACCGGTTCAAACCGGTTGTTAAGTACCTGGGACCTTTTACGCTCAAAGCCGGCAAAACCAACAGCCACACGCTGGCGATGCCGAATTATATTGGTTCTGTTAGAGCCATGGTAGTGGCAGGAATAGACGGGGCATACGGTTTTACCGAAAAAACGGTCCCCGTGAAAAAACCCCTCATGGTGCTTGCAACACTGCCACGTGTATTGGGTACCGGTGAATCGGTTAAACTTCCGGTTACCGTATTTGCAATGGACAACCAAATCAAACAGGTTTCGGTTTCTGTTAAAACCAATGCTTACTTAATTGCTGAAGGCGGCACAACACAGTCACTTACCTTCACCCAAACAGGTGATAAAATGGTTGCGTTTGAGTTCAAAACCGCCCGTAAAACAGGTATTGGAAAAGTTCAGGTAACAGCAACAAGTGGCAGAAATAAAGCAGTATATGACATTGAATTGGATATCAGGAATGCCAACCCGCCGGTTACCACTTATACCGGTAATACTGTTGATGCAGGGAAAACGCAGGAAATCAGTTTTACCTTACCGGGTATGGAGAGCACCAACAGCGCTGTATTAGAAGTGTCCGGAATTCCTCCCATTGATGCCGAACGGAGGTTGCGCTACCTCATCAATTACCCGCACGGGTGTATTGAACAGATTACATCAACAGTTTTTGCCCAGCTTTATCTTACAGATCTGATAGAACTGGATGAAAACTCAAAATCAGACATTGAGAAAAATATCAAGGCCGGAATCAATAAGCTTCAGCGCTTCCAGGTGGCAGGTGGTGGACTTGCCTATTGGCCCGGGAATCTGGTTCCTGATCCCTGGGGTAGTTCCTATGCCGGTCATTTTCTGATTGAAGCCGAAAAGAAAGGCTACACACTGCCCGCAGGCATGAAATCATCCTGGCTGAAATCGCAAAAGCAATTTGCCCGACAGTGGAATCCGGTTCAGTATCGGGATGATTCCTATCGTCAGGATGATCTGGAACAGGCTTACCGGTTGTATACCCTGGCCCTGGCAAAAGAACCTGAAATGGCTGCTATGAACCGGCTTAGGGAAGTTAAAAACCTCAGTGTACAAGCAAAGTGGAGGTTGGCTGCTGCTTATGCGCTGGCCGGACAAATTCAGGTGGCCAAAGAATTGGTTAGTCGTGAAACCATAGAAATACAACCTTATACCGGCTTATATTCAAGTTATGGTTCACGAGATCGTGATCTTGGCATGTTGCTGGAAACAATGGCTCTGATGAACAATCAAACACAGGGGGCCATACTCGCCCGCCGGATTTCCGAGTCGCTTTCCTCTGCATCTTGGATGAGTACACAAACCACTGCCTATTGCCTGCTTGCAGTAGCCAAATTCACCACCGGCTCAACATCTGACAAGTTAAACTTTACATATAAACTGGCAAACGGAAAAACAAGCAGCGTTTCTTCATCCAAACCTTTAACTCAGGTCAAACTGTCTTTGCCCGGAAATGCAAAAACGTTGCCCCTGACCATCAGTAACAAGGGGAAGGCCATTCTCTTTACCCGCATCATCATGGAAGGCATACCTGAATCAGGAGAAGAAAAGGAATTCAGCAACAATTTGACAGTTAGCGTGTCCTATCAAACCAGAGAAGGAAAACCTGTAGACGTTTCTCAGGTAACGCAGGGAACGGATTTTCTTGCCATAGTCAGTGTTTATAATCCCGGAGCTTTCCGCTACCGGCAAATGGCTTTGACGCAGGTATTCCCTCCCGGCTGGGAGATAAGAAATAACCGGCTTGCTGATGCAGTAGTTTCCGAAAACATCAGTAATCCCGAGTACCAGGATATTCGTGACGACCGGATATATACTTATTTTGACCTTGGCAGGGGAGAGCGAAAAACCTTTGTGGTGCAGTTGAACGCAGCATACCTTGGGAAGTATTATCTGCCCGGTATTTATTGCGAGGCCATGTACGATAACAGCATTTCTGCCTTGAAAAAAGGTCAGTGGGTCGAAGTAGTCAATGCAGATTAGGTCACTTCTTATTGCGGGCTACAAGTTCCATGAATTCATCAAAAAGAAATTCAGTGTCTTTGGGTCCGCTTGATGCTTCGGGATGAAACTGGGTTGAAAAGAAGGGCTTGCTTTTGTGTTTCATCCCTTCATTCGTCTGGTCGTTCAGATTGATGAAGAGCGGTTCCCACGCTGAAGGCAGTGTGGAATTATCAATTGCAAAACCATGGTTTTGCGAGGTAATATAAGCTTTATTCGTGTTTTTCAGAATAACCGGCTGATTGTGACTTCTGTGCCCGTATTTCAACTTAAAAGTGTCGGCACCGGCAGCAAGTGCAAGCAACTGGTTTCCAAGACAAATGCCATAAATAGGCGTATTTCCGTCAAGGGCCTTCCTCAGGTTGGCTATGGTTATGCCACATTGTTTGGGATCTCCTGGTCCGTTTGATATAAACAAACCATCGTAAGCTTCTTTTGAAAAATCATAATCCCAGGGAACCAGTACCACCGTGGTATCTCGTTGCAACAAATTCCGGATGATATTGTACTTGACTCCACAGTCGATTAACAAAATCCGGTATTTTCCGTTTCCGAACACCTTCTTTTCCCGAATGCTTACCTGTTCCACCAGGTTATCCTGATTCGGATCGTACAGTGGAACATCCTGGTTGTTGTGAACAATTTTGCCGAGCATGGTTCCTTCTTCGCGAAGAACTTTGGTCAATTCGCGGGTATCAATACCATAGATTCCGGGTATTTCATATTCCTTCAACCAGTCGCCCAGGCTTTTATTGGCATTCCAATGGCTGTATTCTTCAGTATAGTCCGAAATAATCAACCCTGATATATGCAAGGCATAAGATTCGAAAAATTTATACATGGAATCTTCGGTAAGATTACCCGGCACACCATAGTTCCCGATAATGGGATAAGTAAGTGTAAGAATCTGACCCTTGTACGAAGGGTCCGTGAGACTCTCGGGGTAACCCGTCATAGCCGTATTAAATACTACTTCACCTGAAACGGATTTTTCACAACCAAATGAAAAACCGTTAAACTCCTTACCATCTTGAAGTATTAATTTGATACCAGTTCCTTTATTCATTGAAATCATGTAGTTTATTTTCTCTCAAATGCCTTAATTATCTCTTCCACCTGCTCAGGTCCGATTTTCTTGGCCAGAATTTTTTTGTCTTTATCCAGAATATAAATCTGGGGTGTGGTGATCACATCATAGTCCGTTTTGAATTTGTAGGAATAGGGATTCCAGGCATTGATCCAGTCATACAGTCCCTTGTTGTTAACAAAATCAACCCATTTTATCTTGCCTTCTTCGCCAAAGAGCGTGCTGATAGCCAGAACTTTCACTCCCATTGATTCCAGGCTGTTTTTATAGACATTATACAATTGGGGAACGACAGTTTTACAATGGCCGCAATCAACCTCCCAGAAAAGCAGCACCAGGTATTTGGCCTCAATTCCGTGAATGTGATCCATTTTACCAACATGAGGGTAACGGCGTAAGGTGGTATCTGTGGCAGCACTTTTAAAATGTGCGGCAGGCACAATCATGAGTTCGGCATCGGGAGTAATACTTCCGAGAAGCAGGGGCCTGGTTTTTTCAACCTTGTCTTTCAGTTCGGAAAGAAATTTGGGATCACTCCACCAGGAATCGCGGATGTAATACTTGTCGGCAATATGCACATACAAGGCATCCATGCCCATGATGTTACTTTTTCCAAAATGATTAAACAGGGTAATCAGCACAAATCTATAGGTGTCTGAATCATGACGTGCCTTTTCAATGAGAAAATCCGTGTGGAGAATCAACGAATCCGGAATCTGAGGCACCACCCTGTTGATAAAGGTCATCACCTTGTCTTCATAAAGCGGGGTTCTGAGCAACCTGGGATCCGACAGGTTGAAATTGTCAAAGTAGTGATTCCGGTAATAGTAATACTGCCACGTGGAATCAATAACATGGCCATTTTCATCTTTGGGAGGGTCGGGGACTTCCACATCCATCGTGGTCATCAGGAAAGTTGAAACAAAAAGATCAGGATGCTCCTGTCGGATTGTTTCAATCTTGTTTTTTCGTTCGTCGCCCATTTTTTTAACCTGTGTGGTTAGCTGCTCCCGGATTTCAGGAGTGCTTTCTTTCCGGATGAGTGACATCAGGCTGTCATTCTTCATCCGCAGGGTAATCATGTACTTCTGAAAATCAAGAAATATTTCATTGTCCGGAGAACCCTTAACATGCATGGTATTCACAAAATCAATTGTATCGGTTTCAAGCGAGAAGGTCTGATCGTCACCAACAATCACATCAAAATACCTGTCGCTGCGGATGAACATGACATACATGCCCGAAGGAAGTTTCCGGCTGTTTTTGAATACCCCGTTTCCTTTGCTGTCAAGTTTTATCGTATCGTCCGGGTACATGGATTTGCTCAGGTAATGTCCGAGAATGACCTGTTTTTCTGCCAAACCGTTTATTTTTACCTTGATTTCATAACCCTGACCGTTGCCACTTATGGAAAGCAAACAGGAAAGGATAAGCAGAATTGAAAAACGAAATCGCACCATAGCTTGTTAATGATTATCATCACATATTCACAGCCGGCAAAATTAATTATTAATTAGCGAATAAAAAATGACGGAAGACCTGTCAGCAGATTTCCTATCTTTGATCATTCATATTTACAACAATTACCATGTACACGCTGAGTGAATGCCAGAGTATCGTTAACGAACATATCAATAAAATGCAGCTTCCGGTATTGCCGGAAAATCTCTATGACCCCATGCGTTATATATTGAATCTGGAGGCAAAAAGAATCCGGCCCGCGCTCGTATTGATGGGTTGCAATTTGTTTTCAGACGACATTGAACAAGCTGTTTTTCCGGCACTGGCTATTGAGGTATTTCACAATTTTACACTGATGCATGATGATATCATGGATCATTCGGAAAGGCGCAGGAATAATCTTACGGTTCATGTTAAGTGGAATACGAATGTTGCCATACTTTCCGGTGATGCGATGCTGATCAAAGCTTATGAATTGCTGAACAGGGTTCACCGGGATGCGCTTCCGGAGATTCTTCCCGTTTTCAACCAAACCGCTTTGCAGGTATGTGAAGGACAGCAGTATGATATGGACTATGAAAACCGCACCGAAGTTACCATTGAAGAATACCTGAAGATGATCACTTATAAAACAGCAGTTTTACTGGCTGCCTCCCTGAAAATGGGAGCTCTTTTGGGAGGAAGCAATGAGGAAGATTCAAACCTGCTTTATGAATACGGGAAAAATCTGGGTATTGCCTTTCAACTCCAGGATGACCTGCTGGATGTATTTGCCGATCCTGACCTCTTTGGCAAGGTAACCGGAAATGATATTGTTACCAATAAAAAGACCATTTTGCTTATTGAAGCATTGCGTGCCTCATCCGGAGCACAACGGGAAAAACTATTACACTGGTTAAGTCTTACCAATTTCGACAAGGATGAAAAGGTTAAGGCTGTCAGCAGCATATATACTGAGCTGGATATTCCGAATACAGTAAGGGAGCGTATTGATCAATATCACCGGTTGGCCATTGGCAGTCTGGAACGACTCAGTAAAGAATCTGTCAGAAAAGAGGCCTTGCTTTCATTTGCCGGCTACCTGTTAAACAGAAAAAAATAATCCGGTCTGCAGTGCATAACCGGATTATCCTGATTGCCCTTATCAACATCAAAGGCCGTTTATCACGTTGGAATAAGCTGTATAATGCCTGGTTGAAACTCCGTTGACCTGGTCACTAATGGATGTCTGGTTGAAGCTTTTGCTTAAATTTATCAGATTCTGCATGATTTGGAAATGATACAGGATCTCGTTGTTGATTGAAGCAATGAAACGTGGATTCTGGTCGAGATAATAGGTAAGTTTTTCATCACCAATAACCGTAAGTTTGTTTACCAGATCATTACCCTTGTCGGTTTTGTTACACCGGTAGTAACCACTTGCAATCTGGATGATGGTGTGATCATAAGGTATTTTTTCATGGGGTGTTAATTCAATTACGCGATCCAGCGCCAGAATGGCTTTGGCTGTATCTCCCTGTTCAATAAGTGCATTGGCAAGCTGTACGAACCTGGTTCTTAGCCGGATAACAGATGTTGTGCGTACATGGAAATCATCCAGGTACACGTCAGGCTCATTCATCCTGCCCCAGCGGAATTTATTCATCAGGTTGTCATATAGCAGGTCAACTTCTACCCGGCCTGCTTCATATCTGCCAATACTTTGCGATTTGATGGGTACCAACCGGTAGGCAAAACCTTCAAGCTGCATGAAGTCCTCAAGTCCGAGAGTCCCTTCATGTCCGATCGAGGCAAAATAAACAGGCCTTTGCCAGTTGTTGTTGGCCAGAATATCCATTACAATCAGTCCGCTTTTGCCCATGCTTCCCCGGTTATAGGTCCATTCAATAACAGGCACTATTTTATCTTTGTCTTTTGGGCTCACGGTACCATTTTTCACAACCAGCGCCGTATCAACAGGAAGCCTGAAATTTCTGGTGGGGATGAAATTATATTTTTCTCCTGTTGATGATTCAACCTGAGCCTGGGGCAGATCGCTGGAGGCAAAGGTCACTATTTCCTTCAGGTCAGCAGCCTGTTTCATTCGTTCCTGAACAAATACCACATCCCTTGTGCCGTTGATATATTGATTGGGGGTAAGTGATATCGGCAGTACATCAGATTCATATGCTTTCCGGCGCATCTGATCCACATGCCAGTCCATGTTCAGCAGCATCAGATTCACTACCCTTACATCTGTACGGATACCTTCAACTTCCTGTGCATACCAAAGCGGAAAAGTGTCGTTATCGCCATTTGTAAAAAGAATGGCATTGGGGGCACAAGTCATCAGGTAATTGTAAGCAATGTCCCTGGCAGTAAAACGACCGGAACGATTATGATCGTCCCAGTTTTCAGAAGCCATGATTCCGGGAACCAGGAACAGACATAACAACGATGTAAGTACAGCTGTAAACTTATTTCTGAGTTTTACAGAAAGTGAGTCGAAAATGGCTACTACTCCCAGTCCGATCCAGACAGCAAAGGCGTAGAATGAACCGGCATAAGCGTAGTCGCGTTCGCGGGGTTGGTTGGGGGTTTGGTTCAGATAAACCACAATAGCAATACCGGTAAGCACAAACAACAGCATGACCACCCAAAAATTCCTGGAGTCGCGCTGCATCTGAAAAATGAGCCCGAATAAGCCCAGCAGCAGCGGCAGGAAATAATAGGTATTTCTTGAGGGAATCTGCTTCATGCTTTCGGGCATGTTTTCCTGTTTCCCAATCAGAACTTCATCAATTGCATTGATACCACTGATCCAGTTGCCGTTAAGCGGATCTCCGAAGCCCTGAATATCATTTTGCCTGCCCACAAAATTCCACATGAAGTATCGGAAATACATTTGCCCTATCTGGTATGTGAAAAAGAACTTCAGGTTGTTGATAAATCCGGGGGGGTCTTTGGGCGAATTCCGGTCGTATACAGGTTTTCCTTCATTATCAGTTACTGCATTTCCCTGTGAATCACGCCGCAGGTTATACAACCGGCTTTCTTTCAAACCGGCCCATTCCATATAAACATCTACATGATCACGTTCCGAACTCCACATTCGGGGGAATGGGGTGGTAAACCTGTTGTCATACTGATAGGATAGTTTCCGGTTGGTGACCTTGTATTTCCCGTCAATTGGTGAATAAGTTGCTTTTCCGTGATTGAATCCAACCGGTTCTGCATTGAAATACGGTCCTTTGATTAGCGGACGATCGCCGTATTGCTCCCGGTTCAGGTAGTACTGAAGTGAAAAAATGTTATCCGGATTATTTTCATCCATGGGCGGATTGGCCAACGATCTGATCACAATCATGGTGAAGGAAGAATATCCGATGACGATCATAACAAACATCAGGATAACCGTATTCAGTAAAACCATCCGGCGCTGATGCGTTTTCCACAATCCGTAAACGATACCGCCCAGCAGTAATACAAAATAAACAACCACTCCTGTATGGTAAGGAAGGCCGAACCCGTTTACAAAAATCAGTTCGAACCGGGAAGCCAGCCAAATAAGACCCGGAATGATAACATACATCATAACACCCAGAATGACAACTGAAGTGAGCAGGGCCTTGATGACTCCGCGGGAAGTAACGGAGTACTTCCTGAAGTAGTATACCATTACGATAGCCGGTATTGCCAAAAGGTTCAGCAGGTGAACGCCTATTGAAAGGCCCATCAGGTAAGCAATAAGTACAAGCCATCTGTTGGATGATGCCTTGTCGGCTTCGTTTTCCCATTTAAGCACGGCCCAGAAAACAACCGCAGTGAACAACGACGAACTGGCGTAAACCTCACCTTCAACTGCCGAAAACCAAAAAGTGTCGGAAAAAGTATAGGCCAATGCACCAACAATTCCGCTTCCGAATACAATGATCTTGTCGCGTGAACTCAATTCTTCAGGATCGGAATTACCCGGATTGGAAAACTGAAAACGGTATGTCATCAGCTTAACGGCCAGGTGCGTGATGGTCCAGTAAAGGAACATGATGGTAAATGCACTGGCAATTGCCGAAAAAGCATTGACCATCATAGCAACCCGATCCAGCTGACTTCCCGCAAAGAGTGAAAAAAAGCGGGCAATTATCATAAATAAAGGTGCTCCGGGAGGATGGCCCACCTGTAACTTGAAAGCACTGGAAATAAACTCACCGCAGTCCCATAAACTTACAGTAGGTTCAATAGTCAACAGGTACACCACAGCAGCAATAAGAAAAACGATCCACCCGTTAAGGTTATTGATAAGCCTGAATCTGGTCATTGCAATTGAATTAATAAATATTGAGATGATTGAATAGCAAAACTGAATAATTTTGAAAAAACCAAATTTAATAGAGAATATCGGAATAATAAATAGTTTCGCAAAAGTACCTGAAAATAACAAGCTGAATTATGAAACAGAAAAATCGTGATGGCATTGTGTATTCCACTAATCCTGATTTTAAATACCGTAAGGATGAAGTCGCAGACCAGGACACCCTGCCGGCAGATCGCCAGCTTCTTTACATCTGGCTCGAATCAAAAGGAAGAAAGGGCAAAACAGTTACGCTCGTAAAAGGTTTTGTGGGTAAAACAGATGATCTTGAGGCCCTCGCAGTGGAAATTAAGAAATCTTGCGGTACGGGAGGATCGGTAAAAGATCGGGAAATTGTCATTCAGGGAGATTTCAGGGATAAAATTGTACTTTTTTTGTCGAATAAGGGATATAAAACCAAAAAAGCCGGGAGATAAAGAAGTACATCCATGATCATGCCTCCAGAAAAAAGTGATATAATTAATTGGCTATTAAATAATAAATATAAACTAATTGTATTTATACTATTATTAGTAGGTTATATTCAACTAATAAATAAACCATTATTTAACGATCCTTATTCCACGGTCATTATGGACTGCGATGGCCGTTTGATGGGCGCCAGGGTTGCCAGTGACGGGCAGTGGCGGTTTCAGAGCAGGAATGAGATTCCTGAAAAGGTGAAATGGGCTACCCTTGTTTTTGAGGACAGGTATTTTTACCACCATCCCGGAGTGAATCCGGTTTCAATAGCCAAAGCCGCATTCAGGAATCTGAAAGCCGGCAGTATTGTTAGCGGAGGCAGCACCATTACCATGCAAATTATCAGGTTGTCGCGAAAAGGAAAACCGCGCAATATATGGGAAAAAGCAATTGAAAGTATATTGGCTACCCGGCTGGAATTGGGTCTTTCAAAAGATGAGGTTTTGTCTTTGTACCTGGCCCATGCTCCCTATGGAGGCAATGTGGTAGGTGTAGAAGCAGCTTCCTGGCGGTATTTTGGCGTAGCCGGCAAAGATTTGTCGTGGGCGGAAGCGGCAACCCTGGCCGTACTTCCCAACTCACCCTCCCTGATACATCCGGGGAGGAACCGGGAACTGCTTAACAAAAAGAGAAATTTGCTGTTGGCCCGTTTGTGTAAACTTCACTGGATTGACAGTACCACCCTGAGTTTGTCACTGGCAGAACCCATACCCGAACGGCCTTCGGTAATGCCCAGGCTGGCCCCACATTTACTCGACAGGTGTTGCCGGGAACATCAGGGTGAGGTAGTGAACACCACCCTGTTGGCATCATTGCAGGAACAGGCATCAGGCATCATAGAACAGCATCATAATAAATTAAGATATAATGAGATAAACAATATAGCGGCAATTATAATTGAAGTAGAGACAGGTAATATACTAACATATATTGGAAATACATCCGGTTTATCTGCCTCTTCTCATGGCAACGAAGTAGATGTGATTACTGCACCCAGAAGTACCGGGAGTCTGCTGAAGCCACTGTTGTACGCGGCCATGCTTGACGACGGGAAAATACTTCCCGCGAGTCTGGTTCCGGATATACCTGTTAATCTGGGCGGATTTTCTCCGCAAAATTTCAGTGGCCAGTTTGAAGGAGCCATACCTGCAAACAGGGCGCTGTCCAGGTCGTTGAATGTTCCGGCTGTTGACTTGCTCAAACAATTTGGAGTTCAACGCTTTCATCATCTTTTGCGTGATTTGGGTATGCAAACCATCAACCATCCGGCAGACTATTATGGGTTGTCATTAATTTTAGGAGGAGCTGAAGGAACTCTTCAAGATATGAGCAACATCTATGCTTCGTTAACACGCGTACTCAATCATTACGGTCAAAAGAAACTTTATTTCCAGGAAGACTACAGGCCGGCTGGTTATCTTCGCGCAAAGAAAGCTGAAAAAATAAGAGGTAGTGAACAACACGGATATCTGAGTGCAGCAGCAATATGGTTTGCTTATCAGGCTATGATTGAGGTAAACCGGCCCGATGCAGAAGCGGGGTGGAACCGGTTTTTATCAGCACGGAGGATTGCATGGAAAACAGGAACCAGTTTTGGCTACCGTGACGGTTGGGCAATAGGTACTTCTGCAGCTTATGTTGTGGGTGTATGGGCAGGCAATGCGGATGGAGAGGGAAGACCCGGACTCACCGGAATTGGTGCGGCTGCTCCAATTATGTTCGACCTGTTCAGCCTGCTTCCTGCAGCTGAAGGTTTTGTATCCCCAACGGATGAACTTGTAATAGCCAGCATATGTCAGACCAGTGGCTTTCTGGCGGGCGATAATTGTCCTTATCACAGGGAAGAGAAAGTTCCGGTATCATGTCTGAAATCCCCACTGTGCCCTTTTCATAAAGTAGTACACCTGACTGAAGACGGACAATATCGGGTGACGGGTAATTGTTACCCGGTAAGTAAAATGCAACATGTTTCCTGGTTTGTTTTGCCTCCTGTTCAGGAATGGTACTACAAAAAGCACCATACCGATTACAGGCAGCTGCCGCCTTATCACAGCAGTTGTCAGCCCGATAATCAGCGGTCAATGGACATGATATATCCCCGTGAAGAGGTTCAGATTTTCATACCCAGAACGCTTGACGGCAGTAAAGGAAGAGTTGTTTTTGAAGCCGTTCATACAAATCCGAATGCCTTCATTTATTGGCATCTCGACGATCAATTTGTAACAGTAACCAGGTATATACATCAGGTGGAACTGTTACCCGAACCCGGCAGGCACAGGCTGGTGCTTGTTGATGGCAGAGGCGAGGAGTTGGTCAGGAGTTTCGAGGCGGTGGAGCCATGATATACCTCCAGGGCATGCTTTTCCAGGGCTCTCCGGCATAATCAATCCCGAACCTGGGTACACGGGTTATTTCGGGTTTCAGGTTCCGGTTCTCAACCCAGATCCTTTCCGATGTGGCCAGGTTTTCTCCGTAAAATGAGTGATCGATACGCAAGGCCCGGGTAATTTTTCCGGGACCTTCAAAACCTGTTATTCCCCTGATGAGTATGGCCTGAGGTTGGTCATTCTGACCGGTAACAAAATTAAGCATCCAGTGCATGCCATAAATCAGATATACGTATACAAGTCCGCCCTGATCAAACATTACTGCATTGCGGGCTGTTTTACCAAACCGGGCATGTGAAGCCTGATCTTCGATTCCAAGATAGACCTCTACTTCTGAAATTGTATGGGACGAAATTCTTTCTTTGTCTTTTCTTACCAATGCCTTACCTAACAAATCAGGTGCAACCGTTAACGCATCTCTGTAAAAAAAGCTTCTGTCCAGCCGCATAGGCAGCACACTTAAATGATCAGCATGGCATCTCCATAGGTGCCAAAATGATATTTTTCCTTAATGGCCAACTTGTATGATTCAAAAAGCAGCTCGTATCCGGCAAAAGCAGAAACCATCATGAGCAGCGTAGACAGCGGCAGATGAAAATTGGAAATCATTCGTGTGGGTACACTGAATTCATAGGGTGGAAAAATAAACTTGTTGGTCCATCCGTCATAGGGCTTCAAATGACCTGCTGTTGAAACGGAGCTTTCAAGTGTCCGCAGCACGGTAGTTCCAACGGCGCATACATGTTTATGCGCATCTTTTGCAGCGTTAACCATATCGGCAGCTTCCTCACCAACAATGATACGCTCGGAATCCATCTTGTGCTTGGTCAGGTCTTCCACATCCACTGTTCTGAAATTTCCGAGGCCAACGTGCAACGTAATTTCAGCAAAATGAGCACCTTTAATCTCAAGTCTTTTAAGCAATTCGCGGCTGAAATGAAGTCCGGCTGTAGGTGCAGCCACGGCACCTTCATGTTTGGCAAAGATGGTCTGATACCTGTCGCGATCTTCGGGTTGTACAGCCCTTTTAATAAACTTGGGTAAAGGAGTTTCGCCTAGTTTGAAAAGTGTTTTCTTAAATTCATCATAATCACCATCAAACAAAAACCTGAGTGTACGACCTCTTGAGGTCGTATTATCAATTACCTCAGCAACAAGTGTTTCGTCATCATCACCAAAATACAGTTTATTGCCGATCCTGATTTTCCGGGCCGGATCAACCAGCACATCCCAGAGTCGTTGTTCCCTGTTGAGCTCCCGCAGCAGAAATACTTCAATTTCCGCACCTGTTTTTTCCTTGTTCCCGTAAAGCCGTGCAGGGAAAACCTTGGTATTGTTAACAACAAATACATCACCCTCATCGAAATAATCAATGATGTCCCTGAAAATCTTATGCTGGATCTTTCCCGTGCTCCGGTCAACAACCATCAACTTGGATTCATCACGCTTGTCGGCCGGATATTTCGCAATCAGGTCATCCGGTAAATTGTACTTATATTGTGAAAGTTTCATGTGTTTGTTAGTGAAGTCTATTTCGTCATAAACCTAGAAAATACGATTACTAGAAAAAAAGGTTACAAAAAAACAAAATTTCTTTCAAATTCTTCAATATTTAATGCATCCTTTAACAAAAAATTACCAATTGCTGTTCGGGTAAGGGCTGATAAATAGGCCCCCGATTTCAGGCTAACCCCAAGATCCCTTGCCAGGGCTCTGATATATGTTCCTTTGCTGCAGGTAACGCTGAATTCAACTACGGGAATCTGGCAGGAAATCAATGAAATATCATGTATGGTTATTTCCCTGGGCTGAAGTTCCATGGTTTCTCCTTTTCGGGCCAGTTTGTAAGCACGGGTTCCATTTACAAACCTTGCGGAGAAATCAGGAGGCATTTGCATTTGGGTGCCGACAAAGCTGGTGAGTTTTTCACGGACAAGAGTTTCATGGATATGATCGATTGGAAAAGTATGATCTACCGAAGTCTCCAAATCGTATGACGGGGTGGTAGCTCCAAGCTGAATTTTAACCTGATACTTTTTATACTGTGCCTGATACTGTTCAATATTCCGGGTTTCTTTTCCTGTGCATACGATCAGTAAACCTGTAGCAAGCGGATCAAGGGTGCCGGCATGTCCCACCTTAATTTTTTTCAACTGGAGCTGGTGCTTGAGTATTGCCTTAACCTTGTTGACCAGGTCAAAGGAGGTCCAATATAGCGGTTTGTTGAATAACAGCACCTTGCCGTTAAGCATCTCATCAGCTAAGGTGATTTTATCCATCGATAGAAGTGAAAATGGTCATTCAGACCTGTTGTGAGTCTTTGGGCTTTTTCATAATTGCCCAGATTTCAAAAGCAAAACCAAACAAAACCACCAGAGGGGCAAGGGTTATCCTGCGAAAACTAAAGATTTCTTCACCATTAAATACAGTGGGATCATCAGATTTTCCGCCTATCATGAGCAAAAAGCCCACAATGATGATCACGAATCCGATTACCAGTAGTTTGTAATTCTCTTTACCAAGTGCAAATCCGGGATTTGATTCTTTCACGTCTGGTTTTTTTGCCATAGCGTTTAGGTTAAGTATATAAATTATCTGTTTTCATTCTAAGGTACTTATTTACCGAGAAGTATGTTGAAATCCAGGCGATTAACAATCCGGTAATCAGGATGAGGCCGAAAACAATGCCCAGAATCTGCAGATCCTGGAAACTGAACAAACCTTCAAGTTGCTTTTCAATGATGTAAATAGCTGCAATAAGCAACACAATTGCAAACAATGCTGCCACCAACCCCTGGGATACACCTCTGATCAGGAAAGGTCGCCTGATCAAACGGTGATGGGCGCCAACCAGCTGCATGGTGCGGATGATAAATCGTTTGGAATATACGGTAAGCCGGATGGTATTGGAAATCAGGGTAACTGCTATGATGAACAACAGGATGCTGAGAATCAGAATCGACATGCTTATCTTATTGATATTCAGGTTTACAGCATAAATCAGATCCTTCTGGTAGGAAATGTCAGCCACCTGGGGATAGGCTAACCAGTCTTTCTGCAATATAGCGAAGCTGTCGGGGTTGGCATATTCGGCGTGCAATTTGACATCAATTGAAGAGGGCAGTGGGTTATATCCCAGAAATTCAACAAAGTCTTCGCCCAATTCCTTTTGGTATTCTTCAGCAGCTTTTTCCCGGGTAATATACCGGGTTTCTTTCACACATTTCTTGGCATCGAGCATTTTCTGGAGGCTGAATATATCCACTTCACGGGCATCGTCTTTCAGATATACCGAAATACCAATATTTTCCTTGACATAGTTGGAAAGTTTTCGTGCATTCAGTATTAAAATACCAGCAATACCAAGCAGGAAAAGAACCAGGGTAATACTCACCACGGAAGTAAAGTAGGATGTGGTTAACCGACGCCTTATGGTATTGTCTTTTACCTGCATGAAAATTAATATATAACGGAGTTTATATGAAGCAAAGCATTAAATATAGTCTACCCATCCGTAAGGATCCGGCTCATCGCCGTTTTGTATGGCTATCAGTTTGTTATACAGCCTCGTGCATACAGGTCCTGGTTTTCCGTCTTTACAATATTCATAAATGAGGTTGGTATCAGGATCCACTATTTTGCGAATGGGAGTTAAAACCGCTGCCGTTCCGCATTCACCAACTTCCTCAAATGTCGACAACTCCTCAATAGGCACCTGCCTGCATTCCACGTTCAGGCCCATATCTTTTGCCAGTTGCTGGATACACATGTTGGTGATTGAAGGGAGAATGGAATTTGACTCGGGGGTGATGTAGGTATTGTTCTTAATGCCAAAGAAATTGGCAGGTCCGGCTTCATCAATGTATTTCTTTTCCTTGGGATCCAGATAAAGCGTGGTGGAAAAACCTTTGTTATGGGCAAGCTCCAATGAGGCAAGGCTCGCGGCATAATTGCCTCCAACTTTGAAACGGCCCGTTCCTAAAGGTGCTGCACGGTCATACCCCCGGCACACCATTACATCAATGGGTTTGAAGCCATCTTTAAAATACGGACCTACCGGGGTAACAAAAACCATGAAAAGATATTCTTTTGCCGGTCTCACGCCTACCTCGGCACCCGAACCTATCAGAAGCGGCCTGATGTATAACGAAGCTCCAAAGCCATGAGGAGGTATAAATTTTTCATTCAGTTTTACTGCCGTGAAAACAGCCTTTTTAAAGAGCTCAACAGGAACAGGGGCCATTCTGATACCTTCTGCAGTGTCATGCATTCGTTTGGCATTGGCTTCAGAACGGAAAACCCTGACCTTACCATCTTTACCCCTGAATGCCTTCAGTCCTTCAAATGCCTCTTGTCCGTAATGCAGGCTGGTAGCAGCCATATGCAGGTTGATGTATTCTGAAGATGTGATCTCAAGTTCGCCCCATTCACCATCACGATAATAACAACGTACATTGTAATCTGTCTTAATGTAGCCAAAAGGCATGTTCTTCCAGTCGAAATTTTCCATAATGAAATTAATTCTGATTCAGCTTCAAAAATAGGTATTTCGTATGGAACAACAAATTGCCTGATGTTATATTACCATAATTTTTATTGTTTTTTTACCTGATATTCAAAATAAAAAAATAATTTTATAGTTTTAAGAATAAAACCGGCATACATGGAACATGAGAAAAATTTGATTATGGTGACATGGGACTTTACCGAAAAGAACGTGTTTGCCATAGAACATGCTGTACAAATGTCATCCCTGGTTAAGGGTGAAATTGCAGTAGTTCATATTGTCAAAAAAGATCAGGAAATTGATGAGGCCCAAAAGAAAATGGCTGAAGATGTCCGGAAAAAATTTCCCGATCCTTCGCTGAAGTTCTTATTTATCGTTCGGAGCGGATCAATTTTTCACACCATTGGCGAGCTTGCAACTGAGCTGAACGTCATCATGGTGGTTATGGGAACTCACGGCATGACCGGTATGCAGAAATTTTTGGGAAGCTGGGCTCTTAAAGTGATTGCCAGTTCCAAGGCACCTTTTATCGTGGTTCAGGAATCACCCAAAAGTGAGGCCATGAAAAATATTGTGATCCCTATTAATTATAAAAGGGAAACCAAGGAGTGTGTTTCCTGGACCAATTTCTTCTCCAAGAAATTTGGAACCAAATTCCACCTGTTCAGGGCTAAATATGCCGACAGTAATTTCAAAAAAGGCCTTGATTCGAACATGTTTTTTATTACCAAGTACTTCGCCAGCAAGGGTGTTCATTTCGAAGCGCATTTGGCCAACGGTGAAGAAGATTTCGGAAAAGAAACCATTCAGTATGCAAAAAGTATTGATGCGGATGCCATTATGCTGATGACAACACGCGACATCGGATTTACCGATTATGTAATGGGCGCCCAGGAACAATACATCATAGCCAACAGTGAAAGAATCCCGGTGATATGCATTAATCCCAGGCCGGCTAAAAATATCGGTGGTTTCAGTGCCAGTGGTGGTTGATAAAATGAACAGTCAGACATTTCAGATATTTCAAAAACAAGGGTAATTCCTTGTTTTTGTTTTTTATAAAAAAAGTACAACCGAACAACAGATTTACATGAATATTCAGAAGCCCCGACTGGTGTTTGCTACTCATAATAAGCATAAATTTGATGAGATCAGGCAGGTCATCGGAAACAACATGAATTTGCTTAGCCTAACCGACATTGGGTTTTCAGGAGAGATACCTGAAGAAAAAGACTCGTTGGAAGGCAATGCTGCTCAAAAGGCGTTGCACATCTTTAACTTGTTTGGAGTGGATTGTTTTGCCGATGACACAGGTTTGGAAATAGAAGCATTGCACGGTGAGCCGGGTGTTTATTCAGCCAGGTACGCCGGACCCTCCTGCTCTTTTGAAGATAATATGAATCTGGTGCTTAATAAACTGAAAGGAGTAACCAACAGAAAAGCACGTTTTAGAACCGTGATTGTATTGGTCGAAAATGGAAAGATGTCTGTTTACAATGGAGAAATACAGGGAATCATTACTTCAGAAAAGCGGGGTGAAAAAGGATTCGGTTATGACCCGATTTTTATTCCCGATGGTTTCGATACCACTTTTGCTCAAATGACACTGGAGGAAAAGAACCGCATTTCGCACAGGGCTATAGCAATTGCGGCATTTGCCCGCCATTTCATGGAAAGGAAAGTTCAACAAGGTTAATTATCCTGCTGCTATGTTACATGACTTAATTACTAAATGTTGCCGGTTACTGATGGTTGTAATGCTATTGACTGTCAATAACTACATGTATTCCCAAATACCTTCGGGTGGCTGGCGTGATCACCTGCCTTACAACCAGGGATTGCGAATTGCTGAATACAACGGCAGGATTTTCTGTGCTACAATGGCTGGTAGCCTGTTTTCTTATGACACAAGAGACAACAGCATTAAAAAGCATTCCAAGACAAACGGGCTGTCAGACGCCGCGGTTTCAGCTATTGCATATTCCCGGTCCACCAACACGCTCATTATTGGATATGGCAACGGAAATGTTGACCTGGTCCGGAATGATTCCGTGATTAACCTTCCGGATATCAAAAGAAAGACCATCATGGGAGCAAAGGGTATCAATAACATCTATTGCAAAGATCAGTATGCTTACCTGGCCTGTGGATTCGGTATCGTTTTGCTTGACCTTTACCGCCGTGAATTCAGCGACACCTATTTTTTTGGTGCGGGAGGCGCTCAGATATATGTTAATGACATTACTTCCAACAGTAATTATTTATATGCTGCCACACGAAATGGCATTTACAAGGCTAACCTGAGTCATCCAAACCTGCTTGATTTCAATGCGTGGCAACAAGTTCAAACCCTTCCGGAGCCAAACGCAGCATACCGTTTTGTGGCATATTTTAACAATCAGCTCTTTACTGTTTACCATGATCCGGATTCCCCGCTGGAGGATGAGATCATTACTTTTGACGATTCCGGATGGCAGGTATGGTCCGGGAGTTATACCGACAGGTTCGACTACCTTGGCGAGCAAAACGGATTCCTGGTGCTCTCATCGCTCCTAAAAACCAAAGTTTACAGTGGAAATGAAGAGTTAATCCGGGATAATACCACATATTATGCCAAGCATGCCTTATATGATTCAGGGATGAACTTATGGTATGCTGATCCAGGTGTGGGCCTGGTCCGGCTGGATGCTTCCGGAAACGGTACAGTTATTGCCCCCAACGGACCTCCGTCAAAAACAGTTGGTGATATTGAAATACTTTCCGGCCAGGTTTGGATTGGTTGCGGAAATATGGAATCGGAACATGCCGGTTATGGAGCCAGTTCCTTTATCAATGAGCAATGGACCTGGTATAACAGAAACAACATTCCCGAGATGGTTAATTTTAACAATGTTTCCGAAATCTCCATAGATCCTGTGAATCCCGGACATGTACTTGGGGGATCCTACGGTTACGGGGTCGTTGAATTCCTGAACGGAAAACTGGTTGACCTGGTTGATCATGATGATGGCATCTTTGTTCATGTAACCGGATTTGAAACCCTGCCTGAATTTATCCGCATTACCGGTGTGGATATTGACCGGCAGGGTAATATGTATGCCACTGCCTCAAACAGCGAGGTTGGCCTGTATAAAAAGAGTCCGGGTGAAAACTGGCAAGCCATGGACCTGGAGTATGATGATTTTGGTTTTGATGTCAGCGTAGGCCAGATTCTTGTGCTGGACAGAGGTCAGATCTGGATGCTTATTGAAAACAAAGAAGGTATACTGGTTGTTGAAGAGGAGGAAGAAGAATCAATCCGGGAACGCTTTTTTGCTGTCAGAAACAAAAACGGGAGTCAGCCCAGCCCTGTTTATTCCATTGCTGAGGACAAGGACGGAGCTATCTGGGTAGGTACAGGCAGCGGACCCATTGTGTACTTCAACCCATCTGAAATATTTGATGAGGAAACCGTTTTGGGCTACCAGCCGCTGATTCCACGAAATGACGGTACAAATGATGCTGACCTGCTGCTGGTAACCGAAAAAATAAACGATATTGCCGTGGATGGTGCCAACCGGAAATGGTTTGCAACCGAAAAATCAGGCGTTTTCCTGGAATCACCCGACGGGAAAAAGGAAATTCTTCATTTCACTGAAGATAACAGTCCCTTGCTCTCCAATAACGTGCTGACACTGGCAGTGAATGATGCAACCGGCGAAGTTTTCTTCGGTACCGACAAGGGAATTGTTTCGTACCGGGGAAGTGCCACCGAAGGAAGTGATGATTTCAATGAGGTGCACGTTTTCCCAAATCCGGTAAGGGAAACCTACCGGGGCGATATCACGGTTACCGGCCTGGTTGGTAATGTGAACGTAAAAATTACCGACATCACCGGGAATCTTGTTTTTGAAACAACGGCACTGGGTGGCCAAGCCCTGTGGAATGGGAAAAATTTCAGGGGAGACCGGGTACAAACCGGTGTATATCTCGTGTTTTGCACCAACGAAGACGGATCAAAAACACATGTCACCAAGCTTTTATTTATTCACTGATATTAAAAAAGATCAATGCTCCACAAAACCAGGGCAATTGTTCTGCATTATATTAAATACGGCGAGTCCAGCCTGATTGTAACCTGCTATACCGAGCAATTCGGACGCATTACCTGCATGGTGAACGGAGCAAGAGCCAAAAAATCAAAAACTCCGGTAACCCTTTTTCAGCCTTTAGGCCTGCTGGAAATAGATATGTACTATAAACCCGGTAAGGAAATTCAACGACTGAAGGACGCCTGGTGCCCGCAACATTACACTTCCATATCCTTTAACACCACAAAAAGCACGATTGCTTTGTTTCTGGCTGAAGTATTGTTTCATTCGCTCAAAGAGGAAGACAGCAATCCCAAACTGTTTTCCTTCCTGTTTCATGCTTTTCAACTTCTTGATGCCAAAACAGCAGGAGTTGCCATTTTTCACATTTGGTTTTTATTGCACCTGACCAGGTATCTGGGGATATCGGTTAAAGAACATGCTGAAGTCAGCAACCTCAGAACGTTGTCAGAGAGTCATTTATTTGCAAATATTTCACCAGGCATACGGGAAGTTATGATGGATTTACTGAACAATCCCCAGGGCCCGCCGGATTCAGTTGTGCTCACGCATGCCGGCAGGACTGAATTGCTGGAAGAAATAATCAGATATTATGCCAGCCACATTGACGGTTTTTCCAGATTGAAGTCGTATGCAGTGCTCAGGGAAATATTTAAGTAGTAGCAGCAAAATAGTTGTAGATGAAAATAATAAAGAAATTTATTCTATAGAATGGAAATGAATTTGAAAAATTACAAGTGGCTCGATATGGCCAAACGAATGCAGGCTCTGGCACAGGCAGGTCTAACTTATTCCGATAACAAGTACGACATCGATCGTTACCAGCAGATGAGGCAGTTGAGCCTGGAGATTGTGCATGATTTTACGGGAATGGACATGCAGACATTAGTTGATGTGTTTGCCTCCGAGAAGGGATACCAGACTCCCAAAGTAGATGTCAGGGGTGTTATTTTCAGGGATGACAAAATTCTGATGGTCAGGGAAACCATTGACGGGGGTTGGACTATTCCCGGAGGATGGGCAGATGTGGGTCTGACCCCGTTTGAAGTAGCCCGTAAGGAAGTATTTGAAGAAGCCGGGTTGATTGTAACTCCGGTTAGATTGCTGGCTGTTTTGGATAAAAAATGTCACAACCATCCACCCGACCTGTATCATATTTACAAAATTTTTGTATTGTGTGAGGAAACGGGGGGTACCTTACAGGGTGGCATGGAAACAAGTGAAACAGGATTTTTCAGTCCCGACAACCTGCCCCCTCTGTCCATGCCCAGAATCACCGAAGAGCAGATCAGGCTGATGTTCGAGTATAAAAACAATCCGGAGAAACCGGCCGTTTGTGACTAATATTCGCCCCAGCTTTTAATGGTGATATCGTCAATGGGAATCTTGCAAAGGGCTGTGAGAAAAGCACTGGCAAGTCGTGCATTCGTAATCAACGGTATGTTAAAATCCACGGCGCTTCTGCGAATGAGGTAGTCATTGCTGAGTTCGGTTTTCGTCAGATCCTTGGGAATATTGATTACCAAATCAATCATCTTGTTTTTAAGGTAATCCAGCGTATTGGGCTTTTTATCCTCGTCGGGCCAGTGGAGCGTGGTACAGGGCATACCGTTCATTTCCAGAAATTGTGCCGTTCCCCTGGTGGCAAAAAGATTGTAGCCTTTCTCTGACAGCAATTTGCAGCTGTTGACCAGTTCCACCTTGGAACGCATTGGTCCGGTTGATAACAATATGTTTTTCTTGGGATAAGAGTATCCAACCGAAAGCATTGATTTAAGAATGGCGTCGTAGAAATTCTCGCCGATGCAGCCAACTTCACCTGTTGAAGCCATGTCCACACCTAAAATGGGGTCTGCTTTAAGCAGGCGGGAAAAAGAAAACTGGGGCGCCTTAACCCCGATACAATCCAGGTCAAATGCTGATTTGGACGGTTTTTCAATCTTTCTGCCCAGAATGGATTGTGTGGCCAGTTCGATGAAATTAACTTTAAGCACTTTGGAGACAAAGGGAAAGCTGCGTGAAGCCCTGAGATTGCATTCAATTACCTTGATGTGGTTATCCTTGGCCAGAAACTGGATGTTGAAAGGTCCGGAAATGTGAAGTTCCTCAGCAATTTTTTTAGAGATGCGCTTGATGCGGCGCATGGTTTCGAAATAAATCTTTTGAGCCGGGAACACGATGGTAGCGTCTCCGGAATGAACACCGGCAAATTCAACATGCTCGCTGATGGCATAGGCGATTAACTCACCATTCTGCGCTACAGCATCCAGTTCAATCTCCTTGGCCTGCTCAATAAACTCAGAGACCACTACCGGATATTGTTTGGAAACTTTGGCTGCCAGGTTGAGGTAGTGTTCCATTTCTTCCCTGTTGGAAACCACGTTCATGGCGGCGCCCGAAAGCACGTAGGAGGGGCGTATCAAAACAGGAAAACCGACTTCACCAACAAATTCTGAGATCTCCCCTATACTGGTGAGTTCTTTCCACCGGGGCTGATCAATCTTCAGCCTGTCGCACAACATGGAAAACTTATGGCGGTTCTCGGCATTATCAATGGAAAGGGGAGAGGTACCCAGAATATTCACCTGCTGGTCGTGAAGCCTCATGGCCAGGTTGTTCGGAATTTGTCCGCCCATGGACAGAATGACACCATGAGGATTTTCAAGCTCAATGATGTCCATAACCCTTTCAAACGACAATTCGTCGAAGTAAAGCCGGTCGCATATATCATAATCTGTACTAACCGTTTCGGGGTTGTAATTGATCATCACCGACCTGTAACCTTCCTTATTGATGGCATACAGCGCATTCACCGAACACCAGTCGAATTCCACACTGCTGCCGATGCGGTAAGCACCTGATCCAAGAACTATAACAGATTTATGGTCACCTTTATATTGTACATCATTTGAGGTTCCGCTATAAGTAAGGTAGAGGTAATTGGTCATTGCCGGGTATTCGGCAGCCAGTGTGTCTATTTGCTTTACAACAGGCAGTATGCCGTTTTTCTTTCTCAGTTCCCTCACTTCCAACAGGCCTTCCTGCATGTGTACCTGCACGTTCTTTAACACGGCACGGGCAATCTGAAAATCCGAAAATCCTTGTACCTTGGCAGATTTCAGCAATTCAACCGGGAGTTCGTTTAATGAGTTGTATTGTTCAAGTTCGAGGTTGAGCGTGAAAATATTTTTGAGTTTATGCAAAAACCAGAGATCGATGCGGGTAAGATCATGAATTCTTTCAACCGAAATTCCTTTGGAAAGGGCATCGGCTATAACGAATATGCGCATATCGGTGGGTTCGCTCAGCTCTTTTTCCACCTGTTCAAATTCCAGATCCCGATTGCCGATAAAACCGTGCATGCCTTGCCCGATCATGCGAAGTCCTTTCTGAATGGCTTCTTCAAATGTGCGGCCTATGGCCATAACTTCCCCTACACTTTTCATGCTGCTCCCGATTTGTTTCGAGACGCCGATGAATTTGTTCAGATCCCAGCGGGGAATTTTACATACAATATAGTCCAGGGCAGGTTCAAAAAATGCGGAAGTGGTTTTGGTAATGGAGTTTTTGATCTCATGCAAACCGTATCCCAGAGAGAGTTTTGCCGCCACAAAAGCCAATGGATACCCGGTGGCCTTTGATGCCAGGGCGCTTGAGCGGGATAACCGGGCATTCACTTCGATAACCCGGTAATCTTCTGAATATGGATCCAGAGCATACTGAATGTTACATTCTCCTACAATTCCGATGTGCCGGATAATTTTAATGGCCAACTGTCTGAGAATATGGTATTCTGAATTGGTAAGTGTTTGTGAAGGAGCCACCACAATGCTTTCACCGGTATGTATACCAAGCGGATCAAAGTTTTCCATATTACACACGGTGATGCAGTTGTCGTAGCAGTCTCTTACCACCTCATATTCAACTTCTTTCCAGCCTTTCAGCGATTTTTCAACCAGAATTTGCGGGGCATAAGAAAAGGCCTTTTCGGCCATCTTTCTCAATTCATCTTCATTGTTGCAAAAACCACTTCCCTGGCCACCCAGTGTGTAGGCAGCCCTGATAATAACGGGATACCCAAGCTCCCTGGCTGCTTCAACAGCCTTGTCGGTTTGGGTTACCGCGAAACTCTGGATGGTTTTTACCTGAATTTCGTCAAGCTTTTTAATAAACAAATCTCGGTCTTCCGTGTCCATGATGGCCTGAACCGGAGTCCCCAATACACGCACCCGGTATTTTTCAAGGACACCGGTTTTATACAGCGCAATACCGCAGTTGAGGGCAGTCTGACCACCAAAAGCAAGCAGAATTCCGTCGGGTTTCTCCTTCGCAATTACTTTTTCCACAAAATAGGGAGTGACCGGAAGAAAGTAAATGGTATCTGCTATTCCCTCAGAGGTTTGCACAGTGGCAATGTTCGGGTTGATCAGCACGGTTTTTATTCCTTCTTCCCGCAAGGCTTTCAGAGCCTGTGAGCCGGAATAGTCAAATTCCCCTGCTTCTCCAATCTTCAGTGCTCCTGAACCCAGCACGATAACTTTAGTAATTGATTTGTCCATCCTGTAAAAAGCTGCAAAAAATAATCCTATATTTGGCGCAAAAGTACAAATATTTTTAAATTCCACTTGCATATTAATAAAATAGTGCATACATTTGCATCACCAATGAATATATATACATCATGGGAAACAGAACAGAAAGGCTTCTAGCTATCCGCAACATCATTTCTTCACAAAAAGTCTCCAGCCAGGAAGAATTGCTCGAACTGCTCGAGAAAAAGGGGTTGAATTATACACAAGCCACGCTTTCAAGAGATCTTAAATTTCTTAAAGTGAATAAAATTTCCGATACGGAAAGGGGCTATATCTATGAACTTCCCGATCAGCACCACATACCCGGGCAGGAATTGGCTGAAAGCTATGCAGCACAAGGATTTGTGTCGATTCAGTTTGCCAACAAACTGGGTATTATCCGCACACTTCCCGGTTACGCTCCCAGCATTGCATCTCTTATTGACAAGTTCAACGCCTTTGAAATTGTCGGCACCCTGGCCGGAGATGATACCATTCTGATCATACCTCATGACAATGTGACTGAAAAAGACGTGATCAATACACTGATTATTATAGTTCCTGAGTTGAAAAACAAGATTAAGTAGAGATACAATGAAGAAAGAGAAGGTAGTGCTGGCATACAGCGGCGGATTGGACACATCGGTTATACTGAAATGGCTTATTGACAGAGGATATGAAGTGATTGCCTACATTGCTGATGTAGGACAGGATGATGATTTTGCGGAGGTTGAAAAGAAAGCATTAAAAATAGGAGCTTCCAAGGTTTATATTAAAAATCTTCAGAAGGAATTTGTAACCGACTATATTTTTCCAGCCCTTAAAGCCAATGCCATTTATGAGAACCGTTACCTGTTGGGTACTTCGCTGGCACGACCCGTTATTGCAAAATACCAGATTGAAATTGCCGAACAGGAAAAAGCCCAGTATGTTTCGCATGGTGCCACAGGTAAAGGAAATGACCAGGTACGGTTTGAGCTGGCCTACTATGCCCTGAATCCCAAAATAAAGGTTCTGGCACCCTGGAAAATGCAGGAATTTCTGGATCAGTTCAAAGGCAGAACGGATATGCTGAATTATGCCAAAGAAAAAGGAATTCCGGTTAAGGCCACGGTGAAAAAGCCTTACAGTGAGGATGACAACCTGATGCATATCAGTCATGAGGCTGGAATACTTGAAGACCCTGCATATAAGCCCGAGAAAGATATGCTGACCAAAATAGTGCCTCCACAGCTGGCTCCCGACAAAGAAGTGCATCTTGAAATTCATTTCAAAGACGGTATTCCGGTTAAGGTGGTGAACAAAGAAAGCAAGATCAGTGTCACCGAACCCCTGAAACTATTTCTTTACCTGAATCAGGTTGGGGGCGAAAATGGCATCGGCATGCTCGACATGGTTGAAAATCGCTTTGTCGGCATCAAATCCAGGGGTGTTTATGAAACTCCTGCCGGAACCATCCTGCTCCAGGCTCATATGGATATTGAAGGTATTGCCATGGACCGTGAAGTAATGCGGCTGCGCAATATGCTCTCACCCGTGTTTGCTGAAATAGTATATAACGGTTTCTGGTTCAGTCCCGAAATGGAATTCCTCAGAGCAGCCATCGATAAAAGCCAGGAGCTGATCACCGGCGTGGTTTTCCTTACCCTGTATAAAGGTAACGTAATCATTGACGGACGTACTTCGCCCAGTTCCTTATATGATAAAGAATTATCAAGTATGGACATTGATGGCGGATTTGACCAGAAAGACAGTGCAGGCTTTATCAAGATCAACGCCATCAGGTTAATGGCACATCATGCCATTACCAAACGTAAGGGGAAATCATCCTGATTTTAACTGCAAGAATCACATACGGATTAAAGTTAACTTCGGGATGGTGATTCCGAAAGCTGATATACTATTGCCATGAAACTTTGGGATAAAAATATTCAAACTGACCGGTTGATCGAGCAATTCACCATCGGGAAAGATCGTGAACTCGACCTGTTGCTGGCCCGGTATGACATACTCGGATCCCTGGCCCACATCACCATGCTCCAAAGCATCGGCCTGCTGGGTAAAGACGAGCTTCAGGTGCTTGCCAAAGAACTTGTAGCCATATACCGCGATGCCGAGCAGGGCTCCTTTGTCATTGAGGAAGGAGTGGAGGATGTTCATTCCCAGGTGGAACTCATTCTTACCCGCCGGATTGGTGATACCGGGAAAAAGATACATGCAGCACGTTCCCGGAACGACCAGGTGCTGCTTGACATCAAGCTTTTCATCCGCGACGAAATTCAGCAGGTTGTCGGAGAGGTTTATACTCTTTTCAAATTGCTTCTTTCCCAAAGTGAGCAATACCGGCATATACTGATACCCGGATACACACACCTGCAGGTGGCTATGCCTTCCTCTTTCGGACTCTGGTTTGGTGCCTATGCCGAAAATCTGGTTGATGATGTGCTCATGTTGCAGGCTGCTTACCGGATAAGCGACCAGAATCCCCTGGGTTCAGCTGCCGGATACGGATCCTCATTTCCCATCAACCGGAAAATGACCACCGAATTGCTGGGTTTTGGCAATCTGAATTATAACGTAATCAATGCACAGATGAGCCGTGGCAAAACGGAACGGGTATGTTCCTTCGCCCTGGCCTCATTGTCCGGCACACTTTCCAAAATGGCCGGCGATATCTGTCTGTTTGCAAGTCAGAACTTTGGCTTCCTTAAACTTCCCGACGAGCTGACCACCGGCTCAAGTATCATGCCGCACAAGAAAAACCCCGATGTATTTGAGTTGATCAGGGCCAAATGCAATAAAATACAAGCACTTCCCGGAGAAATTGACCACATCTGGAATAACCTGCCTTCAGGTTACTTCAGGGATATGCAAATTATCAAGGAATCCTTTCTTCCGGTTTTTTCAGAGATGCATTCCTGTATTGACATGGCATCCTATGCTGTTGCCCGAATCACTCCTGTTGAAGAGGTGCTCGGTGACAGCCGCTATCAGCATATCTTTTCGGTTGAGGCAGTTAATAAATTGGTAATGAGCGGACTTCCTTTCAGGGAAGCCTACCGCAAGGTGGCAATGCAAATTCAGGAAGGCACTTACCTGCCTGATCAGCAAGTGGTTCACTCACACGAAGGAAGCCTGGGCAATTTGTGTAACACCGAAATTGCCGCAAAAATGGAACACGTCTTGAGCTTGTTTAACTTTGATAAGAAAGACAAGGCCTGCCAGGATCTTTTAAACAGAAATGATGGGAAATAAGAAAACCATAGTAATCCGGGTGGAAATATCCACTTTGCTGGGCCCCAACGGTAAAATCAACCCCAAAAAAATGGATCGCCTGGCCATGGTGATTACCAATTTGCACAACAGCGGAAAACATGTGCTTGTTGTTTCTTCCGGAGCCATAGTATTGGGCGCTGAAAAGCTGAAATTGCATAACCTGCCCGACAATCTGGTTGATCTTCAGGCAACTGCCGCTGTGGGTCAGGCTGAACTGATCCGTTGTTACCAAAAATACTTCGACGACTACAACCAGATAATCGCCCAGGTGCTGCTTACCAGCGATATCATCGAATACCCGCAACGTGTTGAAAACACCCGCAACACCTTCAATACCCTGTTGGATATGAGCATAATTCCCATTATTAACGAGAACGACCCCGTATCCACGTCAGACATAGAATATGACGACAATTACCCCCTTGCACGGATTGTTGCCGGCATAGCCCGGGCTGAATTCATTGTAATAAAAATGGACCTCAACGGGAAATACCTGATTGTTCCCGCAGGCAATTATACCGCCCAGGTGGTGGATGGGGAAACAGAGCTTCAGGAAAAAATTGATTCCTTCTGTGAGTCTTCTGCAAAGGGTGAAACAACAGGAAATATGAATTTTCCTGCTTCAATCGGAGATATTGTTTTTAACAATTGATTAAACAGTCAGACACGTTATCATGAATTACAGGGAGGTACTTAAATACAAGCGCAGGATCGTGGTTAAGATAGGCACGTCATCGCTTTCCTACGCAAACGGACGAATGAATTTCCACAGCATCGCGAAACTGGCATACGTGTTGAGCGCAATTCGCAGACAGGGTACCCAGGTAATTCTGGTGTCATCAGGTGCTATCGGAGTGGGTGCGGGAAGGCTGGGACTTACCAAAAGACCGCAGGAGCTTGCCAGGAAACAGGCATTGGCTGCAGTCGGACAGGCAGAACTGATGAAGATATATCAGAAGTTTTTCGAAGAATACAATCAGATTGTTGCACAGGTGCTGCTTACCAAGGACGTGGTGGAAATTCCCACGCGAAATCAGCATGCCCAGAGTACCCTGATCAAACTGATCGAAAAAGATATCATTCCCATTATCAATGAAAATGATACCATTGCCACCAATGAAATTGAATTCGGAGATAACGACACACTTTCTGCCATCGTGGCTTCACTGGTTGAAGCTGACCTGCTGGTTATGCTTTCGGATATCGACGGGCTGTATAATGTTGATCCCAGGTCTGATACACACGCTGAAATGATTCATTCGGTTCTCGAAATAACTCCTGAATTGGAGCAGCTGGCCTCCGGTGCAGGTTCGTCATTCAGCACAGGCGGTATGATTACCAAGATCTCCGCTGCCAAAATATGCCTGAAGCAGGGAATCGACTGCCTCATTACCAGTGGTTCCGACCCGGCCATCCTGTTTGACATACTCACAGGTAACGAAGTAGGTACCCATTTTGTTGCACAAAAAGAAAATTCAATCCATCATGCCTGATTTGAAAGAGACTCTAACACATATGGCCGGTAAGGTGAAACGAGCATCACGTGAACTTGCCAAAGCCAACACATCCTTAAAGGATAAAGCCCTGAAGTACATTGCAGAAGAAATCGATGCAAACAGACAGGCCATTATTGCTGAAAACCAGAAAGATATTTTGTCCGGTAAAGAAAAAGGCCTTTCAGGGGCCTTCATTGACCGGCTCACCTTAAATGACAAGCGGATTGACGGTTTGATCAGTGTGCTGCATGATGTGATCAACCTGAAAGATCCGGTGGGGGAGATATTCAATATGAACACACTCCCAAACGGATTAAAGGTTGGTCAGATCAGGGTGCCCATTGGCGTGATTGCCATTATTTATGAATCACGGCCCAATGTGTGTATTGAAGTAGCAGCCCTTACCATAAAATCAGGTAACGGGGTCATCCTGCGCGGTGGATCCGATGCCATTCATTCAAGCCTGATTCTTGCAAAGCTGATCAGAAACGGATTGAAAAAAGCCGGACTTCCGGAAGACGCCGTAGCCATGATTGATAATACAAACCGGGAATCCGTACTTGAGCTGGTTAAACTAAAAGACTTCATAGATGTTATTATACCCAGGGGGGGCCTTCAACTGATCCGACTTGTTGAGGAGCACTCCATCATTCCTGTAATCCGTCACGACATGGGTATCTGCCATACCTATGTTGACGAAATGGCCAATCTGAATATGGCAAAGGAAATATGTTATAATGCTAAAGTTCAGCGTCCGGGTGTTTGCAATACCATGGAAACCCTTCTTGTTCATCAAAAGGTGGCTGAAGAATTTTTGCCTTTAATGAAAAGGGCCTATGATCAGGCAGGCGTCCGGCTGAAGGGGTGTGCAAAAACCCGAATGATCCTCCCGGAAGCAGAAGAAGCCACAGAGGAAGACTGGCGGACCGAGTACCTGGATCTGATACTTTCTGTTAAGGTTGTGGAAAATCTCGACGAAGCCATTGACCATATTAATAATTATAGTTCGCATCACTCCGATGCCATTGTTACCGACAGCTATGAAAAAGGCATGCGCTTCATCAACGAAGTTGATTCGGCTGCCTGCTTCATCAACGCATCCACCCGCTTCAGCGACGGTAATGAATTCGGACTGGGCGCCGAAATGGGAATCAGCAATCAGAAACTTCATGTAAGAGGACCTATGGGACTTAAAGACCTTATGGCTCCGAAATACATCATTTTTGGAAATGGCCAGGTGAGAACCTGACCTCAATTAATTATAAACCGTAAATCTAATTTACCATGCAACCACTCAATGAATTCATGCAGAAGCTTGAGGAATTAACCGTAAATGCTTCACAAATCGACAAAGGACTCTTTGAAACCTACAACGTAAAAAGAGGACTCCGAAACCAGGATGGTTCAGGCGTACTGGTAGGTCTTACCAACATCGGCGATGTGGTTGGGTATGAAAAAAAGGACAACCAGATTATTCCCTGTGATGGAAGGCTTTTCTACAGGGGAATTAACGTGGAGGATTTGGTGCATGGATTTCAAAAGGACAAAAGGCATGGCTTTGATGAAACCGTATACCTGTTACTCACAGGCCGGCTTCCGTCAAAGGATGATATGGACCTGTTCACTTCCTATATGGCTGGTCACCGCGATCTGCCAAATGCCTTTGTTAATCTCATTCTTTCGTTCCGGGGAAAGAACATCATGAACATGCTGGCACGGTCGGTACTGGTAATGTACACACAAGACGATGAAGCAGAAAACTATTCACACATCAACCTGCTGAAGCAATCGCTGAACCTCATCGCCAAGTTTCCGGTAATTGCAGCCTATGTATATTTTGGATTCCGCCATACCTATCAACGAAAATCGCTGATATTCCGGCATCCGGATCCTTCTCTGAGTACGGCTGAAAATTTCCTTTACATGCTCAAGGGTGAGAACTACAGCAGGCTGGAAGCCGATATTCTTGACCTGGCACTTGTGCTTCATGCCGAGCACGGCGGAGGTAATAACTCCACCTTCGCCACCCGCGTAATCAGTTCAGCCGGAACCGATACCTATTCGGCCATATCTGCCGGACTGGGTTCTCTGAAAGGATTCCTGCATGGCGGGGCCAATCTTCAGGTTGAAGAAATGATGAAAGACATCAAGAAAAATGTAAAGGACTGGAACAACAAACAAGAAGTCCTCGAATACCTGAAGAAAATACTCAAGGGAGAAGCAGGTGACGGCTCAGGAAAGATTTACGGAATCGGACATGCCATTTATACACTGTCAGACCCCAGGGCCATCCTGTTGAAGGATAAAGCACGGGAACTGGCCGGTTCCAAAGGAAAAACCGATGAATACCTGCTTTATGAAGCCATTGAAGAACTGGCTCCCGAAGCATTTGCAAGTTTCAAGGGTGAGAATTCCAAGGTGATCAGCGCAAATGTCGACTTCTATTCGGGTTTCGTTTACAAATGCATCGACATCCCCAAGGAACTTTTTACCCCAATTTTTGCCATTGCCCGCATGGCCGGCTGGTGCGCACACCGCCTCGAAGAAGTAACCTTCGCTTCCCGAAGAATCATCAGGCCCGCTTATAAAAATATTTTTGGCAGGGTGGATTATGAACCTATCGAAGAAAGACTATAAATATCCTTTTTGCCCTGTAAAAAACAGGGTAATATTTGATAAAATACATTATTTTTATAAATTTGCCTCCATAAATTTAGAGTATGGCGATAATATTCAATATTATTAATAATAAAAAACTTCAACATTGTTGAGGATGGTATACCAGTGCAGTTACAAAAGGCCATTCTCAATAAAGGGGATGGCCTTTTTCAGTTGGATTAATTAACACAAACATATATGACGAGTTACGGATTGCCAAAGAAGATAGGATTGTATGATCCTTCTCAGGAACATGACAGCTGCGGGATTGGATTTGTAGCACAAATCAGGGGAATGAAGTCTCATGATATCATACACCGCGGACTGGAAGTATTGGAGAATATGTCGCATCGCGGTGCCGAAAGTGCAGACAACGTGACCGGTGATGGAGCAGGAATACTGATTCAGCTGCCTCATAGTTTCTTTCTTGCCAAAGGAATTCAGGTTCCGGCCGAAGGTAAGTATGGTGCAGGATTGGTATTTTTTCCCAAAGGGGCCAAAGAAAGACAGGAATGTGAAAAAATCCTGGTGGATTCCATTACCTCTGAGGGCCTTTGTGTGATTGGTTTCCGTGATGTTCCGGTTGACAGTGAGGTATTGGGTGAAATTTCAAAGGCTTCAGAACCCTTTATGCGTCAGATTTTTGTTTCAGGCGACCTGGAACAGGATGAACTGGAACGGAAGTTGTATATTGCCCGCAAACAGGCAGAGAATCGTGTCCGAAATTCAGCCATCCGGCATAAGGAAGCCTTTTACCTGACCGGCCTGTCATCAAAAGTAATGATATTCAAAGGGCTGTTTACTTCCCAACAGCTGCGTCAATACTTTATTGATCTCCGTGATCAGAAACTGGAAAGCGCCATTGCCCTTATACATTCACGATTTTCTACCAACACCTTTCCCACCTGGGACCTGGCACAACCATTCCGTTTCCTGGGCCATAACGGAGAAATCAATACCATCAAGGGTAACCGGATGTGGATGAATGCCCGTGAAGCCCTTATGAAAACAGGAGTTATGGGTGAGGACTTAAAAAAGATTTTCCCGGTTATTGAACCTGATAAGAGTGATTCGGCGTCACTCGATAACGTGCTGGAATTCCTCACACTCACCGGAAAATCACTGCCTCACGCCCTGAGCATGATGATACCTGAATCGTGGAACGACAAAAATCCAATTCCTGAGAGTCTCAAGGCATTCTATGAGTATCATTCTACCATTATGGAACCCTGGGATGGCCCGGCATCAATCGTTTTCAGCGACGGACGCTTCATTGGCGGCACGCTTGATCGAAACGGCCTGAGACCATCCCGGTACGTAGTCACAAAAGATGACATCATTGTCATGGGATCCGAAGTAGGTGTTCAACAATTTGCTCCCGGCCAGATTAAGGAAAAGGGCCGGTTGAAACCCGGCAAAATCCTGCTGGTTGACACCCGGTTTGGCATCATTGTTCCCGATGATGAATTGAAAAGGCAACTTACAGAAAGGAATCCCTATCAGAACTGGCTGAAGGAAAACCGCATTGAACTGGCCGACATTGAAATTAAAGAGCGGATTCCAACAACACTGGGTGAACAACACAATACCTACATGAAGGTTTTCGGATACAACAAGGAAGACCTGGAAGTACTTATCAGACCCATGGCGGTTGACGGTCAGGAACCGGTTAGTTCCATGGGAAATGATACACCGCTTGCGGTGATGTCTGATAAACCCCAACGCCTGTTCAATTATTTCAGACAGCATTTTGCCCAGGTAACCAATCCGCCCATCGACCCCATAAGGGAAGGCCTGGTAATGTCGCTTACCAATTATATCGGATCGGTTTCCCGGAATTTATTGATTGAATCACCTTCGCACTGCAAGCTGATCAAATTCCGAAGTCCCATTGTTTCCAATACCGACCTGGGTAAGATCAAAAACCTGGATCAGGAGCAGTTTTCTCATGTTTTACTGCCCATGCTTTTTGCTGCTGATTCTGTTAATCCGGGTGAAACACTCCAAAAGGCAATTGAAGAATTGTGCAAAAAAGCTGAAGATGCCGTTGATCAGGAAAAAAACTTCATTATTCTGTCAGATCGTAACATCAGTGAATCACTTGCTCCCATACCTTCACTGCTTGCAGTATCGGCAGTGCACCACCATCTGATCAACACACAAAAGAGAATGCAGATAGGCCTTGTAGTGGAAACGGCCGAACCCAGGGAGGTGAACCATTTTGCACTGCTTTTTGCATTTGGTGCCAGCGTGGTCAATCCATACTGTGCCTTTGCCATCATTGAAAAATTGTGTGAAACCGGTCAGATCAAAGACGATTATGTTACAGCCCGGGAGCATTATATCAAGGCAATCGACAAGGGTCTGATGAAGGTCATGTCAAAGATGGGCATATCCACGCTGCGCAGTTATCATGGTGCCCAGATATTTGAAGCAATTGGGTTGGCCAAGGATGTGGCTCATACTTATTTTACCGGAACCGATTCCAGAATCGGCGGTATCGGATTGGATGAAATTGCACAGGAAGCCTTGATGCAACACCAGATGGCCTACTCTCCCGGCAATCAGGAAAGCCTTGCTCCCGCCACTCAGGGGGTTTACCATTACCGGAAAAACGGTGAACAGCATGCCTGGAATCCGGAAACCATTGGCTTGCTGCAATGGGCTACACGCACCAATGATTATACCAAGTTTAAGGAATTTACCTCCATGGTGGATCAGGAAAATCGCAAACCCTTGTTTATCAGAGGATGTATTAACCTTAAAAAAGGAAACCCGGTTTCTTTGGAAGAAGTGGAGCCTGTTGAATCCATTATGAAACGATTTGTTACAGGTGCCATGTCGTTTGGTTCAATCAGCAAAGAGGCCCACGAGGCAATGGCAATTGCCATGAATGCCATCGGCGGTCGCAGCAATACAGGTGAGGGCGGTGAGGATGCCGAAAGATTCCTTCCGCGCCCCGACGGTACCAATGCGCGCAGTGCCATTAAACAGGTAGCTTCCGGACGATTTGGTGTGACCACCAATTACCTGATCAATGCAGATGAAATACAAATCAAGGTGGCGCAAGGCGCCAAGCCGGGAGAAGGAGGGCAGCTTCCGGGTCATAAAATTGATTCCATCATTGCCCGGCTCCGGCATTCCACTCCCGGTATCACGCTGATTTCCCCACCACCGCATCACGACATTTATTCCATTGAAGACCTGGCCCAGCTGATTTTCGATTTGAAATGCACGAATCCGCGTGCCCGAATAACCGTGAAACTGGTTTCCGAAAAAGGGGTAGGAACCATTGCAGCCGGTGTTGCAAAAGCACATGCCGATGGTATTACCATCAGCGGTTGCGAAGGCGGCACAGGTGCCAGTCCCGCCAGTTCAATTAAACATGCCGGCCTTCCCATGGAATTGGGGATAGCTGAAGTTCAGCAAACACTGGTTATCAATAATCTCCGCGACAGGGTGGTGCTTCAAACTGATGGTCAGTTGAAAACCGGAAAAGATGTGGTTTATGCCGGGTTGCTTGGTGGTGAAGAATTCGGATTTGCCACCGGTTCGCTCATCGTGCTCGGATGCATCATGATGCGCAAGTGTCATTTGAATACCTGTCCCGTTGGCGTAGCTACCCAGGATCCGGAAATGCGCAAACGCTTCACGGGAAAATCAGAATTCCTGATCAATTACTTCAGATTCCTGGCCACTGAGGTTCGTGAGATCATGGCTGAGATGGGATTCAGAAAATTTGAAGAGCTGGTCGGAAGGGTTGATCTCATTGAACAGCGCAACGACCTGAACCATTGGAAAGCCTCCAAACTCGATTTGTCTGCCATTTTACACCGACCCGCAGAAGCAGAAAAATACGCCTCTCATTGTACTTCTCATCAACACCATAAAATTGAGGATATTTTGGATCATCAGCTGATCCGGCTTGCCAATAAAGCCATCAGCAGCAAAGAAAAAGTATGGATTTGCATGGATATCACCAATACCGACAGAACAGCCGGGGCCATGCTTTCAGGCGAAGTTACCCGCTTGCATGGTGAGGCAGGTTTACCCGACAGTACCATCATCTGCAAGTTCAAAGGCTCTGCCGGCCAGTCGTTCGGTGCTTTTCTGGCCAAAGGCATTCATTTTGAGCTGGAAGGAGATGCCAACGATTACCTCGGAAAAGGATTATCGGGTGGCCGCATTGTGATTGTGCCCCCGAGGGGTTCCACCTACAAACCCGAAGAGAACATCATTGCCGGCAACACGTTATTGTATGGTGCCACCAGCGGTGAAGCCTACATTCATGGTCAGGTAGGAGGCAGGTTTGCTGTTAGAAACAGCGGCGCCATTGCTGTAGTTGAAGGTGCAGGTGATCATTGTTGTGAATACATGACAGGCGGCAGGGTAGTGGTGCTCGGCGATTCCGGACGCAATTTTGCTGCCGGCATGAGCGGAGGTATTGCCTATGTGCTTGATGAAAAGGGTAACTTCGATTACTTCTGCAACAAGGGTATGGTGGAATTAAGCCCCGTTGGCGACAAAGATGACCTGGATGAATTGCAGCAAATCATCAACAACCATTACCTGTATACACGCAGCGAATTGGCCGAGAACATCCTGGTGAACTGGGATGCCTACCTGCCTAAATTTGTGAAGGTAATACCGCTGGAATACAAAAAAGTGCTTGAAGAGCAAAAGATCTCGCAGCTTATTCAGAAAATTCAGCACACTGAAGATGAGCCACACTTCCATTATTAACAGTATTAATCGATAACAGCAAATCATATGGGAAACCCAAAGGGATTTATTCAGATACAACGAAAGGTGGCTGGTTACAGGCCCCTGAATGAGAGAACTTCTGATTACGGTGAGGTGGAACAAACCCTGAATGAGAAGGACCGCCAGGACCAGGCCTCACGGTGCATGGATTGCGGAGTGCCTTTTTGTCAATGGGGCTGCCCGGTCATGAACAACATGCCCGAATGGCAGGATGCTATTTATAAAGGGAACTGGAAAGAAGCCATTGATCTGCTTCATGTAACCAACAACTTCCCGGAATTTACCGGAAGAATATGCCCTGCGCCCTGCGAAAATGCCTGCACGCTGAATATTCACGAAGAACCTGTCACCATAAGGGAAAATGAAGCTGCTGCCGCCGAAAAAGGATTTGAGTTGGGTTTTGTAGTTCCCAAACCTCCTGAGGTCCGTACGGGTAAAAAAGTGGCAGTGGTGGGTTCGGGGCCATCCGGACTGGCATGCGCCGACCTGCTGAACAAGTGGGGCCACCAGGTTACCCTGTTTGAAAAAGATGATGCCATTGGCGGCCTGCTCAGGTACGGCATTCCCGATTTCAAGCTGAACAAGAAAATTATTGACAGGCGGCTCGAAATCCTGGAGGAGGAAGGGCTTGTATTTAAAACAAATGCAAACGTAGGTGTGGATATAAAAGGAAAAGACCTGCTGGCCGAATACGACGCCATATGCCTTACTATTGGTGCCATGAAACCGCGCGGACTGCAGGTTGAAGGCGCAGATCTGAAAGGAATTCATTATGCCATGGACTTCCTTACCTGCCAGAATAAACTCAACCGGGGAATTCAAATTCCGGAACCCGAGAGAATTTCGGCAACCGGAAAAAGAGTTGTGGTGATTGGGGGCGGCGATACCGGCTCAGATTGTGTGGGAACGTCCATCAGGCAGGGTGCCAAAAGTGTCATGCAGGTTGAAATCATGCCAAAACCTCCGGCAACACGCAGGGCTGATAATCCATGGCCTTACTGGGCCAACATACTGAAATATTCAAGTTCTCACGAAGAGGGCTGCGAGCGGTTCTGGAGCATTTCTACCCGGCGTTTCATTGGTGAAAAAGGCCAGGTAAAGCAACTGGAAATAGTGGAAGTCGACTGGGTAAACAACAACGGCAAGATGACCCTGGTTGAGAAACCGGAAACGGTGAAAATTATAGAAGCCGATCTGATTTTGCTGGCCATGGGATTTGTACACTGTGTTCATGAAGGGATTGCCGGTGAGCTGGGGCTTGAATTCGACACCCGGGGAAACATAAAGGTGGACACCCGGTTTCAAACCAGTGCAAAAAAGGTTTTTGCCGCAGGCGATGCTGCTACCGGAGCCAGTTTGGTGGTCAGGGCAATTTACCAGGGCCGTCAGCTGGCGCAGGCAGTTGACGGGTTTTTAAATCGGAGATAAAAACTATATTTGTAGCCCAATTACGACCTGCAGCCTATAGCCTTCAGCCTAAAGTCTAAAGCCTGCAGTTACAATTGGAATCCGATACTTAACTGCCTGAAAAAAATGCCCGTATCCCTGAAAGGTGTTCTTTATGCCATTATTGTTGCGGTGTTATGGGGTGTACTGGCTATTGTGCTGAAAGTATCCCTGAATGAACTGACTCCGGTTGATATTACCTGGTTCAGGTTTTTTATGGCCTTTGTGGTGCTTTCTGCTTATTACTTCTTCAAAAAGCCCTATTATCTACGCATCCTGAAACGGCCTCCGCTGCTTCTGGTTGTGGCCACAATCTGTCTGGCCATCAACTATTACGGATTTATTGAAGGAGTGAACCGCACCACGCCCAGCATCGCACAGGTATTTATCCAGCTGGGTCCGGTTTTACTGGCCGTAGCCGGTTTCACCATCTTCCGTGAAAAAGCCGGATGGAGGCAGATAGCAGGATTAATCCTGGTGGCAACCGGCCTGATCCTGTTTTACAGGGAACAGCTTCATCAAATTGACTCGGGCAGGGGAGCCTGGCAAACAGGCGTTATTTGGGTAATTATCGGAGCAGTTACCTGGGCTGCCTATTCGATTTTGCTTAAGGTGCTGGTTTTGAAACACCCGCCCATGCAGCTGAACCTGTTTATTTTCGGATTACCGGTATTGCTTTACTTGCCCATGGTGGATTTCGGTCATTTTTTTCAAATCGGCTTAACCGGTTGGCTCATCCTGATGTTCCTGGGTCTCAACACGCTATTTGCATACGGACTTCTTTCGCTGGCTATTCAATATATCGAAGCCAATAAGGTAAGTGTCATTCTGGTTTTAAATCCGTTGCTCACCTTTGCGCTAATGGCCATCATCAGTCATACCGGAGCCACCTGGATCAGGCACGAACATTATACCTGGGCCACCCTCCTGGGGGCATTGATCGCCCTGGCAGGCGCGGTACTTACTATTTTCCGAAAAAACGCGAAAGGCAAATCAATGGAATAACAAAAGGATTCTTTAACTTTATGTTATATTTGCCTGCTAACTGTAATCAATGCCCATCCTGACATCCATAATCAACTGGCTCAATGTAAAAAGGGGCCATCAGATGGATTTATTCCGAAAATATCCGGCTGAAGTACAGCAGGATACTTTCCAAAAACTAATCAGCAGGGCCGAGGATACAGAATTCGGCAGAAAATACGGTTTCAAAGATTTTCATACCATCAAAGATTTTCAGGACGTCGTTCCCATTCAAACCTACGACGAGTTAAAACCTTATGTTGACCGCCTTAGAAAAGGGGAAAGTAACCTGCTGTGGCCCGGAGATATCAAATGGTTTGCAAAATCATCAGGCACAACCAATGATAAGAGCAAATTCATTCCGGTTAGCAATGAATCATTAAAGGATTGCCACTTTAAGGGTGCACGTGATGCATTGGCTGTTTACTTCCAAAACAACCCCGAAAGCAGGATCTTTAGCGGAAAAGGACTAACCCTGGGAGGCAGCCATAAAATCGATAATTACAGTACGCAATCTTATTATGGCGATCTGTCGGCAATACTAATTGAAAATCAGCCGTTTTGGACCGAATTCATCCGCACACCCAGCCAGGAAGTGGCCCTCATGGAGAAGTTTGAGGAAAAACTGGAACATATTGCAGAGCAAACCATACAGGAAAATGTGACCAGCATTGCAGGGGTTCCTTCCTGGAACCTGGTTATGCTGAAATACATCCTGCAGTATACCGGTAAAAAGCATATACTTGAAGTGTGGCCCGATCTGGAGCTTTTTATTCATGGAGGTGTAAGCTTTACACCTTACCGCGAGCAGTTCCGGAAAATCATACCTTCCGATAACATGCACTATCTGGAAGCGTATAATGCCTCTGAAGGATTTTTTGCCATTCAGGATGATCCCCTGCAGGCCGACATGTTGCTCATGCTTGATTACGGGATTTTTTACGAGTTTATACCCCTTGATGAGTATGACAAACCCAAATCGGAGTCGCTTTCAATAGCCGAGGTAGAAAAAGACCGGAATTATGCACTCGTGATATCCACCAATTCGGGTCTCTGGCGCTACATGATTGGCGACACTATCCGGTTTACCTCGCTCTTCCCGCATAAAATTGTTATTTCCGGAAGAACCAAGCACTTCATCAATGTTTTCGGGGAAGAAGTTATTGTTGACAATGCCGACAAGGCATTGCG
>JAFGOR010000227.1 GCA_016926375.1 Bacteroidales bacterium
AACACTTCAGATCATAAGCTTGAATTCGGAGTCAGTAACATATATTATGACCTGGATCGTGGCGATATAGAGCCTTTCGGTGAAGAATCCAATAAATCTTTTGTAAAATTCGGCAAGGAATCAGGACTTGAAAATGCAGTATACCTTTCAGACGAGTTCTCTCCGCTTTCCAACCTGACTGTTTTGGCCGGTATCAGGTATAGTTTCTTCAGCCAGCTTGGGCCCGCTTCGGTTAACCAGTACCTGCCGGATCAGCCCAGGACTTCAAAATCCATTACAGGCGTAAAGGAATTTAATGAGGGCAAAGTGGTCAAGTCATATTCCGGTCCCGAATACCGAATGGCCATTAACTATATCCTGGGATCCGGCAGCTCGGTGAAAGCTTCATATAACAGAATGCAGCAGTATATTTTCATGTTAAGTAATACCATTGCCATATCTCCCGACGATAAATGGAAACTTTGTGATTATCATATCTCACCACCCGTTGCAAATCAGGTTTCAGTGGGATACTACAGAAGTATTCAGGACGGCGCAGTGAAAGCCTCTTTGGAGCTGTATCACAAATGGATAAACGGTCAGGTTGAATATAAAGACGGCATCGATTTTGCTTCACCAGATCCGGTGGAAACCATGATATTACAAGGGAAACAACGGGTAAACGGACTGGAAATAATGATCAACAAAAATGCAGGAAAGGTCACAGGCTGGTTTTCATATTGCTACTCCCGGTCTTTCGTCAGGGTGGATGATGTCAACCCCGGAAATCAGATAAATTACGGCCTTGAATACCCTTCTAATTACGACCGGCCACACAGCATCAACCTTGTGATGAATTACAGGATCAACCGCCGCCTGAGTGTTTCTTCCAACGTTGTTTATACAACCGGTCGGCCGGTAACCAGTCCTGTTTCTGTCTACTATTCCGAAGGTCAGGAATTGCTGTTGTTTTCAAAACGAAATGAATACAGGATTCCGGATTACGCCAGGCTCGATTTGTCGGTGAATCTGGAAGGCAGCCTTTTCAGGAAAAAGCCCATCCACAGTTTCTGGATGGTCAATTTGTACAATGTATTAGGCCGAAGAAACGCCTATTCGGTTTATTTTGATTCCTATAACGGAAAGGTCCGCGGACACAAGCTTTCGATATTCGGCGTTCCTTTGCTGACAATTTCATGGAATTATAAGTTCGGCAATTATCTGAATGATTAAGGAATGTTTTAAGAAATAGTGTACCCCAATGGTAAAATACAACACCTCAAATAATAAAAATCGTCTGTTTCTTTCAGTGTTCGGCATGATCCTGATTGCGGCAGGATGTATCAGTCCTTATGAACCCGATTATCACAAAACGGATGAATTGCTGGTTGTTGATGGTAGTTTCATCAAGGGACAGGAAACGCAGGTTATCATAATCTCAAAAATTTCCCCCATCACACAACGTGAATTTATACCTGTTGAAAATTGTGAGGTTAAAGTAACTGATGATTCGGGAAATGAATTTGCATTTTCCGAAGAATCACCCGGAAAGTATGTAGCAACCATAAACGATGACCTGATTCAGTATGATGCTCTGTATAAACTGGTATTCAGCACTCTCGACGGTAACATGTATGAATCAGCATACCAGCGCATGCTTCAAACAGAACCGGTCGACAGCGTTTATGCCATCAAAGAGTACCACTATTCTCAAAAATTTGAGAATGAAAGTATATACGGCATGCAGTTCTATTTTGATCTTGATGTTTCTGACAGTGCATCGAAATATTATAGATGGCAAATCGAAGAAACCTTTGAGGTAAGTGCCAAAGAAGATATCTGGGGCGTGTATGATGGAAATACTATTGAGACAACGAATCTTGAGAATATCAAAATCTGCTGGAGAACACAACAGATCTTCGGACTGTATTCAGCCTCAACAGTAAGTTTGTCAAAAAACCGGATCAGAAAAATACCTGCCCATTTCAAACTTGCCGACTCAGATGATTTGAAGATTAAGTATTGTGTGTCCGTGTACCAGTATGCCTTGAATGAAGATGCGTACTTTTACTGGGAACAGAAAAGGGCAGAGTTGTATGAATCCGGAGGTATATACACCAGGCAACCCGATCAACCCAGGTCAAATATATTCAATGTCAACAAACCGGATGAACAGGTAAGGGGGTTTTTCTGGGCCTCGTCACGTAAGGAGAAACGCTTGTTCCTGACCGACCCTTTTCACAAGGAATTGAATTTCCCTTATTATTGTGAATATTTTGGCATGTATAGCGAATCGAATGATTTGAACGAGTTGAAGGAAATGCTGATGACTTATATACATAATTTTGAAGATGAATTGCCCGATCCGCCAATCTATATCGCACGCAATTATACCAATTTTATTCTGATTTCAACTCCCTATTGCGCAGATTGCAGAAAACTAAAAATTGGTAACACAACAAAAAGGCCTGATTTTTGGGAATAATCCTTCCAGATCATGAGCGCAATAAACTTACAAATAAACCCAATGACCTCTCTTTTTATGAAAAAGTCCTTTCCTTTATTTGTGATTTGCTATCTGATATCTCAATTGGCATGCGGACAAAAGACACAACCTGTAAGGAATGAATTCATGAATACCTGCAGTTCAGGAGAAAAAATACATCTCTTCACCGACCGGAATTTATATTGTGCAGGTGAAACTATTTTTTTCACCACATCTTATTCCACTATAAAAGAGCTTGATTTTCTTACCTGGAGTCAGGTTTTATATGTTGAACTGATTACATGGAATGGAAATAAGCTGGCTCAACTGAAATTGAAATTGCATCAGCCGGGCATATCAGGTTGTATTCCGATTCCCGATGAAATCCCCACCGGAAATTATTACCTGCGTGTCTATACAAAATGGATGCAGAACTTTTCAGTATATGATTACGCATATATGCCCATGAAAGTTGTGAATCCTTATAAACCCTTGATTGAGCAGGGCCCTGAAAACATTTCGGTAGTCAGGGAAACTGTTTCAGGCAGACTGCATCGGAAAATTCCGACCAGAGCGATCGCTTGCACCACAAACAAAAGCACATACAATTCCGGAGAAAAAGCTGAAATTGATTTCCACTTTAACGATAAGGAAGCAAGCTCTTCTGGAAGTTACTACATAACCATTTCCAGGGCAGGTACGGTTGATACTACTTTTACCTATTTCAAGGCTGATTCGTTACCTGGTTTTGAAAGAAACCAGATTATTGATCATCTGCCCGAAATAAACGGGATTACAATTCATGGCAGAGTTTATAGCCAAGTTTCAGGCACACCTGTAAAATTCGTACCGGTTTATCTTTCAGAAACCAGGAATGGGTGGTATTATGCGATTTACCCTACAAACGAAAAAGGGGATTTTTACTTTTCACTCCCGGATAACATGGGGAAAAATGATTTTTTTATTCAGGCTGAACCTGCAGATTCATTACCTGTAAAGATAGAGATCGACAATGGCTTTTGTACCAATCCTGTTAACTTGCCCTATATTCCATTCACGCTGAATGAATATGAGATTGCGTTAGTGCATAGTATGATGATTAACCAGCAAATAACAGACCGGTTTACTGCCGGTATAAATCCCCTAAAGGATACACGGCCTGAGGAAATAAAACAGATTCCCTTTTATGGAAGTAAAAGAAAAATTTACCAAATGGCTGATTATATTGAACTGCCAACCCTTGGGGAGTTTCTGTTTGAGCTCGAATACGAGGCATTTGCCAAGATTAGCAGCGGAGCAGGCTCATATTATAGTAAAGGAATTACTGCATTCTCAAATTATCCTCCCCTGCTTTTCATTGACAATATTCATGTGGGTCATGATTCCCGGCTACTTAAACTGGATTTAAACAGAATCGAGCGAATTGAAATAATCGACAAAGGTTATGTAGCGGGAAACATGAAATATAGCGGGCTTATTGCCATATATTCAAAGAACAGAAATTTCGCCGGAATTGACCTGAGGCAGAATAACACGTTCTTTTCATACGATCTCTTTTCAAAGCCTGCAACAGCATGTTATCCGGAAAAGAGATCTTCCGGTTCAAGAATACCCGACAAAAGAAATCTGGTTTACTGGAATCCGAATATTCAGCTGACTGCCGGTTCTAAAACGGTTATCTCGTTTGATATTCCGGACACCAAAGGTCAGTATATGATTTTTGTCCGCAGTAAAAATAATCCTGATATTTCCGGGAGTTGCTATTTTACGGTCAATTAACCCGCAGCATTTCAAATGCATTTGTTAAAACAACTTCATCTGTTTTTCTTTACGGTCGTTATAAAACTTCATATGCTGCGGCATGGAAAGCGAACGGCAGGTCGTGTCGTATATTTGGCGGAGTTTTCTATGATTGGGCGCATTGCAGGAATACTGCAAACCGAATAATTGCATGTACCTGTCTTTAATACCCGGGAATTTCTGATCCAGCTGCCCATAAAAGTACTCCTGTTGCCCCTCCCTGATGGTCATTCCCATTGCTGCCACAATATAACTTGCTCCGCTTTCTTTTGCTTTTAACACCAGTTTCTCAATGTTTTCGGGCTGATCAGTAAGAAAAGGCAAAACGGGCATCAGTGTAATTCCGCAATATATGCCGTTGGCAGCAAGAATTCTGATGGCTTCAAATCGTTCAGATGATGCAGGGGCACCGGGTTCAATAAGCGCGGACAACCCATCATCTGCCGTGGTTATCGTTATGGAAACGGCTGCATAAATGCGTGAAAGTTCTTTCAGGATATCCATATCCCTGAGCACCAGATTGCTCTTGGTGATCAGATGAACCGGAAAACGATGGCGGTTCACAATTTCCAGTGCCCTCCTTGTGATCTTCAGCTCTTTTTCAAGCGGCATATACGGATCATTCATACTGCCAAAGCCAATGGTTCCTCTTTCGCGTTTTGACCGGATTTCCTTTTCAAGCAACTGCAGTGCATTTTCCTTGACCAGGATGTCCGAGAAATTCCGGATACCATAGCACGTACTCCTGGAATCACAATAAATACATCCGTGCTGACAACCCCGGTAAAGGTTCAGGTTGTAACGCAACCCAAACCAGTTATCTGTTCCGGGTTTTACCGCCGATAGTAATGTTTTGGCATGGATGCCGGTGATCTTTGTCATGTTTTTGTTATGCCGAATTTTTCAATGCTGCAATATCCGGCCAGATCAGCAGATCAGCGTTTCCGGCCAATGGATGGTTTTCGGCTATGAGCCATTTCTGCAGCAAAAGTATCATAACCCTTTCCCTTAATAGCAGCAATGCAGGCTGCACGATCGGAATTAAAGATAATGCCAAAAACTTTCCCCACAAAATTGTTGAACTTTTTGCAATTGTCGAGGCTCATCAGATTACAATCGGCGCAACTTTTTAAATCATTTTCCAGGCAGCACTTTCTTATGGTACACCAGGCAGCTTTCATATTACCGGCACAGCCGGGACATTTCCCTTTCAGGTAATTGCGACATGCACCGCAATATAGTCCGCAGTAAGCTATTAATTCCTTGTCTGCAATTATTTCACTTGTTGTTTTCATAAACAATGTGGTTTAACAGGAGATTCATTACCTGCTCATTCTGATAAAGACCAGTGCGGCCACCAAAACCTGGAAAAAGCCCATAACCGTCCATGTGACGGTTGCCACAACAGATACTTTGAATGAACTGAAGGTCATCAACATGCCCGGTATAACCGTTAAAAAGAACATGATCAGGGCAACCTGGAAAGCCATATTTCCGGTACTGCCTGTGAAGTGTTCCCTGATACGGGGCCAACCCCATACCAGCGTTCCGCATACAACAAAAGGCTGAAAAAAGAACAGGTACATCAGGGGATCATCCATGGAACGATACAGTGCCGTGTTCGCATATTCTGCTTTCAACGAGGGAATCAGAAAATCAAATAAATACCCGATGGCAATACCTGTGGCAAGCATGGATAAACCTGATAAAAAGGCGGGAATAACAAGTTTTTTCATAGGATAAAAGAATTATGGGTGAATAAATATTATTGAATGCCTATCTGCACTTCGGTCAGGTTGTTTTCTTCATGAATAAAATCGATGTGCTGATAAATCTCCCTGCACTGGCCGG
>JAFGOR010000032.1 GCA_016926375.1 Bacteroidales bacterium
GAAAGAATCGGATCTGTAGATTCATCAAGTAATATCCGATGCTTTTCTTCACTTTCCCTGAGCGCTTTTCTGTTTTGCCAATTAGCTGACATCCTTATTAATAATAAACCCATAAGCATGGTAGCCAGCGGATAAAGTGTAAACACCGGCAACAGAATGATGCTTCGGGTGTCGTGTTTCAATTCAGCGGGCAGCAGTACAGTGCAAAACATCAATACAATATGAACCACAAAGCCCATGGCCAGAAGTTCCAAAGCAGTATTTTTACTCTTCCATGCGGGTCTGATCCTGCTCCATAAAATGCCTATGATCCCTGAGGAGATTATTACTCCTATTCCCATCCACATGCCACTTCCACCAAGTGCGAACCGATAACCTCCGGTAATCAGCATGGCAATTAAGGTAGGAATGAATCCAAAGAATATGCCTGAGATGGAAAGGAGTACTGAACGGACATCAAATACCATTCCGGGCATCATTTTCCATGGTGTCATGATGAGTATAACCCCGAAAACACCCAATAATAAACCCGTCAGTACGTCAAGTAAAACATGCCTGGAATTTTGATGTCTTGAAAACAGATAATCATATATAAAACTGAAAGCTAATAAAATAGCTGCGTTTTGAATCAAGCTAAAAACTATTGATCTTCCCATAACCAGTGCTTTATTCCTTTTTCAGTTAAACAGTTGTATCATTTCTATAAATTATTCTATGAATACCTGAGGTTTCATATCCGGTGGGATTACGTTTCTTTTTTCGTCAAGCGTGTATCCGATATTTTGCATTGCATCCTGATTTAGATTTTCGAATTTCATGGTAATTGCCTCAAGAACATACATTTTGATCTGTATTCCCTCATGACAATCAAGACAATGCTTAAAGATGAAACAAAGTTACATCATCCAAAATATTACCTCTATTGTGTTTAAATCAAAATTACAAATAAACAATTCACAAACTGTTATATAATCCTGTAAATAAGTTACATTATTCACGAAAAGGAAAAGGCTTGTTCTTATTAATTGGCTGTCATGTCAGGAAGATCCGTCAATGTTGCACCATTATTATCACCTGATTACAATTTCTTCAATCAACCGCTCACCTGCTTTTTCGTTCAGCCGGGATATGATGTCCTGTCTGAGCATGATCAGTTCGTTTTTCAGAACCGATGAGGTAACATGAATATGGAGTATGCGATTTCGAATATAGATTTTTGAAGTTCTTGAAGCTACCGTTCTACCCATCAGCGATTCCCACTGAGACACCATATTCACTTCCTTCAGCTTCCGGTCGATTTGCATCTCGCGCAGACTCTCCCGGATTACATCACTGATTTTTTGTGTGTGGCTCTTGCGCATATTTATTTGTTGATTGGTTGATTTGTTGATTGGTTGATTGGTTGATTTGTTGGTTGATTGGCTGATTGATTAATCGATTTTTCCGTTGTTTACCCGGAAGAGTTTGTAGTCGGTTTGCATTTCTTCGAGTATCTTATGCATCCGGGCTTCGTCGGTATGTGAAATAAATATCTGTCCGAAATGCTCATCTGATACCAGCCGGATAATCTGGCGCACCCTGGTTTCATCAAATTTGTCAAATACATCATCCAGCAATAATATCGGTTTGCACCGGGTCATTTCCTTGATGAAGTCGAACATGGCCAGTTTGAGTGTTACCAGGAAAGTCTTTTGCTGTCCCTGAGAACCCGTTTTTTTCAAGGGATACCCGTTTAACCTGAGCCCTATATCGTCTTTGTGGATTCCCTGGGTGGTATACTGCATTATCCGGTCCTTTTCCCTGGCGTTTCGCATAAGGGTAGTGTAATCGCAATCATTGAGCTGCGAATGGTACTGCATATCCACTTCCTCCAGGCCAGGTGCAATGCTGTGATAGTATTTCTGAAATATAGGGATCATCCTCATTGTATACTCGGTACGCTGCCTGAAAATTCTTTCGGCCAGCGGAAGCATCTGGTCATCATAAATGGTAAGCATGTCTTCACCGGAACTTTTTCCCATGGCAAAATCTTTGAGCAACTTATTCCGTTGAGCAAGGAGCTTGTTATAATTAATGACATCTTCCAAATAGGTTTTGTCGTATTGTGCAATAACGCTGTTCAGAAATTTGCGTCGCTCTTCACTTCCCTCCAATATCAGCGATACATCTTCGGGTGATATCATAACTAAGGGAAACAAACCGATGTGATTGGCCAGCCGGTCATATTCCTTTTTATTTCTTTTAAAGATCTTGTTCCTGTTGTGATGAATGGCGCAATAAATTTCATCGGCTTTGCCCTCATTGGAAAAAGCACCCTGAATAACAGCAAATTCCTGGTCGTGGCGGATGTTCTGCGTATCAACCGGATTGAAATAGCTTTTGCACAGACACAGATAATGAATAGCGTCAAGCAGGTTGGTTTTACCAACTCCGTTATTGCCAACAAAACAATTGATACCCGGTGCAAAAGACAATTCAGCTGCCTCAAAATTCTTAAAATTAACCAGTGAGAGTGTTTGCAGGTACATAAGAAAAATTAAACTTCAAATTTAGCAATTTTGCTTTCGGGATGATTCGTTTTCATATTAACCATTTCAAAAACACGGATCTTTCTTTCAACAATACCTTTCTTAAAAAAACTTACAAATTCATAAAGAATTATTATGCAAATTTCATAATTAAATATAATTTTAGGGTGTTAACCCCACCTGACCATATAAGATATGAGGAGACCGATTCGTGAGTCCTGTATTGGAGGACAATTCCGCCTGGTTTTATTTGCCCTGTTGTTGTTATCCTTTAATAGCGCTTTCACGCAGGCATTCAAGCACAACATCAAATTCAACAACATCTCTATCAAAGACGGGTTGTCACAAAGTTCCCCAAATTGTATCTTTCAGGATTCCAGAGGCTTCATTTGGATAGGAACTGAAGACGGACTGAATAAATATGATGGCTTTACCTTTGATGTGTACAGACCGGTACAACATGATCCGGGCAGCATCAGTAATTCCCGAATACTTACTTTAGCAGAAGACAAATCGGGTAACCTTTGGGTTGGTACAAATGGCGGCGGCTTAAACAAGTACAACCGGAAAACCAACAAGTTCACCACGTATCTGCCCGGTTCAAAAGACTCAATAAGCCTTTCAGGCAGGGTGGTTCACAGCATTGTGGTAACACCTAATGAGGCATTGTGGGCAGGAACAGACAATGGCCTTTCATTAATGAACCTGAAAACAGGTACATTTGTCGACCTGAACAAGGCATATGCAAAATTGGCCATCCTTTCAGGTACGCAGGTCAAATGTCTTGCCTTTGGTGGGGAAACACTTTGGATTGGCACGAATCAGGGTTTGTACAGGCTCAATTTGTTCAACGGTTCACTTGACCGGTATGTTCATGACCCGGTGAATGGACTTTCAGTGCCCGATAATCACATCACATCGTTGCTGATCAGCAAAGCTGGTATGCTACTGGTTGGAACAGAAACTTCATTGTGCATCACCGATCAGCATTCGGGGCTATTTGACAGGATATCGGCAGGAATGAACACCATGAATGCCGGCCGGATTTCCAACATAAAAGCCATGTTGGAAGACGAATCCGGTGATGTCTGGATTGCCACATTCGGAAATGGAATATTTATTTGGTCGCCCAAAGGCGGAGATATTGAAAACCTCACCTATGATCACAACAACCCGTACAGCCTCAGAAACAATGAAGTCCTTTCGTTGTACCGCGACTTTTCGGGCATTATTTGGGTAGGATCAAACGGATTGGACACATATAATCCGAAAAAGGAGAAGTTCACCCTGTATGATTATGTACCCTATTCCAACGAGAAACTGATATTCAGAAATATTCATCCGATTTATCTGGACGACTATGAAATCTTGTGGATCGGATCAAAAACAGATGGGTTGCACATTCTTGACAGAACCAACAGAACTTATACCAGGCTGGTGCATCAGGAGGGTGTGAATAACTGTTTGTCAAGCAGCAAAATTCGTGCTATCAGGGAATATCCCGAGGGAATACTGTGGGTTGGAACAGAAGACCAGGGACTCAATAAGGTTTATCTGAACGAAAATCGCAAACCTGCGCGCTTTGAGCATTACCAACACGAGGAGGGCAATCCCAATTCAATTACCAGTAACAAAATATATGCTTTTCATGTGGATTCAAAGGGCCGCTTGTGGATTGGCACCGACAACGGGCTGACCATAATGGATGTGGAATCTGAAACTTTCAGGCAATATCTCCCCGACACTGTAAACCCAAAGAGCCTGAACAACAATACAGTATATTCCATTTTTGGGGATAAAGCCGGAAACATCTGGCTGGCCACCGATTTGGGCATCAACAAATACAATCCTGAGACTGATGATTTCACCCATTACCTGCACAATGAAAAAGATGCAAATACGGTGATACATAATGAAATTCTTTGCTTTTATGAAGACAGACAAGGCAAAATATGGATTGGAACCTATGGAAAGGGACTTGATCAGCTGGATCCTAAAACAGGGCAGTTCAGGCATTATTCGGATATCACCCAGTTGTCAACTGCTGTGGTATATGGGATTCTTGAAGACGATGATCACAACCTGTGGATGAGTACGAACAACGGCATCCTGAAATTCCGTCCTGAAAGAGGAACCATTAAAAAGTTCAGTATTGAAGACGGGCTGCAGAGTAACGAATTCAATGGCACATCTTATTTTAAAAGCAGGGACGGGGAAATGTTCTTTGGCGGACAATATGGTCTGAACAGTTTCTATCCCCGGAACATTCTCATTGATACCATTGCACCCAGAATTGTGCTCACTGACTTTCAGGTTCACAACATATCTGTAACCCCTGGCGAAGAATCGCCTTTACAAACCCACATCAATGAAGCCAGGGAAATAACCATCAGGCATCGCCAGAATAATTTCACAGTGTATTTTGCAGCACTTCATTTTGCCAATCCTGCTCTGAACAGGTATAAGTACAAACTTGAAGGGTTTGACCGCGAATGGATTGATGCAGGAAACCGAAGGTTTGTTTCGTATACCAACCTGCCATATAAAACCTATACATTCAGGGTAATTGCATCAAACAGTGACGGAATATGGAATAACAGGGGGCTTAGTGTTAAGATAAGGATGAAGCCCCCCTTATGGAGAACTGTATGGTTTTACCTTTTTGCTGGCCTTTTATTGGTTGGGGCAGTGGTACTTCTGATAAGAGAAAGAATTAAGAATGCGCAGCGGCAGAAACAGATCACTGAAGAAAAACTAAAAGAAAGCTCGAAGGAGCTTGAAAGCGCACAAATTCAAATGGAAACCCAGCATGCAGAAATCGTTATCCAAAAAAGAGAGTTACTGCAGCGAGAGAAGGACCAGGAAAACCTGATATGGTTCAACCAGGGCATAGGCTTGTTTTCCGATCTGATCAGTGCGAATAGAACAAATCTAAAGGAGTTGTGTAAGGAAGTAATTGAAAAGCTGGTTGAATATGTTGAAGCCCAACAGGGGGGCGTATTTCTGCTGAATGATGAAGAAGAAAAAAATCCGATTCTTGAACTGGTTGCCAATTATGCCTTTTCAGAATCAAGAAGCAAGGCGGATTTCCATATCGGGGAAGGGTATGTGGGAACTTGTTTCAGCGACAAAGAGTTTATTGAAGTGGATAACCTGCCCGATAGCTATTCTGAATTGAGTTCCGGTTTGGGCAAAGTAAGCATTAAACATTTGGTTCTTGCTCCGTTAAAGGTGAACGATCAATGCATCGGAGTTGTTGAGCTGGGATCCTTTAAAAAGATAAAAGGCTATAAGGTTTCTTTCATTGAAAAACTGATGGAAACTTTCGCATCGACCATCAGCACCGGGCAGGCAAATTCAAGGCTGCAACAGCTGATTGAACAATCGAGGCAGCAAGCCCTGGTATTAAAGGAGAACGAAGAAAAACTAAGGCAAAATCTCGAAGAAATGATGGCAACTCAGGAAGAAGCTGCACACCGTGAGGACGAGCTGATTAGGATGTCTGAAGAAGCAGCTACACGGGAAGAAATGCTCAACCAGGAGATTGAAACCTTGCGTTGCCGCATTGAGGAGATGACCGGCCAGCCTTTTGAAAATCAATCGAGCTCCTTATAAAGCAACTCTTTTGCCCTTTCCAGGTCGGCAATCTGACTTGTGTTTAAAACAGGATAATTCAGGTTGAGCTGCTTCATGCGATGAAGAATAACTTCAGCTACTGCCATGCGCATATACCATTTTTTATCTGCCGGAATAATATACCAGGGGGCGGAATTAGTAGAGGTTTCCCTGATCATCAATTCATAAGCATCCTGGTAGTCATCCCAGAAATTACGTTCCTCGAGATCACCTATGGCAAATTTCCAGTTTTTCTCAGGTTCTTCGATTCGTTTCAGAAACCGCTCTGCCTGCTCTTTCTTTGAAAGGTGAAGAAAAAACTTGATAATGGTGGTGCCGTTACTAACCAGGTGTTTTTCCAAATCGTTGATACTTTCATATCTTTTTTGCCAGAATTCATTGTTTACTTTTTGAATGTCATTTATTTCCGGCAGGTTTTGACGGAGTATGAGTTCCGGATGCACCCTGACAATCAGTACTTCCTCGTAATACGATCTGTTGAATATGCCTATCCTGCCTTTTTCGGGCAAACACCGTGTTGTCCGCCACAGGAAATCATGATCGAGTTCCTCGGCTGAGGGCTGTTTAAAATTATATACCTGGCATCCCTGGGGATTGATACCCGACATGACATGCTTGATGGTACTGTCTTTACCGGCACCGTCCATCGCCTGGAATATCAGCAAAACCGCATGTGAATTATCGGCATACAGTTTATCCTGAAGCTCCTGCATATCCTTAATGTAGTTACTCATCCAGTCGTTTGCTTCATTTTTATCTGACACCCCGGATGTACTGTCGGTTTTAAAACCTTTAAGCGACTTGAACTTACCTGGTTCAGCCAGAAATTTACTGATGTCCATGTGCGAAATTTATTATTTATTTAAAGATAGCAAGTTTTGGGATAATGTTTATTTCTTGTTGATAATAACACCTGTTATAAAACGTTAAAAACAATATCCGACGCGGATTTTATGTATCTTTACGGGCTGCAAACTGATGGATCAAAATCCATTTTATGCAGCACTTATTTGAATTAAGAAACGGAGCCAGATATGAATTTAGAAACAGAAGGAAAATCGAAAAAACCAACCAGGACATCGAGTGATTATTCTGCCGATAGTATTCAGGTGCTTGAGGGACTGGAAGCAGTTCGCAAGCGGCCAGCCATGTACATTGGAGACATCAGCGTTAAAGGATTGCACCATCTTGTATATGAAGTAGTTGACAACTCAATAGACGAAGCACTTGCCGGCTATTGCAGCAATATTGATGTAACCATCAACGAGGATAATTCCATTACCGTAAGGGATGATGGACGTGGAATACCTGTGGATATGATGGAAAAAGAAAAGAAATCGGCTTTGGAGGTTGTACTCACCGTGTTACATGCCGGAGGAAAATTCAACAAGGATTCTTATAAAGTATCGGGTGGTTTGCACGGAGTGGGTGTATCTTGCGTTAACGCGCTGTCGGCTAACTTCAGCGCAGTTATTTGCCGCGATGGAAAAATATACAAGCAGGAATTCGAGCGTGGTAAGCCATTGTACCCTGTAAAAGAAGTTGGTGTCAGTGACTCAACAGGAACCGAAATTACGTTTAAACCCGATGCCGATATTTTTACGGTATCTGAGTACAACTTTGAAATTCTTTCAACCCGGCTGAGAGAGTTGTCATTCCTGAATAAGGGCATCAAACTTAGCATTACCGATAGGCGGGATGTGGAAGAGAACGGCAATGGAGGTCATTTTCGCGAGGAAACGTTTTTATCAGAAAGGGGCCTTGCGGAATTCGTCACCCTGCTTGATGAAAACAGGGAAAAGCTAACCGGAATTATTCATATTGAGAATGACAAAAGTGAAGTGCCGGTTGAGGTAGCCATGCAATACAATACCTCATTTACTGAAAACGTTTTTTCTTATGTGAACAACATCAACACCATTGAAGGAGGAACCCACCTGGCCGGATTCAGAAGAGGCCTTACCCGAACCTTGAAAGCTTATGCTGAAAAATCAGGTATGTTGGCAAAACTCAAATTTGACATCAGCGGTGACGATTTCCGCGAAGGATTAACAGCGGTTATTTCCATTAAGGTTGCCGAACCCCAGTTTGAAGGGCAGACAAAAACCAAACTTGGCAACTCGGAGGTAATGGGTTTTGTAGACCAGGCAGTTTCAGTTGCCCTTTCCAATTTTCTCGAAGAAAACCCGAAGGATGCGAAGATCATCGTTCAAAAAGTTATCCTGGCTGCCCAGGCCCGGCATGCTGCACGCAAAGCGCGTGAGCTGGTTCAGCGCAAAGGAGTTCTTTCCGGATCCGGGCTCCCTGGTAAACTTGCCGACTGTTCCGACAAAGACCCGAAAGTCAGCGAAATTTATTTTGTTGAGGGAGATTCTGCTGGTGGAACTGCAAAACAGGGACGCGACAGGCATTTCCAGGCAATTCTTCCGCTGAGAGGCAAAATTCTGAATGTGGAAAAAGCCATGCCCCACAGAATTTTCGAGAATGAAGAGATCCGAAACATATATACAGCTCTTGGTGTGACCGTTGGTACCGAAGACGACAGCAAAGCACTGAACCTGGAAAAACTCAGGTACTATAAAGTAATCATTATGACGGATGCCGATGTAGACGGCTCACACATAACCACTTTGATGATGACCTTCTTTTACAGGTATATGGAAGATCTTATCAAGAACGGCCACCTGTATATTGCCACACCACCTCTTTACCTGGTGAAAAAGGGCAAAACCGAACGATACTGCTGGACGGAAGATGAGCGCCGGGCTTTTGTTGATGAGCTCGGTAAAGGTAAAGATGGTTCTGTTCACGTACAGCGTTATAAAGGTCTTGGCGAAATGAATGCCACACAACTTTGGGAAACTACAATGAATCCGGCCAACCGCACGCTCAGAAAGGTTACCATTGAGAGTGCTGCCGAAGCAGATCGCGTATTCTCCATGTTGATGGGCGATGATGTACCTCCCAGAAGGGAGTTCATCGAAAAGCACGCCAAGTATGCACGTATTGACGCCTAATTTACAGTATTTGTAATATAAAGCAGTTTTACTTGTTAAATCATCTGTCTGATATTGATAGATATAACTTTCTTGGGCTTGATGTAATCCATCCTGGAAACTTTGCGGAATTACTCATCCGCTTTGTGCTTCACATGTTTGTAGTACTGATTATGGTACGGCTGCTGTATTTCCCTGTTGCCAGGAGAAAGGATTATTTATTCAGCTTTATTCTTATCAGTTCTTTGGTTTTCCTGCTTTGCTTCTTGCTTGAAAGTGTTGAACTGCAGCTTGGATTTGCATTCGGGTTATTTGCCATTTTTGGCATTCTGAGGTACAGAACACTTGCCATTCCCATTAAGGAAATGACATACCTGTTTGTATTGATCGGCATTTCGGTAATTAATGCCCTGGCCAATAACAGGACAAGCTGGGCAGAGCTTATCTTTACCAACCTGGCCCTACTATTCCTCGTTTACGGTCTTGAAAGATTCTGGCTGGTAAAGCGTGAATCATCAAAACAAATTGTATATGAAAGGCTGGATTTGATTCAACCCCACAGGCGGGTTGAATTGATAAAAGACCTGGAAGAGCGCACCGGACTGAAAATTAGCCGTGTTGACTTAGGACGAATTGACTTTCTTAGGGGTATTGCCAGACTTGTGCTTTACTACCATGAAGATGAAATCCGCGTTAATCAGGCTGATGAATACGACCCTGTTTCCGCAGACCATGCAGAGGATGAAGATGAATAGTCCTGTTTTTCTTATCCGCTAAGGTTTCCTTGCCCTTAATGGCTGGGATATAAGTGATAGCTTATACAAGTCGAAAGCGAATATACTTGGGTTCGAACCCAACAGATTCCGCATCACCATGTTGGCAATAAAACTGTAAAAAACCCGGTACACCCTTACCATTCTGTACTTTTTTACCCTGTTATAAGCCTTCAGCAATCGAATGTCTTTGATATCGTCCTGATCAATCTTGTTGTCGTGTATCAGCATGAGCAGATTTCCAATTCCTTCCTCGGTTTTCCGGAGAAATTCCCTTGAAATTTCAAGTCCGATGTGTACCAAAGGATTATTGATATGCTTCACATGAACACGCTGTTTTTTCAGTTCAAGTCCGAACAAGGTATCCTCATGTCCGTAAAGAATGATGCTTTCATCAAACTGGACCTGCAGGCATATATTTTTCGATACCAGAAAGTTATTGGTCATGAAGGAGCGGTATGGATTCAGGTTTCTGATTGTTTCAGGTACCTGTTCTTTAGATATGCCGTAAAGCCATCTGAGCAAATATTCAGGTTCTTCAGGAGGTTCCGGGTTATAAACACGACCGCCACACACCACCATTTCTTTTCCACAGTAGGGCAGGTAATTCCCTATATACTGTTCCGAAGATAATTCTGAGTCGCAGTCCATGAAAAGCAAAGAATCATAAATGGCCATTCCGGCAAGTCGGTTTCTTATGCGTGCCCTGCCAATGTTTTTATCGAGTTCATAAAAACGCACACCGGAGAGGCGGCTAACGTCTTTATTCTGGTCACGCAACAATTCGGAGGAACAGTCATCAAGTACAATGATTTCAAAAGTTATGGCTGCCTTGGAAGCTTGCTTGTGCAACTCCGTTACCAGGGAAACTATATTAAAATTGTATACCGGAATTAAAATAGACAACATAGTTAAAACCTTGAAAAGAAGCGAGGTGTTTTTACGGATTGGGTTGATCCGAATCCTTCATAAAAACAGTATAAATGAAAAGGATAATGGCTGATGCTGCAAAAATAACAATCAATGAAAAGATGGTGTTCATCAACACATTCTTCAGGTCAATAATTTCCCATATTCCCAGGATGGCTACTATTGTAAACAACAGTACACATGAAATCAGGATGTAGGATACGATTTTCTTCATAATGTCCATGTTAGATTTTTTTATTAGTTGTGTACCGATCTCAGTTTTATTGCCAGAGCATATATTGAATCAAATTCTGTTTCAAAGTCACTATTTGTAAGTCGCCATACAGGCATTCCATTGCATTCCTGAACATCTACAGTTAATTCGCCAATCCCTTCTTCAACGGTCCGGAATCCGATTCGCTCCATAGCTCTTTTGGTAAGCAACCTGTATTTTTGATCACCGGTGATTCCAACAGTTCTTCTCAAATCTCTCCTGAACCGGAAAGAGGAAGTCTTCAAATCGAATTCAGCAGGCGAATTTAGGAACAATTTACGAAATAC
>JAFGOR010000228.1 GCA_016926375.1 Bacteroidales bacterium
CCATAAGCACCGTGGGTGGGCCCGACAAAACGCAGAGGGCTTGCCGGGACTAGCCGGGGGTTCGTTTTGTCTTGGCTTTTCTTGCTTCCTTCTTTGTGCCAAGACAAAGAAGGAAGTGGGGATTCGGGGCGAAGCTCCCGGGTTTATTCTAGCATTGTAGAGCCAACACAAAACGTTTAAAAGAATTTGCTTTTGTCAGAGTATACTTTTTACTTTTAGTAGGATAAGAATTGACAAATCAAAGCTAATAATCGGGGGCTCATGACGCATGGATCATTCGTTTTCCTTGGTCAGCGGGTTTTGCACCATGCCGATAAACAGCACGGCACCGGTTGTGACTTCGCGAATGGCAAAGATAAACGGTTGATCTGCTCTGAAAGTAATAGGTTCCCCTGGCATGGCTGTAAGCTCTATTTCAACAGCTGTTACTGCAGCCGCAGTAGTCCCTTCCTCATTCACATCTACAAAGGCTTTGTGTATTACTTTGGAGATATCCAACCCTCCCGTACCATTAATACCCGAAAAATCAGCCTGGGGTGTAAAGGCAATACCCATACCCATTGCTGAAAGCTCGTTGTTCAGGATATTTTTGTATGAAAAAGTGAATTTGGGAAGTACCAGGTTAAGTGTAGCGAAATGCCTGCGTTTCAACCACCCATCCCAGTTTTCGGCTGTAAGTGCAGGGAGCAAGTCGCTGAGCGAATAGCCGGGTTGTGGCAGTAAAATATTCATGCAGAAATTACCACGGCCATAGGGCAATTCAACAAGTGCAAATGTATCACATGCCATATAAGAATAATCGCCCTGCTGTTTCATAAAAGGAACCGATACCTGGGAATCATCACCGGTAAAGAAAGGACCGTAAAAAGTGGCGTTCTTATCGAATGCATATTGCCAGTCGCCTTTGAAATACATGGCATTGATCAGGTACATTACCACTTCTTCCGGTATATCATCAATGATCTTTTCTATCTTATGATTCGTCTTTTCATCCACCCAGTTGTTTATTTCCTCTGTAGCTGCCGGGTTGTCAAAATTCAATGCGTTGACTTCCGCATTGTAATAATCGCGGTTAACCTGAATGAACTGCGGCAGCACAGTGAAACCCTTTTTGTACCATATTGAATTGGCTATCTGTAGTTGAACTTTAGGATCAACTTGGGTGAGTGCTTCAACCAGGCTTTTATACGACTGGTTGATCTCTTCCGGCGTAAAGCCCTGTTTACGAAGCGCCACCTCCAAAGCTGTTTTGGTTTCGCCTGCTGCTCCGTTATAAGTCATAGCCAATGCCAGGGCAACGCTGGTTGGAGAAATCAACACATTATCCGCATCATTACCTTCGACTGTATAGCGAAACAAGGCCAGTCCGAAATCATTGTCGGCCTGAATGACATCAGTTGTTTTCTCGCTCAGGTTAAGGACCTTAATACCCTGTGGCGGTAAATCCATCTTGTATTCCGTTTTCTCACATGATAACAGCGCAGCTGCGATTATGGCAGCACCAATTATAGTTTTCATTGCAGTCATTTCTTTGGTGTTTAAAAATAAGATGACTTCAATGAGCAAAAGGTTGCCTGGAATCGTTTTTATTTTGTCCAGTTGAATGCAACGCCTTTTGCATCGCGTGAATTGGCACCCACATACACCATGAAATCACCGGGTTCCCAGCAATAATCGAGGTTGCTGTTGTAGAAACTCAGGTCGTCTGTGGTTACTTCCATGCTCACCTCTTTTGTTTCGCCGGGTTGCATCATGATTTTGCGAAAATTCTTCAGCTCTCTTACCGGCCTGGAAACGGATGCTGCCAGGTCCTGTATGTAGAGCTGAACAACCTCTTCACCGGCTAATTTACCGGTATTGGTTACGGTAATTGTTACCGTAAGCTTTTCATTTCCTTTCAGTGAGGTTTTGCTGAGCTTCACATCGGCATATTGAAAGGTGGTATAGCTTAGCCCGAAGCCAAATGGGTAAACCGGATCGTTGGGACTGTCGATGTATTTTGAAGTAAACTTACTGTTGGGGTCCATCGGCCTGCCGGTATTCTTGTGATTGTAATAAAGCGGTATCTGGCCAACATTCACGGGAAAAGTAGTTGTAAGCTTTCCTGACGGATTGTAATCACCGAACAATACATCGGCAATTGCATTGCCTGCTTCAGTACCGCCTGCCCATGCTTCGAGAATGGCCGGGATGTTTTGATTTTCCCAGGGCAGTGTCATCGGGCGCCCGTTAACCAGCACCAGCACCAGTGGTTTTCCGGTGGCAAGAAGTGCTTTCAGTAAATCCTGTTGTGGCTTTTGAAGCCCTATTTGGGTCATGCTTGCCGCTTCGCCCGACCATGCAGCCGGTTCTCCGAGCACAGCAACGATCACATCGGCTTTTGCAGCAACCTGAAGTGCTTCCGAGAGCATCTCATCCTTGCTCTTGACGGTTTTAGCAGCGTCGTCTTGCTTCTCCATGGCCAATGGATTGGGACTGTTTATCAGTGATTCCAGGTCTGATTCCGGGGATCCTTTTGCATATAGTATTTTAACAGCATTCCCCCCTACCCGTTTCATGCCTTCCAGCACGGTGGATATGGATGAAGCATCACCACCCATGGCCCAGGTACCGAGCATGTCGGCTTTGGAATTGGCAAGAGGACCAATGACAGCAATAGTTCCTGTTTTTTTCAATGGAAGAATTTGCCCGTCGTTTTTCAGCAGCACCATGGAGCGTTGTGCAACTTCCCTTGCAGCTTTGAGATTCTCAGGAGTCAGCACTTCTTCCTGCGCTCTTTTCTCATCCATGTAGCGATAGGGATCGCTGAACAAGCCCAGTTTGTATTTGGCTTCCAAAACCCTGCGGCATGCCAGGTCAATATCCTGAATACTGATTTTACCCTCAGTGAGTGATTTTTTCAGGGTAGTCAGAAACCCTTCACCCACCATGTCCATATCCACACCTGCTTTAAGAGCAAGCGCCGAAACCTGTTGCAAATCGCCCATTCCGTGCTGAATCATTTCATTGATGGCCGTATAATCAGTAACCACAAATCCATTAAATCTCCACTGGTTCCGCAGCAGCTCGGTCATCAGCCAACGGTTGCCTGTTGCCGGTATACCATCCACCACATTAAATGAGGTCATGATGCTGCCTGCACCTGCATCCAGAGCGGCTTTATAGGGAGGAAGATAATCGTTATACATGGTAAGCCGGCTCATATCCACTGTATTGTAATCGCGTCCGGATTCCGAAGCACCATAAAGCGCAAAATGTTTCACACAGGCCATCATTGTATTGTTAAGTGTGAGGTCGCTGCCCTGGTAACCCTTTACCATGGCTTCGGCAAACCTTGATCCCAGCCACGGATCTTCACCGCTTCCTTCGGCAATACGGCCCCAGCGTGCATCGCGGGCAATATCTACCATGGGTGAGTAGGTCCATGCAATGCCATTGGCAGTGGCTTCTTGTGAAGCAATGCGGGCGGTTCTTTGTATCAGCGCAGGATCCCAGGTACAGCTCATTGCCAGGGGTATGGGGAAGATGGTTTTATAGCCGTGAATAACATCCATTCCGAAAAGAATGGGAATGCCATTGGGTGATTCCTTAACAGCTATATCCTGGGTAGCTCTCATGGACGCCAGCGAGAAGCTGTTGAGAATGGCTCCCACCTGGCCGCTTTTCAACTTCTGTGAAACATTTTCATTCACTGCAGTTCCTGTTGTAAAGGAACCTGCTGTGATGAGATTCAGCTGACCGATTTTTTCGTCGAGAGTCATTTTGCCCATCAGTTCATTGATAAAGGCAGTCATTTTTTCATCCTGTGCAGCTATTTGTGTGAACATTGTGAGCACCAGGAGAACAGAGGTATATAGCCCTTTCTTCATGTTATTGTTAGTATTGATTGTATGACAAATTTAAGCAATTGTCTTCTTATCTGTGGCAAAAGCTTTGATTTCTATGAATGGGTAAAAAAAGAGCGTAGTCGGGAGACTACGCTCAGCATTTCGCAGCGAAGTCAGGAGACTACGCTGAGTGTACCTTTATGGTATTGCCTACTTAGACAGTGTTTTATCGGCTGCAAGCACCAGGAACAGGTAATTGCCTTCGCCGCCACCCATCACATATTCGGTTTGCTGCCACAGGTAGGAGAATTCCTTCAGTTCGGCGAAATCGGGCCGGATGAGGGCGGTTCCGGAAACCACGCCTCCGGGGATATAATAATCATAAACCCTGTAGAAACCATAGGCACTGGTGACTGATTTGGAGCCCACTCCTGAAGCAAATGATGCCGTGTTGACTCCCGGATGGCAACCCAGCACAAAGTTCAGCGCATTGTACATATAATCAATACTGAACAAATCGGGATAATGTTTGGAAAGGTAGTACTGGCGCATGCCGAATTCCTGGATATTCCATCCTGCTCCCCATATATGGGGTCTGTAGGGCACACCATAAGGAGTTTCAGCGCCCTGAGTTTCAATTTCCTTTGCAAAAGTTGCCAATGCAGTTTCCAGTTTCGTTTTATAGTTGTCGTCTTGCACAACCGGAATGGTCCGCACCACATACCAGCCCACGCGTGAAATCCTTTTGGCGATGGAATCGGTCATTGAAATCAGGAAGTTGCGGTACTCGGCATCGTTGGTAGTAAGGAGTAATTCACAAGCTGCATTTATTTTTGATGACAAATCCCAGGGTCCCAGTTTTCTTTCCATATTCCACAAACCCGTAGCGGCTTTCAGACAACGATCAGCCAGTTTGGCATCGTAATCTTTCAGAGCACGTGCCGATGCAGCCAATCCGATAATGGCAGCATACTCATGCGATGGATTTTCTTCGGTATAAACCTGGCGGTCATCGTTAACACCGGCGCGGTTCTCAAATTTGCCGTTGTATTTAACCGACTTGCTGTAATTCACGTTATCGGTCTGACCGGAAGGAGCACCTACCATGGTGTATTGCTCAATAGTCGGGACAATGATGCCGCGGTATACCCTGCCCAGGTTTTCATAACCTCCTAAAACAGTGAGTGCACCGTGTTCAATTTGTTGCAGGATATCGGGTTTGCCATCGGCCACATGAATTTTAACCAGCCGTGCAGCCTGGTCAATGGTGGTGGCATCCAGCTCGGGTCTGAATTCTTCCCATGCCAGTGACAAAAGCTGCATGGATATGGCCTGTGATTCAACACGTAAATCATCGTCACCGGCATCGTGCCAGCCGCCCACGTTCAATCCCGGAACGCGATCGCCCGACTTGTATTTGGTTAATGTTGAAGGACCCTGTTTGTAACCATCAAACAGGATGCTGTCGGTTGGGGCCATAATGGCATCATCAAGGTGACAGGCGTCATGCCATACATGATAGGCATCAACTACCCTCATGTGGCACATCTGCACCGGTAGAAATACTTCAACCGTTGGTTGCCATACATGCCTTTTATAAACATCGGGAGAAATGATAAACGGATTGGAATGGTATTTGCCATAACGAACCATGTAGGTACCTTCTTCCTGAATATCGGAAAAATCAAACAACAGGCAGTTGTAGCGCAGAAACTTGCCCCATGTTTTTGGCTTGCCTGATTTAACAATGCTTTCTTTATCATTTCCGGTGATCTTCACCAGGTCCACGTTGGCGATGTTGCGATCAGCAGCATCCAATTCAATCACTGCCGTTTTTGTCTGCCCGGGATGATAACCAACCTGTGAAGTATGCACCACAGGTTCGGCTTTCCAGCCGGGAATGCGATTCACCTTAACAGTCCATTCAATGGCATTTTTTGTAGCGCCCGCAGGAATGGCGGAACGCACTACAAACCAACCGTTTGAATGGCGGATACGGCCGTCGAGCAATTGCAGATCGGCAGTAGCACTTTCAATGCTGAAACGTTGTTTCTCAGATTCAGGAGCAACCACAAGTTTTTTACCGGCTGCCATTGGCCTGGCCTGATCGCCGTCAACAGGTCCGTTGGCCTGAGGCGGGAAGAATCCTGATTTGGCATCCATCATCCAGGTCTTTCCAAATAAATCGTTTGGAAACAATTCCAGGTTAAACCCGATTTTACCTTCCCATTCGGCAGGAACGGGCTTGTCCATATCAACATAAATCTTGAAATAATCATTCACCCCTTCAACACGCACCTGGTATGTGAAAGTAAGATCAGGATAGAAGATCGGGTTAAAACCCCTTCTGTTGATAGATGAGTCGGGATACCAGAGTTTTACCGTAATTACATTGTTCTCTTTATCAACATTTCTGGGCCCTACTTTGGGTATGGGCTGAAACTGACCCGGAGTTAATTCCAGCCTCACATCGCCGTTAGTGGCAACCCGTACGCCATGCTGAATGAATCCCACACCACCCTGATGTCCTTCGGGATAAATGTCCTCAAAAACCATCACATTCAGACCCGGGAGTTCAAAATAGTTTTGATCGTTGATCTGCAGGTTGCTTTTATCGGTGCCTTTGCACGACAGCAACATCAGTAGTAAAAACAGAGGTATGCACGCTTTCATGTTTGAATATTAAGATTAGATAAAAAATTAAATTCATTCGGAATAATACAGCAAGTTAAGCAAAACTGCAGGACGGCAGCTTAATTTCTTGTTAAAAATACACATCACGCAGCCTGCCTGATTAACTTATTCCTGAATTCTGTTTTGGCATGTTTTATGCATTGGCGTGAAGCACATTCTGTCAGATGTTTTCTATGACAAATGAATAAAAAAAGCTAACTTTAAATAAAAAATGCTATGAAACCAATCAAATCCTTATTGTTGTTGACTTTTGCTGTTCTTTCCTCAATGATGTACGCTCAAAAACCAATTGTAATCAATGATGACAGTATTGCCTTTAACACTTCCAATTATCCCGGTTTTGCTGTGGCAATCCCTGAGGTAAATTATGACCGCACATTAAAAGAATGGACCAGGGAATTGCAATCGGGCACCAAATCGAAGGTGGTTACCGAGAATGGCATACTCACGATTTTCGGCGCCCTCATGAAAGACATCACACCCACACCGGTTAACGTATACAGCAAGTTGCTCTACAAGGATTCGCTGGTGCATCTGCTGGTCAGCATTGAGACTAAAAAAGATCAATATATTGACAGGGCTCACGGTGATGCAGAATATACTGCAGCAAAAACTTTTCTTAAGAATTTTGCCAAAAACCAGTATGTTGATTTTGTAAAAGATGAACTGCAGGTTGAAAACAAGAAGTTGAATGATCTGAAAGGCAATCTGAATTCATTGCAGAATGAAAAATCACGCATGCAGAAATCAATCAACTCGAGTAATTCAACCATAAAATCCGAACAGGACAATATTGTTCTGCAGAATACTGAATTGCCTAAGATAACCGGTGAAATTGCCACACAAAACAGCCAGCTGTCCTCAATGGAAGAAGGTGCAGCCAAAGAAGAAAAGGCTTCCTATATCAAAGAACTGGAAAAGAAGAAGAAAAAGGTACTGAACGATATTGAGTCTTCCGAAAACAAGATTTCCAAAGCTCAGAATGCCATTAACGATGCCCAACGTGACATTCCCAAGAACGAAGGTGAGCAGGAAGTCATGAGGGGAAAAATTGCACAACAGGAAGCTGTGGTAAAGCATTTCGAAAACAAACTGAATACAGTTAAAACCTATTGATTTTGTGAACCCGGACACCTCACGTTCAAATGTACTGGAGCATATCCGGGAATGGGATGTGCTTGTTACAGGAGGAGGTGCAACCGGTGCCGGTATAGCGCTTGATGCCGCATCGAGGGGTTTCAGAACACTGCTGCTGGAGCAGGAAGATTTTGGCAAAGGAACTTCAAGTCGCAGCACCAGGTTGGTTCATGGTGGTGTCAGGTATCTGGCTCAGGGCGACTTGTTACTGGTAACCGAAGCCTTGCATGAACGCGGGATGATTCTTAAAAATGCCCCCAACCTGACATTTAACCAGGAGTTTGTAATACCAGCCTATACCTGGTGGGAAATACTGAAATATACGGCCGGCCTTAAATTTTACGATTTACTGGCCGGCCGTTTGAGTTTGGGTAAGTCGAAATTTCTGAATCGCGAAAACACACTTGCGCTGCTACCCGGCTTAAATAAAGACGGCCTGAAAGGAGGCATTGTTTACCACGATGGCCAGTTTGACGATTCGCGGTTGCTCATCACCCTGATCCGGACGATTTTAGATCAGGGCGGTATGGCCCTTAATTACTGTAAGGTTACCGGCTTGCTGAAGAACGGCCGGGAAAAGATAACCGGGGTAACTGCTGTGGATCAAAAAACCGGCAGAACGTTTGAGATTCAGGCAAGCGTGGTGGTAAATGCAACCGGAGTGTTTGCCGACGAGATGATCAGAATGGATTCACCTGTTACCAGTCGCACCATAAGGCCGAGCCAGGGTGTTCATATTGTATTGAACCGGGATTTTCTGGGCAGCAATGCAGCACTGATGATACCAAAAACCGATGACGAGCGTGTATTGTTTGCCATTCCCTGGCACAACAGGCTGGTGGTAGGCACAACAGATACTCCCGTTGATACCATTAGCCTGGAACCAAAGCCCCTGAAAACGGAAATTGATTTTATACTGCGCACTGCCGGAAAATACCTGACCCGGCAGCCAACCCGCGATGATATCCTTTCGGTATACGCAGGCCTCAGACCCCTGGTATCTGATGCCGGTAATCCCGAAAAAACCAGGGAAATTTCGAGAAGACATAAAATAGTGATTTCACCATCGGGACTGGTGACGGTAGAAGGCGGAAAATGGACGATTTACAGGCGTATGGCGCAAGATACGGTGAACCGGATTATCAGAACCGGCATGCTTGAGAAAAGAGCCTGCAACACAGAGTTTCTGAAGCTTCACGGGATGAATGAACATCATCATCGTGGTGAAAGATTGGACATTTACGGGGTTCATGCGTCAGAGATTTTGGAAATGGTCAGGGAAAAAGCAGAAGACGGAATTCCCCTGCATCCGCATTTGCCTTACACGCCTGCGGAAATCAAATGGATTTGCAGAAACGAAATGCCCTACAGACTTGAAGATGTTCTGGCACGCCGGACGCGGGCCTTATTCCTTGATGCTGCGGCCAGCCTGGAGATGGCTCCGGAAGTTGCCGCCATCATGGCCGGTGAATTACACATGACACCGGATTGGGAAAAGCAACAAACTGAGGAATATACAGCATTGGTTACAAATTATTTATGCCGGTGATTTAACAGCCACAGTATGGAACAATATATTCTCGCTCTCGACCAGGGCACAACCAGCTCACGGGCCATCGTTTTTGATCACAAAGGCGATATGGTATCCGTTGCACAAAAGGAATTCACCCAGATATACCCCCATCCGGGCTGGGTTGAGCACAACCCCAACGAAATATGGTCGACTCAGGCAGGTGTTTCGCTCGAAGCGCTGACCATGGCCGGCATCAGCAGCACACAATTGGCCGCTATTGGCATTACCAACCAGCGTGAAACAACCCTTGTGTGGAATAAAAGAACGGGGGAACCTGTATACAACGCCATTGTATGGCAGGACAGGCGCACAGCTGCGTACTGCGACCAAATCCGGCAAACCGGACATGGCACCCGCATAAAGCAAAAAACAGGACTGATAATCGACGCCTATTTTTCAGCCACCAAAATCAGGTGGATACTCGACAACGTGAAGGGTTCCCGGAAGCTTGCTGAAAATGGTGAGCTGGCATTCGGCAGCATCGACAGCTGGCTGTTGTGGAAACTCAGCGAGGGATCTGTGCATGCCACCGATGTTTCCAATGCATCAAGAACCATGCTGTACAACATACATACCCTTGAATGGGATAATGAATTGCTTGACCTGTTTGATATTCCCAAATCCATGTTGCCTGTTGTAAAGTCGTCGAGCGAAGTTTACTGCACTGCCTCCGGTTTGCTGCCCACACCTGTAGTTGTTGCAGGAATAGCCGGAGACCAACAGGCTTCCCTTTTCGGGCAGCTGTGCATCAAACAGGGAATGGTAAAAAATACTTATGGAACAGGTTGCTTTATGATGATGCATACAGGTGAAAAACCAATTGCATCCGAAAACAACCTGCTCACAACAGTAGCCTGGAAAATCGGAGACCGGGTTGACTATGCACTTGAAGGCAGCATATTCATTGCCGGCGCAGTGGTGCAGTGGCTTCGCGACAGCCTGGGAATCATCCGGACTTCCGCTGAGGTTGAAAAACTGGCAGCCGGTGTAGCGGATAACGGAGGCGTGTATTTTGTGCCTGCCTTTGCCGGACTGGGAGCTCCGCACTGGAATCAGCATGCCAGGGGAACCATGGTAGGATTAACCCGTGGATCAACAGCCGCGCACATTGCCCGGGCGGCTCTGGAAAGCATTGCATTTCAAACCCTTGAAGTATTGCAGTCCATGGAAGCCGATTCGGGCATCATCATTAAAGAAATCCGCGTGGATGGCGGTGCTACTGTTAATAACCTGCTCATGCAATTTCAGGCTGACATCTCCGGAACCCGGGTGGTAAGACCCGTGGTTACCGAAACCACGGCACTGGGTGCTGCCTACCTGGCGGGACTTGCTGTCGGATTTTGGGAAAACATGGATGACCTGGAACATCACTGGCAAATGAACCACACCTTTCATGCACAAATGGATGCAGACCAGTTGCGTTTGCTGATTGGCGGATGGGAAAACGCCATTAAGGCTGCAAACTGCTGGACCAAAAAGCATTAATACTTTTTTAGCATTTTTTAATACTAAAGTTGAGTATACCTGTATGGAATAAAAAGGTATTATAATTTTATACTTCAAATACATGCTTATGAAAACCACAGCTTCGATGTTAGTGATGTTACTGATGTTTTCCTGTGCGGAATCAGTAAATACAGGGCCTGCCGACCCACAGGCAACACCCGAAGCCATACAGCTTTTTGATAGGCTGATGGGTTTGCAGGACAAAGGAGTTATGTATGGTCATCAGGACGATCTGATGTATGGATTTACCTGGTGGTATGAGAAAGACCGTTCGGACATCAGGGAACTCACAGGCGATTACCCTGCAGTCGCCGGTTTCGAACTGGGGCACCTTGAGTTGGGCCATGAGCGAAGCCTCGACTCGGTTTCATTTGCTGAAATCAGAGAACAAATTAAGATATTTCATGGCCGAAAGGGCGTTATCACGCTCAGCTGGCACCTGGATAATCCATTGACCGATAAAAGTGCCTGGGATGTCAGTTCCAACCAGGTGGTGAAATCAATCCTTCCGGGAGGTGAGCAACACGACAAATTCAATACCTGGATGGACAGGTTGGCTGAATACTTTCTGACATTAAAAGACGAGAATGGTGTACTTATTCCTTTTATATTCCGACCATGGCACGAACATTCAGGTAGTTTCTTCTGGTGGGGTAAAACCCTGTGTACCGAACAAGAATATATTCAACTCTGGCATTACACGGTGAAGTATTTGCGGGAAAAAGGTTTGCATAATATTCTTTTCGCCTATAACACCGATCGCGTAACCTCGCTTGAAGAATATATGAACGGATACCCGGGAGATGATTACATCGACATGCTGTCGCTGGATATGTATGACCGGGGCCCAACTTATTTTGCCGAGCTCGACACAGCATTGGGTTTCATATCACGCACCGCCATTGAAAAGAAAAAGCTTTGCGCATTAAGTGAATGTGGCGGGGTCGACAGCACCTGGTTTTCCGAAAAATTGCTGGGTGTGCTTAAGAAGTATTCCGTTTCGTATGTGCTGAACTGGAGAAATCCTTACGATCCGGACAGTGTGCCCGATAGCTCACCCTATGCCACGCCAAGCGGCATAAACGAGGCTTACAAGGCCGACTTCATTAAATTTTACAATGATCCGCATACGCTGTTCCTGAAGGATATTCAATGAATCCGGGGAGGTAAAAAGCATAGCCGTCAGGCTAAGAAGAGCTTACGCCCCTGCCTGCCGGCAGGCAGGGTAGGCAGGGTAGGCAGGGTAGGCAGGCCTGCGGTAATTGAAAAATACAATCATCTTGCCTCATCTTTTGTCCAAAACTCTGTTATCCCCAGGCTTCTATTCCTGCAAGAATCAATAGCCCCGGGCTTCAGCCCGGGGATCAAGGAAAATGTAACCCACTATATTATTTCGCTGCATGCACAGCCGTGCCAGTGGCAGTGCCCTGCATGCAGCGGGAGAGGGGGGGGTATATGCCCTAATTGTTTTCCCCGGGCTGAAGAGGCTGTGTAAAAATTCAATTTCAAATTTTTTATAAAATTCCGTCATGTTTCAGCAATAGGTAAAAA
>JAFGOR010000033.1 GCA_016926375.1 Bacteroidales bacterium
ACATTTGAAAAACTTGGTTTGTCACATCCGGGAGACGAGGCGCTAAAAACACTAATTGGTCCGCCGCTGCAAGCAGGGTTTGCTAATCTGTTTAACCTGCAGGGAAAAGAAAATGAGAGTGCTGTTAAAGTATTTCGCGAGTATTATTCAACTAAAGGTTTGTTTGAGAATACTTTATATGAGGGTATCAACGAATTGCTGGAACAGCTCAGCCGCGAAGGTGTTTTGTTGTATGTGGCAACAGCCAAATACCAGGTTTTTGCCAATCAGGTACTTGACTATTTCGGAATTAGCCGGTATTTTCTCGAAATTTCCGGTGCCGATTACCAGGGAAACCATGCGGCTAAAATTGACCTTGTGGCCGGAATTCTCAGAAGAAATGGCATCAGCAATCCGGATTCCGTGGTTGTGGTAGGCGATACACGGTATGACATTGAGGCCGCCGCGGAACTCGAAATCGATTCAATTGGTGTGACTTACGGCTTCACAACCGAAGCAGAAATTACCGCTTGCAATCCCGATTACATAGCATCCCGGGTGAGCGATTTGTACCCGCTGCTGCTGGAAATGTAATCATGACGCATGGGAATAGTCTTTAAAAATCAGGCAAGCTTTCTGAGTATTTTCTTTCCGCGGCTTTTCAATCCAACTGAAAATTCCGGCATTTGCGTTTCAATCAGTAAGTAAAGTTCATTTTTGATTTCCGGTATTTCCGTGCTCAAATGGTAAAGAACATCCATGCTATAGGCTTTTACAGCAATTGACCAGGTTCCGGCCAGGTAATCAAAGCACTGGTTCAGCAGGATCGACTTATTTCTGTTACTCAATCTCAACGGCACTTCCGAAAAGATTTTAAGAAAATTGCGAAGTGGCCCTTCTGATTTCAGTTTACCCAGGTGAGCAATGATACGGGAAACATGGGGCTTCAGCATTTCAGGAAACCTGCAAAAACAAATGGAAACCACACGAGATGCACGTTGAGACCAGGGTTCAAGGCCGATAAACGAAATTTCAAGCAAAGGTTCAATTAACTCCGGATTATCAATTACCATATTGGCAGTTAACTCAGCCAGGTTTTTACTTGAATCGCCCAGATGTTCCTTCACTTTCTCAAGCGAAATCTGCACTGCCGGTTTGTTTTTTGCCATAAATTATAATTGTAAACAAGGCTCATAAAAATACACAAAAAAACTAACTTTGCTCCAACCATCTATCAAGACTGACATTCATGCCTGCAAAACACCCCGAACATATTCAGAAAATCAGAAACAAGTTTGAGAAGCTCATCCGCCTGATCCGGAAAAGTAAGGGAATCAATGACTACTCAAAAATCAGGGAAGCCTATAATGCCATGGTGAACTGCATTGATGGTCTGGATGATTCTGAGGGTCAGCGGCAGGTGATTGCAGCCCTTGAAATTTCCGAAATCGCCGTAAGCGAAATAGGCCTGGGAATGACTTCTGTGCTGAGCATCTTTCTGTTGCGGGTACTTAAAAAACAACAGACCAACCTGGTCGATATAGAAAAAGCTTATGGCAAACCGGTGGCCATCATCACCGGCGGATTGAACTCCATCCGTACTTTTGGCAGCAGCTCACTGGCACCGCAGGCTGAAAATTTCCGCAACCTGCTGCTGAACCTGGCAGGTGATGTGCGGGTTATCCTGATAAAAATTGCCGGGCATCTCTACGAAATGAGATCAATGAAAAATCTGTCGCAGGAAGATCAGATACGCATTGCCTCCGAAGCTTCTTACCTGTATGCCCCGCTTGCCCACCGCCTGGGATTTTACATCATCAAATCGGAAATGGAAGACCTGGCGCTCAAGGTTTCCGACCGCAAAACATACGATTCCATTGCGCGTAAGCTGGCTCAAACCATGCGCAATCGCAAAGAGTTCATTGGGGAATTCATCAAGCCCATTGATGAAGCTCTGAAAAGTCAGGGATTTTCGTTTGAGATCAAAGGACGTCCCAAGTCCATTCATTCCATCTGGAACAAAATGGTCAATAAGGGAGTTGCTTATGAAGATATTTACGACTTATTTGCCATCCGGATCATACTGAACAGCGAACTGAAAAATGAAAAAGCCGATTGCTGGCAGGTATACAGCACAGTAACTGATTTGTACCAGCCCAATCCCAAAAGGTTGCGCGACTGGATTTCGGTTCCCAAAACCAACGGCTACGAGTCGCTTCACACTACCGTGGTGGGCTCCGACGGACGATGGGTTGAGGTTCAAATCAGAACAGAAAGAATGAACGAAATTGCCGAAAAGGGATTCGCAGCACATTGGAAATATAAAGGACTCGAAGGCGATCAGGGCCTGGATGAATGGCTGAAACGGATAAGAGAAGTGCTGGAAACACCGGAACCCGATGCCGGAGAATTTCTTGATGATTTTAAGCTGAGCCTGTATTCCAAGGAAATATTTGTGTTCACACCCAAAGGCGATCTGAAGAAATTCCCCTCCGGAGCTACCGTGCTCGATTTTGCCTATGATATTCATTCCGAAGTAGGCTCCATGTGTACCGGGGCCAAAGTAAATGCAAAGGTTGTTCCCATCAGGCATGTGATGCAAAACGGCGACCGGGTGGAAGTGCTGACATCCAAGAATCAGACACCCAAAATGGACTGGCTCAATTTTGTGGTTACCTCCAAGGCCAAAACCAAAATCCGTTTCAAACTCAATGAAACCCGGGTAAAACAAGCCGAAAACGGACGTGAAATACTGATCAGGCGGTTGAAGAACTGGAAAATACCCTTTTCCGATGAAACCGTACGCAAACTGCTTAAAGCGCATAAATTAAAAACAGCCCAGGATCTTTATTTCCAGATTGCCGGGGAAGAGATCGATCTGGCACACATCAAGCAATTACTGCAGGAACCGGTTGAAACTGAAAAACATGTTGTTGAAGTCGAGGCTCCTGTTCAGCAGCAACCCGAATCACTGATTAAATCAGAAGACTTCCTGATCATTGATGACAAGCTGGCTAACATTGATTTCAAACTGGCCAAATGCTGTAATCCCATCTTTGGCGATGAGATCTTCGGTTTTGTTACCGTAGGTGAAGGCATTAAGGTGCACCGGCTGAATTGTCCGAATGCTGCCCAACTGATTTCCAAATATGGTTATCGGGTTGTTAAAGCACGTTGGAAATCAGGCGGAAAGGAAGCCTTATTTACAGTGGAAGTTAACATACAGGGAGAGAACGACCCAAACATACTCAACAACATTTCCAATGTACTTACCAAAGACCTGAAGATAAGCCTGCGATCGATGAATTTCGATACGGAATCAGGCATATTCAGGGGGCGGCTTAAAATAACCATCAGGGATACTGCCCATCTGGAGTCACTCATGGGAAGACTGGCCGCCATCAAAGGTGTTTTCAAGGTGAGCCGGGTAGAAGGAATAGTTCAGTAAAAAAAACTTACTATTTTTGCCTAAATTTCATTACTCATTAACCAATAATTATCATGAAATTACTCGAAGGAAAAACTGCTGTTGTTACAGGTGCTGCAAGAGGTATTGGAAAAGCAATTGCCATTGCATTTGCAAAAGAAGGTGCCCATGTGGCCATCACCGATTTGCGTATTGATGACAATGCACTTGCTACGGAAAAGGAAGTTAATGCCCTGGGCGTTAAATGCAAGGTTTACGCATCTGATGCGAGCAATTTTGCTGATACCGATAGCGTTGTGAAAAATATAGTAAACGATTTCGGTACGGTGGATATCCTTGTAAACAATGCAGGTATTACCATGGATGCTTTCCTGCTGCGAATGACTGAACAGCAATGGGATACTGTTATTAATGTGAACCTGAAATCGGTTTTTAACTTCACCAAGGCGGTTCAGATGATCATGATCAAAAAGCAAAGCGGATCCATCATCAATATGAGCTCTGTTGTGGGTGTAGGTGGTAACATCAGCCAGGCCAATTACTCCGCATCAAAAGCCGGTATGATCGGTTTTACCAAGTCGATGGCTATTGAGTTGGGTTCCCGCAACATACGATGCAATGCAATCGCCCCGGGTTTTATCATCACCGAGATGACTCATAAACTTCCTGTAGAGGTGAAAAAGCTTTGGGAAGATAAAATACCCATGAAACGTGGCGGAACTACCGAAGAAGTGGCAAAGGTTGCGTTATTTCTTGCATCTGATCTTTCATCCTATGTAAATGGCCAGGTAATTGGAGTTTGTGGTGGTATGAGAACCTAGCGTCATGTTTCGTTTTCCAACCTTACCCCTGCTGTTGTTTTTTCTTGTTGCCCTGATGTGGTCGTGTTTGCCATACACCACAACAATAAGTGTTCTGGAACCGGCACAGCATACTCTGCCTGCGGCCGTGAATAGCATTTCCATATTGCCTGTTCCGGGTTATTATTCAAAACCGGGCGTTTTCGACAGCCTTTCGCATGTAATCCTGGATCCCGAAACAGACATCAAAGAAATTAAAATGGGCTTCCTGCATGGTATGTATGACATTCTTTCAAGATCACCCCGGTTAGATAGAGTTGTCTTTGCAGATACTTCATATTACAAAAACAAGTTGACATGGGAGGATGTGGATGTGATTTGCCGGCATGATACAACGGATGCCTTGCTCATTTTGAGCAAGATAGTGTCTTATGATGCCATTAATAAGTACTACTACTTCGACAATAATGAATCCTATTCACGCCGCCAGTACAAGATGCTGAGTCACTCCAAATGGGTGCTTTATATGCCTGAACGGGAATCAGTTATTGGTGTCTATGAATTTACTGACACATTGAAAGTGGAGGGTTTTTTCGGACCTTCTAATTTGGAAAGTGTACTGTATGATGCCTGCTATTTGAGCGGACAAAATTGTGCACGA
>JAFGOR010000229.1 GCA_016926375.1 Bacteroidales bacterium
CTATTACAAAGATATTCCTTCACTAGAATATTCCAGTAATAGAATATCAATGCATTACAGATATTAGCTTGACGGCTATGCCGCTGGAGGGGGACATTGCTACTTCACAGGCTGACTGATTAAAACTGCAAATGGATGCAACAATGCTGGCCATAATGGCACTTAAAACAACGAATAGCTGGTTTTTTTGCACTGTTACAAAAATTGATCATTGATACCCAGCACGGAACAAAAAAGGGGCGGAATATCCGCCCCTTAACCGTTAAAAAAAAAGCACTATCTCACATCACTTTTTCAGGATTTTTTTCATGACCGTGTCCTTATCCAGTTTTTTGGTACAGAAGAACCAGTCGTAGCAAGTCATTTCATCTTTGCTTTCCATACGTTCCTTGGCCGCACCACATGAACCGGCAGTAGGAACAATGACATCATCGCCCGGACGCCAGTCGGCAGGCATGGCCACACCAAACTCATCGGCAGCCTGTAAAGCAATCAGCACCCTGTAGAGCTCATCGAAATTGCGGCCCAAACTCAGCGGATAATAAATCATGGTACGGATCATGCCTTTGGGATCGATGTAAAATACTGCACGTACTGCCTTTGTTGAACTTTCGCCGGGCTGGATCATGCCGTATTTTTTAGCCACTTCCATGGTGATGTCTTCAATAAGCGGGAATTTCACTTCCACATCCTTCATGCCTTTGTACTGGATTTTTTCCTTTATGGTACGCAGCCAGGCAATGTGGCTGTAAAGGCCATCGACTGAAAGGCCTACCAGCTTGCAATTGGCTTCGGCAAATTGCGATTCCATGGTGGCAAATGTCATGAACTCGGAGGTACATACCGGTGTAAAATCGGCAGGGTGACTGAAAAGAATAACCCAGCTGCCTTTATAATCACCAGGAAACTTAATATTTCCCTGGGTGGTAATTGCTTCAAATTCCGGTGCTTTTTCACCGATACGCGGTAATGTGGTCACTTTTGCTTCTTCCATAATTGCTTATTTTTATTTATTATTTGAAAATTGTTTTCGATTTGCCTCTTCTGTAAACCTGCCGTTGATCTGCAGCTTGATGTCTTTGATGGTAAAACCCGGAATGGATTTCGTTCTGAAGTAGTTTTCCAGGTATGTGTTCAGTTCCTCATCGCGGTAATCTTCGATGCGGTTTGATTCGCAGCAATACAGGTGGTGATGTTCGTCGAGTTCCGCTTCATAGCGCATCACATCCTTGTCGGTTTTTACTTTTTTTATCAGTTCATTTTCAACCAGGGCATCCAGCACTTTGTAAACTGTTCCTGTAGCAACATTCGGGTATTTGTTCCGGATGTATTCAATGATGTTATCGGCTGTAGGATGGTTGTGTAGCACGATGATTGCTTCGAAAATAGCCATTCGCTGGGGAGTAATCTTCAGTCCCTTTGCTACCAGATTCTTCCGTATTTGATCTGCATTCATTAATGAAATATTATCTTAAAAGAATATTTCTCTTTTAATAGTAAACAAATTTACGAATAGTATTTCTCAAATACAAATTTTTTCGAGGGAATTTGGGCAATGAAGTTCTGGTCAGTTGTCGCCTGCTGATGCAAGCGGCAACTGAATAGAGGTTAAACGATACCCTGGTCGATCATGGAATTGGCAACCTTGAGGAAGCCGGCCACGTTCGCCCCTTTCACATAATCAATATAGTTGTCAATTCTGGTGCCGTGGGTAACGCACGATTCATGTATGGCATACATGATCTCATGGAGTCGCTTATCCACCTCATCAGCTGTCCAACGCAGCTTCATTGCATTCTGTGACATTTCCAGTCCCGACACTGCCACACCACCCGCATTTGCTGCCTTTCCGGGGGCAAACAGCAATCCCTTGTTCTGGAATATTTCAATGGCTTTGGGAACGCATGGCATGTTGGCAACCTCGCAAACGCATTGGCATCCATTGTTCACCAGGTTAATGGCATCTTTCTCATCAAGTTCGTTCTGGGTGGCACAGGGCATGGCAATATCGCACTTAACCTCCCAGGGATGCCTGTCTTTTACAAAAACTGCACTTTTGAACTTCCGGGCATAGGGTTCGATAATATCTTCATTGGAAATCCTGAGTTCAAGCATATATTCAATTTTCTCACCGGATATGCCTTCTTCGTCATATACATATCCGTCGGGGCCTGACAGGGTGACTACTTTAGCGCCCAATTCATTCAGTTTTTTAGTGGCACCCCAGGCAACGTTACCAAATCCTGATACGGCAACTCTTTTACCTGCCAACTTCTCACCTCGGGTTCCCATCATCTCCTGCACAAAGTAAACAGCGCCGAAACCTGTGGCTTCAGGCCGGATCAAACTACCGCCCCAGTTAATTCCCTTGCCGGTAAGAACGCCCGTGTATGTGTTGGTGAGTTTCTTATACATGCCATATAAATATCCGATTTCGCGGGCCCCCACGCCAATATCTCCGGCCGGAACATCTGTTTCGGGCCCGATAACCTTCCAGAGTTCAAGCATGAACGACTGGCAGAAGCGCATAATTTCAGCATTTGACCGACCTTTGGGCTGGAAATCGGATCCGCCCTTTCCGCCCCCAATGGGTAAGGTGGTCAGGCTGTTCTTAAATATCTGTTCAAAACCAAGGAATTTCAGAATACTCAGGTTCACGCTTGGGTGGAACCGAAGACCACCTTTATAGGGACCGAGTGCATTGTTAAACTGAACCCGGTAACCGCGATTCACATGTACATTGCCTTCATCATCCATCCAGGGAACTTTAAAGGTCAGCACCCTGTCGGGTTCCACAAGCCGTTCCACAATTCCGGCTTTCTCAAAATGCGGATTTCGGTTATAAACTTCAACAATGGAATCGAGGACTTCACGTACAGCTTGCAGGTATTCTATTTCACCCGGATTTCTTTGCTCCAGGTCTTGAATAATTCGGTTAACTTCCATGACTATATGTTTAAGATATAGTTAAAGTTGGTTAATAAAAATTAACTATACCATGATAAAATTCAAGTATATACCTTACTTTTCTCAGGGGGGTGGTAAATAGCCGTTAGCCATTAGCCATTGTCTGTTGGCTATTAGCTGTTAGATCATGGCTCTTCCTGCGCCGCCACCGATGCTACTAGTCATACTTCGACAAGCTCTGTATGACAACGCCGGTCACACTGAGCCTGTCGAAGTGTGACATGCTGCCACTGTCTTGTGTCTTGGATCTTGGATCTTATGTCTAATACACCCTTTTCCCCGTTTTCACCAATTCCAGAATCTCTTCGCGCGCAGGGATAGAGGAAAGGGCTCCCGGCCTGGAAGCTGAAAGGGAAGCTGCTGCATTGGCAAACAATACGGCCTCATAAAAGTTTTTCCCTTCAGACAGTGCAACAACAAGGGATCCGTTAAACACATCGCTCACAACCGAAGTATCCACAGAGCTCATTTCAAAGCCCGGAACATGTTCGGCGCCGCCATTATCGATAACCATGGCACCTTTTGAGCGCAGTGTAATGATCACCCGGTTAAGTCCTCTTTCCAGCAAAATTCTTCCGGCAAGTTCTGCTGAACGCTCGTCGGTGATGGTAATACCAGTAAGTATTTCAGCCTGTGATGCGTTTGGGGTAAGAATGGAAATGGATTTGAGCAGTTCATCGCTGACAGGAAGTGCCGGTGCGGGATTAAGGATAACCCGGGCCCCGGAGGAACGTGCCAGGTCAGCTGCAAACCGGATGGTCTCAACTGGAATATCCAGCTGAAGCAGCAGGATATCTCCCGGGGTAATGGCCAGTTGTGCATTCATCAGGTCTTTTTCAGACAAATTCACATTGGCTCCCTGGGTAATGGTAATTCCGCTATTACCTGCGGAATCCACAATAACAGAGGAAATCCCGGAAGCCAGATGTTGGTCGCGCCTAACGTTCTTCGTGTCGATGTTGTTCTGCTGAAGCACCTGGATTACCTGTTCACCGAAAAGATCGTTTCCGGTGCGGCATATAAAAACCACCTCACCACCGGCTCTTGCAGCCGCAATAGCCTGATTGACGCCTCTGCCACCCGGTGACATGCTGAACGATGTACCCATTACAGTTTCATCTTTACCGGGAATAACCGGAGCCTGAAAGATCATTTCTGTGGTTGAACTGCCAATTACCAGTATTTTCATAGCTACCATTCTTACTTAATCAAATATACAATTTTAAGAGGATTAAATGATGATCGGGAGGATACATAATATGAACAGTTGGCACCGGATAGCCCGGAATGAAACAGAAAATGCAAATTGCAATGCAACATTAACAAGGATGTGTTTGAAAAAGGAGTTAATCGTATTGCTGAATTCACCAGGATGAGCTAATTGTTATGATAACGTTATACTTCGACAGGCTTGCCTGCCGGTCAGGCAGGCTCAGTATGACCTGCTCAGTCATCCTGAGTATGCATCCAGACAGGCATGTTGAAGGGTGACTTATCAACGCATCGCATCACCTCACCGAATAAAACATTTCATTGACCATAGTGAGCATTTCATAACTATCCACATGATGGTCAATAACTGCATCACAACCACAGGGATAACACCTGGTATGCCTTTCCTGACTCTCGCATCCGGAAATGGCAATAATACGAAGACCCGGCCAGAGCAATTTCATTTTCTTGATTGACCGGCAGTTCTCATTTCCAGGAATGCTGTTGTTGATGAGCAGCAAATCAAACATGGTTACCTCGCTCAGCATGTCATACGCTTCCTGCAACGACACGGCTCTAATCAGGCAAGCCTGAGCAACAGCCAGCATCTCATGAAAAAACAGGTAATTCGCGTAGTCATCTTCCACAATAAGGATTTTCTTGCCGCGCCAGTTAAAACCATGCGGAGGCAAATCAGGTCTTCTGTCCATTGTAAATCGGGTGTCGGTTATATGTATCATGGGTAATCACCCTGTGGTTTATCTTATATTAATACCTCAAGGTGATAAAATGTAACACCGGGGATGGCATTTTTTTTGGTTGTGACTAATTTTATCCGGGATAACGTGTCAGCAAAACGCAACTATTGCTACATTTGGTATGAACATAAAAATTTGTGAATGGTGCCTTCCCGGTTTCTCTTGATTTTTCTGGCAAACCTGATGTTTTTTGCCGGCCTTCATGCCCAGCATTTCAAATATAAGGCTGGTTATTCTGGTTTTTTTGACAACAGGGAATATTTTAACCGGTATGTGAACGATCAGACCATTTTTGGGTCAAGGCTATCCGGCGAGCTTGGATATTCATTCGATGAAAACAACTGCGTCATGGTCGGTGCCGATTACCTGTATGAGTTCGGAAGCAAAGGAGAATGGGTTGCACCCGATTTTATTGCCTATTATCATGGCCACCGCAATCATTTCGGGTTATACCTGGGGGCATTCCCACGCCACGGGAACATCGGCATGCCTATGGCGCTAATGGCCGACACATTTCAATATTTCCGGCCCGTTGTTGAAGGCATGCTGATTGATTTCAAAACTTCGCGTTTCAGGCATAACATATGGATCGACTGGACCAGCCGGCAGTCAGCCACAAAAAGAGAGACTTTCCTGCTGGGCTTTTCAGGCCATTATCAGAAAGGCATATTCCTGTATCAGCATCATTTTGTGATGACACACCTGGCCCATGCTCTGGAACACAATCCCGACGAAAGAATCAGGGATAATGCCGGATACGCTGTTACTCCCGGACTTGATTTGACGGGAATTTCAGGACTGGATTCGCTCACTGTCTACGCCGGGGTGCTGGGTTCCTATGACCGCCTCAGGGGTATTTATGATTTCCGCTTTCCAATTGGCTTTTATGGCGAAGCAGAGGCTCTTTACAAAAGTTTCGGGGTTCACGGGGTAATTTACTCCGGCGATAACCAGTTTATCACTTCAGGAGACGGCTTTTACAAGGCACCATTTTACAGCCGGGCTGATATATACTACCAGGTATCAACACCTGCCATACAGGGCAAGGTTCAATGCTCGTTCCATTTTCTTCCCGGGGTGGTTGACCTTTCGATGTCGCTTGCAATCAGGGCTCAATTGGAAGGATTGTTCCGGAATCGCCAGTCTAACTGACTAAAAACCCGCCTGCGTCTGATGAAATAATCGAATACAATGCTTCCGGGATAGATGGCCAAAAATTTACCGGTGCGGATGGTTCCTTTAAGCTGTCTTCTCATTTGAATCAGCAGCGGTATGCGGCGTTGAAAAGCCAGGTGTGCTCTTATCACGGCCACAAAAAAACTACCTGAGCCATTAAGAAGATATGCAACGGCCGACATACCATCGAGCAGCATCCGCAAGGGAATAACCGGAAGCAATTGGAAAACCGGGAGGTTCTTAAACAGCAGGAAAAGGTTGTTCCGGTAATTCAGGTAAAGTTTTCGAGGAGTATTATTGGGCAATGTGCCTCCGCCAACATGAAATACTTTGGATTGGGGTACCACAGCAATGGTATAGCCTGTTCTTTGCATGCGCCAGCAGAGATCAATTTCTTCCATGTGGGCAAAAAACTCACCATCGAGACCGCCAGCCTTACGGTAAGCGGAAGCCCTGACAAACATGCATGCCCCTGAAGCCCAGAATATTTCACTGAAATCATCGTACTGGCCTTCATCCTGCTCCAGGGTGCTTAGAATTCTTCCGCGGCAGAAAGGGTATCCAAACCTGTCGATATATCCGCCTGATGCACCTGCATATTCAAAATAACCGGGTTGATCATGCGCCAGCAATTTGGGCATACACGCCCCAATGCCCAGGTTATCCTCCATAACCTGGTGCAACGGTTTCAGCCATCCGGGTGTCACTTCCACATCTGAGTTCAGCAACACATAATACGCTGCATCAATTTCAGACAGTGCCTTGCAATATCCCATAGCAAAACCATGATTTTCGCTGAACTCGATCAGCCTGACTGAAGGGAAATGTTCCTTAATGTACTGCACTGAATCATCCGTAGAACCGTTATCAGCTACAATGATTTCAGTTTCGGGCATGTCGGAGCAGTTGCAAACCGACGGGAGGTACTGTTGCAGGTAATGCCTGCCGTTCCAATTGAGAATGACAACTGCAATACGGGTCATGATGCAATGAGTTTGATGTTTTCGGGCCGTGTGTGTTTGAAACGTTTATGCGACCACAACCAGAACTCAGGACGTTGCCGGATCTCATGCTCCATTTCCCTGATGCAGGCAAGGGTTACACCATCTTCAACTACATCTGCTGCATTTTCAATCAACAGCTTAAGATTCACCTCGTAATAGCCCCGTTTTATTTTTTGAACATCCATGAATACCACAGCCAGGTTCAACTTGCGCGAAATTTTTTCCACTCCCTCAAAAAATGCCGTTTCATGATTGAGAAACCTGGTCCAGAACCTGCTGTTCCTTGGAGGTCGCTGATCGGCAAGAAACCAAACAGAAAACAGGTCACCTGCCGAACGGTGTTTGACAGCCTCCCTGAAAATGGATTCCATAGGAATCAATACCGGCTTATACCGGTTTCTGATGTATGACGACAGCCTGTCAAAAGCTTTGTTTTTCAGCGGGCGGTAGATTACCAGAAAATGGTGCCTCATCTTGGCAGGTAAGGCAATCAACCACTCCCAGTTGTTATAATGTGCTGATACCAGCGCGAAATTCATATTCTTTTCTTCAAGTTCCCTGAACACTTCAGGGTTATTAAACTTCATCCGTTTGTTGAGGTGCTCTGTAGAAAGGCTGATATTTTTGGGCATCTCAACCAGGAAGTCGCAAAAATGCCTGTAAAATGCCCTGGCCAGCCGGTTTATTTCATCTTCGGTTTTTTCGGGAAAGGAAGTCCTCAGGTTTTTGAATACGGTTTTCTTCCGGTAACGGATCACATAAAATGCCACCAGAAAAAGCAGGTCGGACATGCGGTAAAGTACCCAGAAAGGCATCAGTGAGATGATCCAGGTGAAGCCAAATAACAGATAATAACCGATTGATGCCATTTCTGAAAAATTACGGTTTCATAAATTGCTTCACATCGTCCAGAAATTCTGCAAATACCTTGTTGTTGGATGCCACTATTTCTTTACCGAACAGAAAGTTGTTATTTCCGCTGAAATCAGAAACCTTCCCACCGGCTTCCGTAATAATCAGCGCACCGGCAGCAACATCCCAGGGAGCCAGGTTATACTCGTAAAAGCCTTCATAACGGCCACAGGCAACGTAGGCCAGGTCGGTTGCAGCCGATCCCAGGCGGCGTACGCCATGTGTGGCATGCAGAAAATGATCCAGGCTTTGGATGAACACCTTTCTGCGCTGTTCACCATGATATGGGAAACCCACAGCTATGAGTGCATCTTTCATTTCAGCCGTGTCCGACACCCTAATCTCTTTTCCATTCAGGTAAGCCCCCCCACCCTTCCAGGCATAAAATGCTTCTTTAAGCCACACTTCATACACTACACCCAGTACCGGCAGGTCATTTTCGGTAAGCGCAATACTTACCGCCACGGGGGGCGCATGGTGAATGAAATTGGTGGTGCCGTCAAGCGGGTCGATGATCCAGTTGTATTTTTCACCGCGGCTTTGTGCAGTTCCTTCCTCGGCTATGAACCCGGCACCATCCACCAGTTTCCTGAGCCGTTCAACAATGATTCCCTCGGCAGCTTTATCCACTTCGGTAACAAAGTTGTTTTTGCCCTTAACCTCAACCTGGCTCATGGAAAATCCGGTCATCCGCTCCATGATATACTGACCGGCTTCAACAGCAATTCCAATTACTTCGTCACATAAACCCTTGTAATCCATTCCTTTTTTGCTATTAATAATTTTCTTTGCGCAGCAAATCCTGGTAGAATTCATATATTTCTACCTGGGATCTGATCTTTCCGGAACCATCAGCAGGCACATAATCGTTATCCTGAACGGCATTTACAATCCGGGCCTTCACATTATCTTTCAATTGTATATCGATCAGTGCTCTTATCTCTTGTTGCACTGTTTTGTCGTAGATTGGACATGCAATTTCCACGCGGCGGTCCAGGTTTCTCGACATCCAGTCGGCTGAAGTGATATAATACTGCTCATCACCGTTATTGCAGAATATGAGCACCCGCGAATGCTCCAGGAATTTATCCACAATACTCACAGCCTCCACGTTCTCACTCAGCCCAGGCACACCTGGTTTCAGAGAACATATACCCCTTACAATCATCCGGATCTTCACTCCGGCATCATTGGCCTTATAAAGTTTATGAATGATATCAGGATCAACAAGGCTGTTCAGTTTCAGAATGATATAAGCTTCTTTTCCTGCATTTGCATTTTTTATTTCCCTGTCGATTAACTGGTACATCTTTCTTCTCATATATAAAGGCGACTTGATAAGATGCCTGGCAGTAAAATTCTTATAGGAATTCTCGAAAAAATCAAAAACCTTTTTTACCTCGGATGTAATCCTTTTGTCAGCTGTAAAAAGGAAAAGATCAGAATATACCCGTGCATTTCCTTCATGGAAATTACCTGTGCTCACACAGGAATAATTCACCAGCCTGGCACCTTCTTTCCTGACAATATTGAGCAGTTTGGCATGTATCTTCAATCCAGGGAACCCGAAAGTAACCCTGGCACCCACCTCTTCGAGCTTGCGCGAATAGTAGATATTGGTTTCTTCATCAAAACGTGCCTGCAACTCAATGACTACGTACACTTTCTTACCATTTCGGGCTGCATTAATCAGGGCGTTGATCACTTTTGAATTTTTGGCAACCCGGTAAATGGTGAGGGAAATCTCAGTAACTCTTGGGTCAATTGATGCTTCCTGCAGCAACCTGATAAAAATGTTAAAATCCTGGTAAGGCACATGAAGCATGAAGTCCCTTTGTGCCATGATATCGATGATGCTCTTGTGGTACTTGATTAAGGGATGCGGCAAAGGAGCTTCTTTTTTATAAGTAAGATGTGATGATCCGATGTTTGGGAAGCTCATGAAGTCCTTGAAATTATGAATTCTGCCTCCGGGGATCAGGTTGTTGTCTTCATCCAGGTTCAGCTGTTTAACCAGGTACTCCAGCAATTCCCTTGATATGGCGTTATCGAAAACAAAACGCACCGGCTGTCCTGTTTTCCGGCTGCTCACTCCTTTGGATATCACTTCCAGAAAGCTCTTTGATAAATCGTTATCCATATCAAGCTCGGCATCACGTGTGAGCTTGATGATCCACGATTCGAAATGGTCGAACCGGAACAACGCGAATACATCATCAAGGGAAGCTCTGATCACATCTTCCAGCAGTATGATGAATTTCTTCTCGTTTTCCGAAGGGAGCACAAGGAACCGGGGAAGCACATTGGTGGGTATTTCAATCAGCGCAAAATCGGTTTTCACATCGTGCTCACTGCTGTTGAGTTTTACCACGAGGTAAATGGATTTGTCCTTCAGGTAAGGAAATTTGTCTACGTTGCTCAGTATGATGGGCGAAATGACCGGGAAAACATGCTCATCAAAATAGTTTTTAACAAATTCGGCCTGGAAAGGATTCAATTCGAGTTCGTTAATAATCAGAATGCCTTCGTTTTCAAGCTCATTCAGAATATTTTGAAAGGTGTACTCGAATTTATTCTGAAGCTGCAGCACCTTCTTTTGGATCATGCTCATGAGCTTCTTGGGTTTTTCACCTTCAACCTTTTTGCGACCTTCCTGGAAATCGATCATTCTTTTGATGGTGGCCACCCGCACCTTAAAGAATTCATCAAGGTTATTCGAGAAAATTCCAAGAAACTTGATTCGTTCCACAAGAGGCACGTCGGGGTCTTGTGCCTCTTGCAACACCCTCTCGTTAAATGATAGCCAGCTGATTTCGCGATGAATCAGTTTTGGATCTTTTTTCATATTGAGCTAATTCTTTCAGCGCCTGTTTGATTCATGCTTACTCATCTTTAACCGGGAAATTGATGATGTGGCTCTCCAGGTTTTTCCTGCTGATACCATCCCAATTTGCCGAAGCGAATTTCAGAGTAACCACCCCCGATGTGGGTATATTTTCAATGGGTTTATCAATAAAGCCATTTACCAGATCGGTGAAATCGGGATTATGGCCAAAAATCATCAGCGACTTACATTCATTATCCGTTTTACGCACCATATCCATTATCTTGTCGGAAGACGATTCATACAACAGACCGCAAATTTCGATTTCCCTGAGCGGATACTCAAGAACCCTTGCGAAAATAACGGCTGTGTGCAGGGCTCGTATAGCAGGGCTCGAAATGATCTTCTGAGGAATCAGGTTGCTCAGCTTCAGCTTTCGGGCAATCGCATAAGCGTAACTTATCCCCTTGGCTTTCAGCGTTCTGTCGATGTCAGCTGTGCCGTCATAATCCCATGAAGACTTCGCGTGCCGAACCACATGGAGAGTTTTTAATTGCTTCATGAATAATACATTTGTTACCGCCACAAATGTAATTCATTTATCCCAAATTGCGCACCAGTGCATTGCTAACCTGAAAATAAACCTTAATTACAGCAGGTGACTGGCCAGTTCAGCCAGGTAACTCCGCTCTCCTTTCACCAGATTCACATGGGCAAACAAATCCTGTCCGATCATTTTATCCGTCACATAGCTCAGACCATTTGACTTTTCATCGAGATAGGGAGAATCTATTTGTTCGATATCACCTGTAAATACCATTTTTGTTCCTTCTCCGGCACGCGTGATGATGGTTTTAATCTCATGTGGTGTCAGGTTCTGCGCTTCATCCACTATAAAGAATATTCTTGAAAGGCTTCTTCCCCGAATATAGGCCAGCGGTGTGATGATCAGCTTTTCGGTTTTCAGCATCTCCTCAATTTTCACAAATTCCTTGCTGGTTTGTGAGAATTTATTCTTGATTACATCGAGGTTGTCGAAAAGCGGGAGCATATAGGGACCAATTTTCTCCTTGATGTCTCCCGGTAAGAAACCGATATCGCGATTGGCAAGGGGTACAATCGGGCGGGCCAGAAATATCTGAGTGTATTGTTGCCGTTGTTGAAGAGCAGCCGCCAATGCCAGCAACGTTTTGCCCGTACCGGCTTTCCCTGTAAGCGATACAAGCTGAACATCTTCACGTAACAGGGCATCGAGCGCGAAGGTTTGCTCGGCATTGCGTGGTTCAATACCATAGGTTTTCTGTTTAATCACCCTGCTGATATTACCTGCTTGGGGGTTAAAATAAGCCAGGGCACTGGATGAACTGCCCTTAAAAATATAATACTGGTTGGCTGAAGGCTTGATTTTCAGCTTGAAACTCTTAACCGGAACCCCATCGGGCGCTTCATAGAGTTTCTTGATCAGCTGGTCATCAATACCCTCGATGGTGCTGACACTTTTGTAAATCTCATCAATATTCCGGACCTTATCGGTCTCATAGTCCTGTGCCATAACCCCGATAGATTTGGCTTTCATGCGCAGGTTGATGTCCTTGCTAATGAAAACGACCATGCTGTCGCGGTTGTTCCGATGAACATGCTCGGCAATGGCCAGAATTCTGTGATCGGGAGTATTTTCGGGGAACGATGTTTGAATGGCAGTTGAAAAGGGCTTGCCGGTTTCAATACTCAGTTTTCCCAACCCCTTTCCAAGCGAAACCCCGCCATTGAATAAGTTGTCGCCTGAAAGCTTGTCGAGTTCCCGGGTAAACTCCCTTGCATGGTAGTTGATGATGTCGTTTCCCTTCTTGAACTTATCCAGTTCCTCGAGCACAGTTATGGGAATAATCACGTTATTCTCCTGAAAGTTGAAGATACACTTGTAATCGTGCAACAATACATTCGTATCCAGAACAAAAACCTTCTTCATCTTATTGTTAGCTGCCATATCAAAATCGTTTTAGTTGTGAAATGAAAAGCTTTC
>JAFGOR010000034.1 GCA_016926375.1 Bacteroidales bacterium
CATACTGACCAGGAATTTACTATTGTTGTTTTTGGTCAAAATGCAATTGGTGATAACCAGTTTGACGGTATTCAGGTATACCCAAATCCGGCAACAGAGAACCTGTATGTTAACATAACCGGAAAAAACGGTTCTTACCGGTTCATCATGACTGATGTTTCAGGGAAAACAATTTTAGAAAAGCCATTGTTTCTCAATGAAACCAGCCATATTGACCTGAGCAAACCGGAAATTGCTTCCGGCTTGTATATTTATCAAATAGTGGGTGAAAAAAGCATTCATATTGGAAAAGTCTTCATTAATAAATAATCTTCCTGTAAATAAGCGCTTTTCAGATGATCTCCGAAAACTCTAATAATCCACTGGTTTCAATAGGCATACCTGTTTACAATGGCGAACAATATCTTGAAGAGTGTTTGCAAAGCATTCTCAATCAAACATATCAGAATTGGGAATGTTTCGTGATCAATAACAAGAGTTCCGACAGAAGTCCGGAAATTGCCACATCATTTGCCAATCGCGACCCACGCATTAGATTGATTACCAATCCGGAGTTTGTGAGTATGATGGAAAATTTCAACAATACCATCAAACCCATCTCCATGGATGCCAAATATTTCAAGGTGGTTTGTGCTGATGACTGGCTATTCCCGGAATACCTCACTTCCATGGTTGAGTTGATGGAAAATCATCCCCAAACCGGCTTTTGTTCTTCATACCGAATTGACAACAAAAATGTAAGCTGTTCAGGTTTGGATTACTATAAAGGTCCGGTGTTCGATGGTAAGAAAGTCCTATTGAATCAACTGCTCAACAAATATGATGTAACCGGTTCTGAAACAACTGTTTTATACAGGATTGACACACTCAAAAAAATAAAAACCTACCCCAGGATTTTTTCAGACAACAGTTATCATTTTGATACCACGCTGGCTTACGAGCTGCTGAATATGGCAGATCTGGCTTTTGTATTCAAGGTACTCAGCTATACCCGGCGTCATGAAGAAACATTTACTTCACAGGTTTCAATAAAATACAATACCAATTTGAATTTTCGTGAAAGTGAACTTTATAAGTATAAAAGCAATAACAATGAATTATCTGCCGAATATTTAGAAGTTCGGAAAAACTATGGGTATTTCCTGTTCAAAAAACTGCTGGCCGGGGATAAGGAATGTTTGAAGTGGCACAAACAACATTACCCATTGGAGAGAAGATTCTCAACTGGTGAAACAATCGGTATTATATTCAGCATCTTTGGCAGGAAGGTGAGAAACCTGCTTTCCAGGGTATTCAAATAATAGGAAGTAGCACTTGTTATGAGTTTTAGAAAAAATCTTTTTAAGAATGTAATTGTTTTAGGTGGATACAGCTATGGAACCCAGATTATAAGTTTTTTATCCAGCATTGTATTATCTCGTTTATTGCTGCCAGCGGAATACGGATTTGTTGCTCTGATCACCGTCTTTACCGGTTTCATCAATCAGTTTTCAGATGCAGGACTATCCTACATAATCATCAGGAGCGACTATAAAAAGTTGTTTCACTCGACCATTCATTTTCTGGCAATTATTATAGGCGTAATACTTGCTGCTTTGGTTGTTGTGCTTGCTTATCCCATAGCCCTTTTTTATAAGGATCCTGCATTGATTCTTCCCACAATCATCATGTCATCAAGCTTCATCCTGCGGTCTTTTACTACCGTACCATTTGGCATACTCTCCAAGGAGTTAAAGTTTAACACATTGGGAATGATAGAGCTGGTATGTACCGTGCTGGAGATTGTATTGATGATCATCATGGCATATTTGAAAATGTCGTATTGGTCGTTAATATTACCCAGTATCGCAGGCAATTTGCTTCGCATTTACATGTATAATTCCAGCACCGGATTTAAATTCAGGTGGCTAAGCATGAAATATCTGGTGGTGGGATTCAGAAAAGCCAAAGGCATCATTGGAAATCTGACCGGTTTCAACTTGCTGAATTACTGGGCGCGCAATTCTGACAACCTCATTGTGGGCAAGGTTTTTGGAACACAGAGCCTGGGAATTTATGACAGGGCCTATAAATTACTGAATCTTGCACTGAACGTCATGTCGGGTCTTTTTGGGAAGGTATTGTATCCCAGCTTGAAGGATCTTGAAAGTAAAGGAGGAGACTCAAACAAAGAGTACATGAACACCCTGGGCATCATAAGTCTTTTTAATTTTCCATTAAGCATATTGCTGATCTTTTTTGCCAAACCCCTTGTTATTCTGCTTTGGTCTGAAGCATGGATCCAGGTGGCTGATCTGCTGCCATATATTGGAATTCTGATACTTTCACAAACATTGAATTCAACTACAGGCAATATTTTTATTCTCAAGGGAAAAGAAAGAATATTGATGTTGCTGGGCATACCTACCAACCTGGTAATCATATTATCGATAGCAGCAGGAGCGTTTTTCTCCATGGTGCATGTGTTGAGGTTCTATGCATTGGCCTTTGTGATATTTGACATACCGCTGGTTATGTATTATGGTTTCAAGAAATCTTTCGGGTTTGACACCAAAACCATTCTTGCTTTCTGGTTGCCAAAAGTTATCCTTTCTGTTTCTATGATCATTTCGGTATGGATGAATCATACCTGGATTACAGCAATCTTTGCCGCTTTGTATCTTTTGCATTTGTTAATCAGTCAGCGCGATGATATAGCAAACGCTTTGCGTTATATTAAGAACAGGATCCGTTCAAAATAATCACCCTTTATGCTTATATTGCATTCATGAAATATAATCCGGTAATAGTAGTTGTTGCTTTTAACAGACCCCGATCTTTGGAAAGGCTTTTGTTTTCATTGAAGAATGCAAAGAATATAGCCCATGCCAAACTGATCATCAGCATTGACAATAAGGAACCTGAGAATTTTCCTGTTAGAGACCTGGCCACTAACTTTGAATGGCCTTTTGGAGAGAAACAGGTCATTTACCAGGAAAAAAGACTGGGTCTCAAACAACATGTTCTGAAGTGCGGTGATCTGGCCAACGAATATGGCTC
>JAFGOR010000035.1 GCA_016926375.1 Bacteroidales bacterium
AATATACGCTTCATTTTTTCAGAATTTGAGTGTATAGATTTTCAGTTTATCATGATTAATAAACAAATTTATGAAAATAAGCTTATTAACAAACATGAATAAACTGAAGTTTTATGAACATATTAACAGATATTCCTGTTGCACGTTGTCAGTTTCTTTCTATACAAGGTCTCTGGCTTCTCCGGGCATCCATTTTGGTTCTTTGCCTTCCCATTTGATATTGCACCCAATGGGATTGGTCAGTTTGACACTGATTTCCCTTCCACCGGTCAGCTCACCCAATACCCTGTCGAGATCATTAACCGTGGCCTTGTTCCCTTCGCGCGGATTATCCAATCCCCTACCCGTATACACCAGCTTTCTTTCCCTGTCAAATACAAAGAAATGAGGAGTACGCAGCGCTCCATAATTCCGGGCAACATCCTGCTTTTCATCGTGCAGGTATGTCCAGGGGAACCGGTACTGTTCCATTCTCTTTACCATATGCGCGAAATCATCTTCGCGGTAGGTATTGGCGCTATTTGAGTTAATAGCAACAAAACCCACTTCGCTATCTTTGAATTTCAAGGCAGTTTTCCGGGTAATTTCATCCGATCCGAGCACATAGGGACAATGATTGCAGGTAAAGAACACAACCAGGTAACGATTTGATTCGAAATCCGTCAAACTATAATACTTGCCGTCTGTCGCTTTTAATTTGAAATCAGGCGCTGCTGATCCCAATTGTAATGTATAGCTCATTTTTGCAATAGTTGGTTTATGGTAAAACAGCCCTTTTCATCTTTTGTTCAGTGTCAGATCAGGTGCAGCTTCCTCAGGCATGCTTTCATCTTTTCAACCGAACGCTCCATATTGTTGTCAAGACCAATTGAAAACCTCACAAAACCTTCTGTAAGGCCCATGCTTCGCTGAATATCCTCAGGCACTTCTGAAGAAGTACTCTTGCCGGAATTGCTAAACAGCGTTTTGAAATAACCCAGGCTCACTGCCAGGTAACCCACACCTTCCATCTGCATAATTCGCATGAATTCGTTGGCTGATTGCAAAGATGGCAGTTCAACAACCAGCATGCCGCCATAGCCATAGTCTTTATTCATCATGCGCTTCAACAAATCATGCTGCGGATGATCGTGAAGCCCGGGATAACGAACCCTGAGGCCAAGTTTTTTTAGTTCAGTAGCGGCATACAGGGCGTTTTGCCCATGTTGCTTCATTCGAATATGCAGCGTATGTAAATTCTTAAGAATAGATGAGGAGCGCAGTGGATCAAGCACAGGACCCAGAAGCATGGCAGTTCCGTCGTTCACGTTGGAAAGATCGTCAATGAATTTTTTGGTGCTGCATATGGCACCAGCCACACAGTCGTTTTTTCCGTTGATGAATTTGGTCAGACTGTGCACCACAATGTCGGCACCCAATCGTGCCGGAGAGATGATCATCGGCGAAAAAGTGTTATCCACCATAAGCAGCAGATTGTTTTGCCTGGCGATAGCAGAAAGCGAAGAAATATCCGAAACCTGCAAAAGCGGGTTGGTTATTGATTCGGTATAAATCAGTTTTGTATTCTGACGAATACTGCTTTTTACACTTTCCAGATCAGTAATGTCAACAAATGTTGCCTCAATATTGTATTTGGGCAGTATATTTTTCAGAAAGGCAAAAGTACCTCCATACGTGGTAACACTGGTGATGATGTGATCGCCAGCCCTGCAACACTGAAGTATGGAACAGGTTATAGCCGCCATGCCCGACGAAGTAACCCAGGCGGATTCTGTGTCTTCCATGGAGGCCAGCGTGTCAGCCAGAAACTTATTGCTGGGATTCCAGTGACGTGAATACAGGAAACAGCCTTCGGTATGCCCCAGAAATGTTTCACTCATGGTTTCAGGATCCAGAAATGTAAAAGTGGATGAATCGGTAATGGCCGGGTTAACGCCACCAAATTCATCAAAATGAAGCATATCCTGTATGCGTGTTGCGGGATCAAATGGATCTTTCATGGCGCTGTTTTTATTACGTAAATTATTTAAATTAAATTCATTGCGCAATGACTTTATCCCATAACCCAAAAAGTACTTCCGGAACATAACAAATTCATCAGGGAAAAATACACTTTAAACACGGTTCTTTGGTCATTCATCAAGTAAGTATTACCTGCCTCAATGGTTATCGTATATCATGCTGTAACATCATACAAAAACATCATCATGTCATACGATTGGAGCAACAGGACGATATTGATAGCCGAAGACGATGAAATCAGCTATAAATACCTGAGTCTTATTCTATCACGCAGAACCAAGGTAAACGTTCTTTGGGCAATAAACGGACAAATGGCCATTGACTTTTGCAGGCAATACAATCACATAGATCTTGTTCTGATGGATATTCAGTTACCCATTGTTGACGGAATTGAATCGATCAGGCAAATCAAATCATTCAGGCCCAATCTTCCTATAATAGTGCATACAGCCAATGCCTATGGTGAAGAATGTGAAAGAAGTTTCGAGGCAGGATGTGACGAGTATATCACAAAACCAGCCAATTTTCAGCATCTCCTTTATAAAATTGAAAACCTGCTGATCCCCTCTGAGGTCCGTTAGTTTATCCACCCCACCTGTTTGCTTTCAGTTTTTTTCTATCTTGCAGGATATTTTAATATACCTGCATGATGAAAACCCTGATTCAGCTATTTGAAGACTGTGTTTCAAAATACAGCAACAACGTCTTTCTCCTTGAAAAAAAGAACAATAAATATATGGGCACCACTTTCAAAGAGGTGCATGAAAAAGCATACCAGGCCGGAGCAGGTTTGCTTGCCCTGGGAGTGCAAAAGGGCGATAGAATTGCCTTATTTTCAGAGGGAAGAAATGATTGGGTAATTAGCGAACTGGGTATTTTATACTCAGGTGCTGTTAATGTACCCCTCTCGGTAAAGCTCTCCGAACCAACGGAACTCCGATTCAGAATTGACCACTCAGGTGCCCGGTTTATCATTGCCTCAAAAAACCAGGCGAAAAAGATCATTCCGATCATGGATTCTCTTCCAAAGCTTGAAAAACTTATTCTGCTTGACTCGCAGGATGAATACCAGAGTTATGAATTGCCCTTTTCCGAAGTAATGGAAAAAGGCAAAGACTTGCTCAAGTCATCGCCTGAAAAATTCAAGGAAAGATGGACATCGGTTCAGGGAAGCGATTACGCCAACATCTGCTATACTTCTGGCACAACTGCGGATCCCAAGGGCATTATCCTCAGCCACCGCAATTATACCGCCAATATTGAACAATCGCTGAGCTTGTTTTCGATACCCATGTATTGGACCACCTTGTTGATTCTGCCGTGGGACCATGCTTTCGCTCATACCTGCGGAATTTACACCTTGATGTCATGCGGTGCCAGTATGGCATCCATACAGGTTGGTGAAACAGGAATGGAAACCCTCCGGAACATTCCCATCAACATTAAGGAAAACAGGCCTTACCTGTTAATGAGTGTTCCTTCCCTGGCCAAGAACTTTAAGAAAAATATAGAAAAAGGAATTAAGGATAAGGGGCCCTTTGCTGAAAAACTATTCAATTTTGCACTGAAAGTAGCCTACGTATACAACGACATCGGATGGAACAGGGGAAAAGGATTCAGAATACTGCTTAAACCACTGCAACTGCTTTTCGACAAAATTCTTTTCAGCAAGGTCAGGGAAGCTTTCGGAGGAAATCTGAAGTATTTTGTTGGAGGCGGAGCTCTTTTGGATATTGACCTGCAAAGATTCTTCTATGCCATTGGAATTCCCATGTTCCAGGGGTATGGACTCACAGAAGCCTCCCCGGTTATTTCGGCAAATAATCCGGAGAAGCATAAAATGGGGTCATCGGGCACCCTGGTAACCAATATGGACCTCAAAATATGCGACGATAAAGGTAATGAACTTCCCCTGGGTGAAAAGGGTGAGATTGTAATCCGGGGAGAGAACGTAATGGTTGGGTATTGGGACAATCCCGAAGCCACTGCTGAAACCATTAAAGATGGCTGGCTGTATACAGGTGACCTGGGATATATGGATAAAGACGGTTTCCTGTATGTGCTCGGACGTTTTAAAAGCCTTCTGATAGCCGATGACGGCGAGAAATACAGTCCCGAAAGCATTGAAGAAGCCCTGGTTCAGCATTCGAAATTCCTTGATCAATGTATGCTTTACAACAATCAGAATGCTTATACCACAGCACTTATTTACCCGAATTTGGCAGCAGTTAAATCCTGGCTCGCCGATAAAGGAATGAAAATTGATGATGAAAATGCGCCACATGAGGTAATTCAATTGGTTGAAGCTCAAATTGACCAGTTTCTTGCCGGAGGGAAATTTGAAAATCTCTTCCCCCACAGGTGGGTTCCGGCTACATTTGCTGTGATTGAAGAAGGTTTCACCGAAGAAAACCACCTGATGAACAGTACCATGAAAATGGTAAGGGGTAAAATCACCGAACGTTTCGGTAACCGGATCAAACATATGTATACGCCGCAAGGGAAGCCTATTTTCAATGAAATGAACCTGAATGTAATTAAAAGCATTCTCAAATAGTTCATTTTAGAAGTCATTTTGCCCTAACTTTGCCTGCTCATT
>JAFGOR010000230.1 GCA_016926375.1 Bacteroidales bacterium
CCAACTTCCACGTTATGACCAATCTGGATCAGGTTGTCGAATTTAACACCTTTACGGATGATGGTTGATCCCATGGTGGCCCGGTCAATGGTGACATTGGATCCGATTTCCACGTGATCTTCGATGATCACATTGCCCACCTGTGGTATTTTCCGGTATTGCTGGTCGGGTTGCTGCACAAAGCCGAAGCCGTCTCCCCCGATGACCACGCCGGAATGTATGGTGCAATTGCGTCCGATATAGCAACCGTGGTAAATACGTACACCGGGATAGATGATGGTGTTATCCTGAACCTGAGTGAAGTCGCCAATGTAGCACTGGGGATATATCTTGACGTTATCACCAATTGTAACTCCGGGGCCGATGTAGGAAAAGGCGCCGATATACACATTTTCACCCGTTTTGGCAGTAGCATCGATGAATGCAGGTTGTTCAATTCCCTTTTTTTCGGGGATCATTTTGGTGTAAAGCTCGAGGAGTGAGGTGAATGCGTCATAGGCGTTGTCAACCCGGATAAGGGTAGGTTTAACATTTCCGTCAACGGGAAAATCCCTGTTGATCAGCACAATGGAAGCATCCGTTGTATAAAGGTACTTCTCATATTTTGGGTTGGCCAGGAAAGCCAGGGTGCCTTTTTTGCCTTCTTCTATCTTGGAAACATCTGTAACAACTTCGTCAGGATTTCCGATCAGTTCACCTTTGGTAAAATCAGCAACAATTTTAGCGGTAACCTTCATGCATATTTAATTTTCGCCGGGCACAAAATTAGTAATTTAACCCAAGATCTTTGGGATAACACAGGAAATATTTTTTCTTAGTCTCCATAAGATTCTGTAAATGAAATATATCAGAAGCTTCGGAGAGGTCTTTCATTTCACCGGTATTGTATGAGATCCGGATGGTATCGGACTTTTCGCTGTATGCCTTATTGGCGATCAGGCCCGAGAAAACGAGATAATCTGCTTCCTGCCGGTTCATCTCGTATTTTTTGCATGCAGCATTTCGGAGTTCATCAAGCCTTTGTTCGCTGAAAGGCTCATCACTGGTTTTGACTCTCGGGAGGATGCGCCGGGTAAGGTTCCCCGACAGGGTTGAAAGCAGTCTGTCGGGATGAGCCATCCAGGATTTTGCAGATGCCATAATGTCGTCGTCATCCAGGTTTGCAAAATGGAAGAGGACTTCCTGCCGGGAGGCTTCCAGTTCTTTTTTCCGGATATGCTGTTTCAGAAAGTAATTCAGGGATGCTGTGGCAAAGAGACCGGCATCGGTAACTGCAATTTCTTTAGCTCGTTTCAGCAGTTTAACGAGCAGGTTTTCTGCTGCAATCACGGTTTTGTGATAGTATACCTGCCAATACATGAGGCGCCGGGCGATCAGAAATTTCTCAATGGAATAAATGCCCTTGGCTTCAACCACCAGTTGCCCGTTAACCACATTGAGCATTTTTATGATTCTTTCGGTACCGATGGTTCCTTCGGCAACACCTGCATAAAAGCTGTCGCGCATGAGGTAATCCATCCTGTCCATATCCAATTGTCCCGAAACCAGTTGATGCAGGAACTTCTTGCTGTAGTTGTTATTAAAAATGCGAATGGCCAGGTTGAGCCTTCCCCCGAACTCCTCATTCAGGTTGTTCATCAGCATAACTGTAAGACTTTCGTGGGAGATGCCGGGAATGATACTTTCTTCAAGAGCGTGGGAAAAAGGCCCGTGCCCGATATCATGAAGCAGGATTGCCGCAGTAACTGCTTCAGCTTCTTCTTCGGAAATATCGGTTCCTTTGAGCCGTAAATTTTCAATAGCCTGACTCATCAGGTGTACAGCACCAAGTGCATGCTGAAAGCGGGTGTGGGTGGCACCTGGGTATACAAAACTGGTGAGGCCAAGTTGCTTGATCCGGCGAAGTCTTTGCAGGTAAGGGTGTTCCAGCAAATCAAAAATAAAATCAGTGGGGATGATGATGAATCCGTGAACCGGATCGTTAACGATCTTTCGTTTGTTCATGCTAACAGAATCAGCTGTCATGGTTCCTGATTAAATTACCGAATGGTTTGCAAATTACTAAATAATCCTTCATTAAATCAACATGATTTATCAGACACTTGAGCACTATTTTGCATATTTAATTATTATTTATATCTTTGCAACGGATTTTATCAGGATAGGGGACACTTCAGTCCCCTATTTTATTAGGTTTGCCTGAACATGATTAAAGCTGCATTAATCAGGAGTTACCTGGAGGAAGAGCTGACACAAAACGGAAAATTTCTGGTGGACGTTACGGTGAGCACCGGAAACAAAATTGTGGTATACATGGACAGCCTGAATGGAGTTACGCTGGATGAGTGCATACAGGTAAGCCGATACCTGGAGAGCAAGCTGGATCGTGAGGTTGAGGATTATGAACTGGAAGTGTCTTCACCCGGGCTCGACAAGCCGCTGAAGTTGCCGGTTCAGTATGAGAAGAACCTGGGCAGGATGCTGGAGGTAGTGAAAACCGACGGGAACAAAGTTACCGGCAAGCTGGCTGAAGTTTCCCCCGGGGGGTTTATCAGGCTGGAGTCAGAGAGCACTGTGAAAGACAGTAAAACAGGTAAAAAGAAAAAGGAACCGGTAGTTTTGGAGCTGAAATTTGATGAAATCAAAACTGCAAAAGTTATAATTAGTTTAAAAAAGTAAAATAAAACATGGAAAACCTTAATTTGATCGAAACGTTTTCGGAGTTTAAGGAACTGAAAAGCATTGACCGGGCCACCATGATGAGTGTGCTTGAAGATGTTTTCCGCGGCATGCTGGTAAAAATGTTCGGGTCGGCCGACAATTATGATATCATTATCAATATTGACAAAGGCGATTTTGAGATATGGAGAAACCGGGAAGTAGTGGAGAACGGAGAAGTAACAGATCCAAACCAACAGATTTCACTTGCCGAGGCCAAATTAATTGATGCGGATTATGAGGTAGGTGAAGAGGTTACCGATGAGGTAAAACTGTTGGATTTTGGAAGACGCGCCATCCTGGCATTGCGCCAGAATCTGACTGCACGGATACTCGATCTTGAAAAGAACAACATATTCCAGAAATACCGCGACCGCATTGGAGATATTATTACCGGCGAGATTTACCAGGTTTGGAAAAGAGAGATTCTGGTGCTTGATGAAGAAGGTAATGAACTGATTCTGCCCAAAACCGAGCAGATACCCACCGATTATTTCCGCAAGGGCGACAGCATCAGGGCTGTAGTAGTGCGGGTTGAAATGAGGAACAACACACCATTGATTATCCTTTCGCGTACATCACCCATTTTCCTGGAGCGGTTATTTGAACTTGAGGTTCCCGAAATATTTGACGGTTTGATCATCATTAAGAAGATTGTCCGCATCCCCGGTGAAAGGGCCAAGGTTGCTGTTGAGTCGTATGATGAACGCATTGATCCGGTAGGTGCCTGTGTTGGGATGAAGGGTTCGAGAATACATGGCATTGTAAGGGAATTGAAAAATGAAAACATTGACGTGATCAATTACACCAATAACCTGCAGCTTTTCATTACGCGCGCCTTAAGTCCGGCCAAGATATCCTCCATTAAGATTGATGAGAAGAGCAAGAAAGCTGACGTATATCTCAAACCCAATGAGGTTTCACTGGCTATCGGGAAGGGCGGACTGAATATCAAGCTGGCAAGCCAGCTCACAGGTTATGAGATTGATGTTTACCGTGAGACGGATTTGGCCGATGAGGAAGATGTGAACCTCGATGAATTTTCCGATGAAATTGACGGCTGGATTATTGACGAGTTGAAAGCCATTGGTTGCGACACGGCCCGGAGTGTTCTCAATTTGAATATTGAAGACCTGGTTAAGCGAACCGACCTGGAAGAGGAAACCATTAAAGAAGTTCTCAAAATACTGAAGGCGGAATTTGAATAGTTCAACAGAATATTTTATATTGAATGATTTACTAATTTTGGCCTTGCAAAAACAACTAAAATCAGCGGATGTCAGATATTAAAACTACACGATTAAATAAGATTGCCAGGGAGCTCAATGTGGGCATATCCACTATTGTGGATTTCCTGCATAAGAAAGGAGTGAAGATTGATTCGAGTCCGAATGAAAAAATCACTGCTGAACAGTATGAGCTGCTGTTAAAGGAATTTAGTACTGACCTGAACGCGAAAAAAGAGTCGGAGAAGCTGAATTTACGCAACAAGAAAGAAAAACTTGAAACGGTTTCACTTACCGATATGCCACATGGCACCGACCATGTAAAACCGGAAGAGGAGGATGAGGTATTCGTCAAGGATAACCGGCCCACCCACCATGAACCTGAACCGGAGCGTGTTGCAGAAAAGGAAACCATAAAACTCAATGTACTTGGAAAGATTGACGTAGAAAAACTCAGTCCCTCCAAAAAACAACCTTCAAAAAAGGGGGATAAGGAAGTCGCAGCGGCAATTGAAATCAAGGAAGTTAAAGAGGCTAAAGAGGCTAAAGAGGCTAAAGAGGCTAAAGAGACTAAAGAGACTAAGGAGGTTGTAGAGTCTAAAGAAACTAAAAAAGCCAAAGTTGACAGGGAAGTAGTTGAAGTGCCTGTTCAGAAGGAGCCTGAGGCGCCTCCTGTAGAAGACAAGAAACCGGAAGAGCCTGTAATTCAGGCGCCACCTGAAAAAGAACCCGAAGTTGAGGAAGTGGTTCCCCCGGTTGAAGAAGAGATCTTCATGAAACAGGAGCTCAAGGATGTGGAAGTTAAGGTAGTGGGCAGGATTGATCTGGATTCCATGAATCAGCGAACCCGGCCTGCAAAAAAGACACGGGAACAGCTGGAGAAGGAAAGGAAGACCAGAAACATCCAGCAGAAGGGTTCTGAAAACGGCGAAAACAGGTCAAAAAATAAAGGTGAAGAAAGCTCACCAAGAACCGAAAGACCGCAACCTGAAGTAATCAGGGCAAGGGCCGAAAGGTTGGATGGGCCAAAGGTTGTTGGCAAAATGGAACTTCCGGGCGCGAAGGCAGAATCGGATGATGCTGCACAAAAGAAGAAAAGAAAACGCATTAAGAAGGATACACAGCGCGTGAGCGTTGAAAAACAACCAGGCAAGGCGCCCGCTGCAGATGCTTCAAAAGACAATAAGAAGAAGAAAAAACGGAAAGGTTACCGGTTTGAGATCAGTGAAGAGGATGTAGATAAGCAGATTAAGGATACTTTTGCCCGTTTGACCACCAAGGGCAGGTCATCAAAAGGTGCCAAGTACCGGAAAGAAAAGCGCGATATCGCCAGCCAACGTAACCTGGCTGAAGAGGAAAGAAGAGAGCTTGAAAAGAATGTACTGAAGGTTACCGAGTTTGTAACGGTAAATGAATTGGCAACATTGATGGAAGTACCTGTTAATGAGGTGATTGCTGCCTGCATGAGCCTTGGCCTTTTTGTATCCATTAACCAGAGACTGGACGCTGAAGCCCTTGTGCTTGTAGCAGAGGAATTCAGTTTCAAGGTAGAATTCGTTACCATAGATACGCAGGAAGAGGAAATTGAAGAGGAGGAAGATCCTGAGAGCCTTGTACCCAGGCCTCCGATTGTTACTGTTATGGGTCATGTGGATCATGGAAAAACCAAACTGCTCGACCACATCAGGCATGCCAATGTGATTGCAGGTGAGGCCGGAGGAATCACGCAACATATAGGTGCTTATGGTGTTGAACTCAAAGGCGGCAGGCAGATCTCATTTCTGGATACTCCCGGACATGAGGCTTTTACTGCCATGAGGGCCCGCGGTGCGCAAATCACAGATGTGGCCATAATTGTTGTGGCTGCTGATGACGGAATCATGCCTCAAACGGTTGAAGCAATCAACCATGCCCAGGCTGCCGGCGTACCCATGGTATTTGCAATAAACAAAATTGACAAGCCAACGGCCAATCCTGAGAAAATTAAGGAATCGCTGGCTAAAATGAATATCCTGGTAGAAGACTGGGGAGGAAAATTCCAGTCGCAGGAAATCTCCGCCAAAACCGGATTGAACGTGGAAGAACTGCTGGAAAAGGTGTTGCTTGAAGCCGAGTATTTGAATCTCAAAGCAAATCCGAATAAACCTGGTGTGGGTACCATTATTGAATCATCTCTGGATAAGGGAAGAGGCTATGTGGCTACCGTACTGGTTCAGGCCGGAAGCTTGCATGTGGGAGACGTGGTACTTGCCGGACATAACTTTGGAAGGGTTAAGGCCATGTACGACGAGAGGGGAAAGAAAATCAGCGTGGCCGGTCCTTCGGATCCGGTGCTGATACTTGGACTGAATGGTGCACCCCAGGCCGGCGACAAGTTTAATGTATATGAAAGTGAAAAGGAAGCCAAAGATATTGCCAACAAGCGTGAGCAATTGTTGCGTGAGCAGGGTTTGCGCACCCAGAAACACATTACACTGGATGAGATTGGCCGGCGTATTGCCATTGGCAACTTCAAAGAGCTTAACGTAATTGTGAAAGGTGATGTGGACGGATCCATTGAAGCACTTTCTGATTCACTGATCAAGCTTTCCAATGAAGAAATACAGGTGAATGTGATTCATAAAGCTGTAGGTCAGATATCGGAAAGTGATGTATTGCTTGCTGCCGCGTCCAATGCCATTGTAATTGGCTTCCAGGTGCGTCCTTCCATGCAGGCACGTAAGCTGGCCGAGAAAGAGGAGATTGACATCAGGCTGTACAGCATTATTTACGATGCCATCAATGAAATCAAGTCGGCTATGGAAGGTATGTTGTCGCCTGAAATCAAGGAGGATATCGTGGCTACACTGGAGATACTGGAAGCTTTCAAAATAACCAAGGTTGGCACCATTGCCGGCTGTATGGTGAAGGAAGGCAAGATCAGGCGCGACACCCGGATAAGAATCATCCGCGATGGCATTGTAGTTCATACGGGTAAACTGGCATCTCTGAAACGTTTCAAGGATGACGTGAAAGAGGCTGTGATCGGTCAGGAATGTGGTTTGAATGTTGAAAACTTCAACGACATCCGCGCCGGAGATATTATTGAAGGTTACGAAACCACCGAGGTCAAGAAGAAACTTTAAGAGCAACATCCGTGGATGAATTATTCCGTCAATCATCCATGATTAAGATGGAAGCCGGCAGGCTGGGTTTTGACGCCTGCGGTATTTCGCCTGCTGCCTGTCTCGAAGATGGGCGTGATTATCTGAAAAGCTGGCTCACCCGGGGTTTTCATGGCTGTATGAGCTACATGGAAAACAATGCGGATAAGCGTGTTGATCCCACCCTGCTGGTTCCCGGTGCAAAATCAGTGATTTCAGTTCTGATCAACTATTTCCCCGCTACACATCAGCACGATCCCGAAGCCCCTGTTATTTCAAAATATGCCTATGGTGAAGACTATCACCGGGTGGTGCGCAAAAAAATGAAACTGCTGTTTCGGTTCATCCAGGAGTCGGTTACCCCTGTTACCGGCAGGTACTTTGTTGATTCGGCTCCGGTTCTTGAAAAAGCATGGGCTGCCAGGGCAGGCTTGGGATGGATTGGAAAAAACACCTGCCTGATCAGCAAAAAACTGGGCTCCTTTGTTTTTATAGGTGAACTGGTTGTTGATATCCCCCTTCGTTACGACAAACCCGTACCGGATTATTGCGGCACCTGCACCCGGTGCATTGATGCCTGCCCCACCGGCGCATTGGTTGCCCCGTATCAATTGGATGCCCGGCGTTGCATATCCTATCTTACCATTGAAAACAAAGGAGAACCTGGTCAGGAATTCCAGGGCAGCATGATGAACCGGGTTTTCGGTTGTGACATCTGCCAGGATGTATGCCCCTGGAACCGTAAGGCTGTGTCTCACAACGTGAAGGAATTCAACCCCAAACTCCGTTTGATGGCAATGACTCATAACGACTGGTATCGTTTGGACGAGCAGCAATATGAGGAAATCTTTGCCCGCTCGGCAGTTAAACGAACCGGTTTCGACGGTTTAAGAAGAAACCTCAGTATTATTTCAGGGCCAGTTGTGAAGCGATGAAAGTTCTGGAGGTTTTCACCAGGTTGTAAACGTTCATCAGCATGTTTTTGGATTCAGCCAGCATATCGAGGTAGAGCAGACTTACACTGGTGCTGATATGGCCTGCCTTGAAACGTTTCAGGTGTTTCTTTCGCATGTCGGAAAGCATATCATAAAGACTTTGCAGCATTTCAGTATCTTCCTGGGGGCTTCCATACTTACCTGATTCAATGCAGGTTTTTGCTTTTTTCAGGTATTTCACAGCCCGGGCGGCAAATTCATTCAGCTCATCGGCATCGGCTTTGTGCAGGGGTGCATGGTTGTTGTCGACATGTACAAAAGCGGGTTCAATGATGTTGTTCAGGTAATGCGATACCTCATTCATGTGATCGAGCATCTGGAAATAGTATTCGCCGTCATCAGCCAGATCGCTGCCCTCAAGTCGCGATACCAGTTTATGCGCATCATTTTTATAATTTTTAAGGGTCTTTCTTAATTTGTGAGCTTCTTTTTCGGATTTGGCGAGCTTTTTCCTTTTTTCTGCTATCAGCGATTCAATGGCTGTTTCATAGAGGTCGGCAGTAGCTATCATAGAAAGGGCAATGCGGTTGTTGTATTTGGTGAGTACTGATTTACCGGTAATGGCATCATCTCCCCAGAAGTCTACTTCGGCTGCTTTGATTTCTTCCTGACGCTTTTTATGCAGTATATGGGTCCGGTAAATAAACACCATGGCCAGCAAGATCATGGCAATGATGGCCACCGGACCGCCCCAGCTGAGCAGCAGGGCAATGAGGAAGGCTCCGGTAAAGGCCACAAATGCCGTAAAAAACCAACCCCCTATAACAGTAATAACACCCGAAATCCGGTACACGGCGCTTTCGCGACCCCAGGCCCTGTCGGCCAGTGAGGTGCTCATGGCCACCATAAAGGTTACGTAGGTGGTGGAAAGCGGCAGTTTGTATGAGGTGGCAAAGGCTATCAGGCTGCTCGAAACGGCCAGGTTTACCGAAGCGCGTACCAGGTCGAATGACAGACCCTTGTCTTTTTTGGCTTTCTTTTTAAAAGCCTTGTCGTCGAAGCGGTTTTCCAGGAATGCCTGCAGCCTTTTAGGTACCAGTTTCCACATGAATTTGCCGAATTGCACGCCGATTCGCACAATGGCCCTGGAAACGGGTGATGAAGCAAACCGCTCGCTGGTGACATCCTGGCTTCCCAGGTTCAATTCGGTTTTGGTAACACTTCGCGCTTTTTTGGAAAACCACAAAGCCAGCACCATGATGATACCGGCTGCCAGCAGGAATCCGGCAGGGGTTTTCACGCTTTCCATCAGTGAACTCATGGTAAATTCGTTTCCACTGAGGCTGTTTTGGGCGGAAAAAACTTTGAATGACTCATAGCCGGCCATGGGTACCCCGATGAAGTTCACCAGGTCGTTCCCGGCAAATGCGAAGGCAAGGGCAAAAGTACCAAAAAGCACAATAACTTTCAGTACATTGACCCGGAACAGCCAGTAAAGCAATTGCAGCACCAGTGTCCATCCGGCAAAGCAAATGCCCAGGATGAGCAGGCTGTTTTCAGAGATCCAGGCAAGCTGTTCCTTGCTGATAAAGGCAGACCCTTTCGCTCCCTTGATCAGCAGGAAATAAGTGATACCGGTGATGGCCAGCCCACCCCACAGGGATCCGAAATACTTAACTGACTTTTTGAAGTCGAACGAAAAAATGATACGGGCAATGTACATCACGGTCACTCCCACAATGAATGAAATGGCAACCGAAAGCAGGATGCCTGTGATGATAACCAGGGTTTTTTCGGAGTTGATGTATTGTCCCAGGCTACCCAGTCCTTCTGCCGAGGCACGGATTTTAACCAGTGCCATACCTACGGAGGCACCCAGCAATTCAAAAACCACCGAAACTGTAGTGGAGGTGGGTAATCCGAATGTGTTGAACAGATCCAGCAACAACACATCGGTTATCATTACGGCCAGAAAGATAATCAGAATATTTTCGAAGGTAAAAACCGAAGGATTCATAATGCCGTTTCGGGCTACTTCCATCATGCCGTTGGAAAAGGTGGCGCCTACCAGAACACCGGCAGCTGCAATGATCATGATAACGCGAAAAGAGGCTGTTTTGGATCCGATGGCCGAGTTCAGAAAATTAACAGCATCATTGCTCACACCTACCACCAGGTCAGAGATTGCCAGTAAAAAAAGGATGATTACAATTACCAGATAAAAATTTTCCATATGGCCGCGTTATAATTAGGTTATGTTTTGATATAAAGATAATTCATTGTGTTCAAATAGTCAACAGGTAGATGGGTCGGATCAGAAGGGAACGTTCAAGCGCTCTACGTTGATCCGAAGAATATTCCATTTCATAATTGGGTCGGTTAACTGATCTTTCCGGATCAGGCTCATTCAAGACAATATGTTTATATATTGCATTCCATTTTCCCTCCACTGAAGAGATGTGTTCCGAAAGTGAACCGGAAATATTTTGCGAAATAGCGCTATTTGAAGCAAGAAGGATCATGAAATGATTACTGCATTTTTGATTGGTAAAAATTCAGGTTTTATATGAAGCATTTTTTACAAAGCAGTTAAATAAAATTGACATTGAAATCAAACAAAAGTTAAGAAAACGTTACAAATATGACCGGGGAAGGTTACATAAAGATTACAAAAAGATGAAGATAAAGTTACAATTTAAAGAGGCGGTAGGCGTAAATCTTTGTTCGATACGTAATAATATTATAGTTAAAACGTAACTTTGCTGTAACATTGCTGTTATACTTTAGCCCCCGAACCAATATACAATACATTAGCAATGAACTCATACAATGCCATACACATACTCGTGGTCGACGATGAGGAGGATATATGTGAAATCCTCAAGTTCAATCTGGAGTCGGAGGGGTACAATGTGGATACGGTTAATTCAGCTGAAGAGGCCATGCAGAGAAAGCTGGATAAATATCATTTGTTTCTGCTCGACATCATGATGAAAGGCATGTCGGGATATCGGCTGGCTGATGAAATCAGGAAGAAAAGAAAACAGGACGCCCTGGTCTTTTTTATTACGGCCAAGAACACAGAAAATGATAAACTAACCGGTTTTTCTGTGGGTGCCGATGATTACATCACCAAACCCTTTTCAATCAAAGAAGTGGTGGCCCGAATCAAAGCTGTTTTACGACGGTCGGATCATACAGCTGACGTTGCATCTGAACAGGCATCCATTAAAATGGCCGGCATTGAGTTGGATATTGAGAAGAAGAGATTGATTGTAGATGGGATCAAGGAAGATTTGACTCCGATTGAATTTCAGCTTTTGCACATTATGATGAAGAATCCGGGTAGAATTTTTGGAAGGGAGCAATTTCTTGATTACATCTGGCGTGATGTGAATGTAACTGACCGCACGGTTGATGTGCACATCACCAGGTTAAGGAAGAAGCTCGGTAGTTATGGCAAGAATCTGATTACCCGAAAAGGCTATGGATATTGCCTGGAAATGGATTAACACAACTTTATGAGTTTCATTGCGTCATATACTAAGAGGTGGTTGCTGTATATTGTGACCTTTTTCCTTTTGTTTGCGTCAATATTGCTTGTTTCGGATTATTTTCATGAAAGAAAGTTCCGGATAGAGGCACTCAATGAAAGTCTTGACAATTACGTAAAAATCACCAGGAGTTATTTGAACAGCAACGAAGTAATTGAATCCGCCGGTTATGCCAGACTCGATTCGCTGGTTTCGCTCATTTCAAACGATGCCATAAGGCTTACCGTTATTGATGATTCAGGAAAGGTATTGTATGACTCTGAATTTGAGAGCTATGGCCAGATGGAGAATCATTTATACCGGCCCGAAATTCAACAGGCCCTGGCAAAAAGCTATGGAACGAACATCAGGGTATCGGCTTCCACCAGTATAAAGTATTATTATTACGCCAAAAAGTACCCGGCTTATTTCATCCGTGTTTCCACGGAATACGACAAAGATGCCAGAAGATTCATCAAACCCGACCGGCTTTTCCTGCTGATGGTCATTCTGGGACTGCTGTTGGCTACGTTTATTGTTTTACTTGTTACAGACAATTACGGTAAATCAATCCACACCTTAAGGGAATTCACCTTAAAAGCCACTACAAATAAGCCTATTGATGAAAAGCTCAGGTTTCCCGACAATGAGCTGGGAGATATCGGCCAGGAGATCATTGAAATTTACCAAAGCCTGAATAAAAACAAGGAGGAGCTGTTGTCGGAGAAATCCAAGCTGATCAGGCATCTCAATTTGCTGGATGAAGGCATTGCCATTTTTTCGAAAGACATGCAGGTAATCACCAGTAATAACCATTTCATTCAGTTCATTAACCACATCAGTGACAACCGGGTTTTTACAGCTGATGCGTTTTCTCGCATACCTGATTTCAAACCAATAGTCGGGTTTGTAAAAAAGTTTCTCAGGGAAAATGGGGATGACCTGACCGATATGCAGCCCACTTACGAAATTACCATTTTGAAAAACGGACGGTATTTCTCGGTTAAGTGCATTGTATTTCCTGACAAGAGTTTTGAAGTTTCGGTGAATGATGTGTCCAAACAAACCAAGCGCAAGGTATTAAAGCAACAGATTACCGAGAATATAGCTCATGAGCTGAAAACGCCGGTAAGTTCCATCAAGGGTTTTCTGGAGACCATACTTGAAGGAAATACAGACAGGGAGCGGACGGCTGATTACCTGCGACGTGCGTATTCCCAGTCGTGCCGGCTGGCTGACCTTATCAACGACATTTCCATTCTGACCAAGATTGAGGAAGCAGCCTCTTTGTATCAGGTTGAGGAAGTTGATCTGGATGAACTGATTCATGATATTGCAGGGGAAAACCAGCCCATGCTGGACGCAAACGACATCAGCCTGGAGGTGAAAATCACACCGGGGCTGAGTATAAACGGGAATTACGGTTTGTTGTATTCCATATTCCGGAATCTTTTTGACAATGCCATTCATCATGCCGGTAAGGGCATTACCATTCATGTTGAGAATTACACCCAGGATCAGGATTTCCACTACTTTTCTTTTTATGATAGCGGTGCAGGTGCGCCTGAAGCCGATTTGCCCCGTTTGTTCGAACGTTTTTACCGGGTTGACAAGGGACGCGACCGGAAAAAGGGAGGAACCGGATTGGGGTTGGCGATTGTTAAAAATGCAATTCAGTTTCATAAAGGGGATGTTTCGGTAAGAAACCGCAACGACGGGGGTCTGGAATTTTTGTTTACACTGGCTAAAGATATCCGGAGCAATCTTTAGCGGTTAACAGGGAATACTAGTTTAAAACAAACCACTGCCTATCAAAAGTTCGGTCAGTTGTTGAAGTTTCTTACAATAGCTACGGGAGTTTCACGATTGCATGCAGCCAGATATTCCTTCCGTAAGCATCAACACCGGAGCCATGTGTGCGGTATTTGGCATTGAGTAAATTGCTTACTCCTGCATGAAAATCCATGTATTTGGATGTCAGATGAAGTGAAACATTGAGGCTGGACCAGGAAGGAGTTCCACCTGCAGGTATCCGGGAATCTTTTTTATCGCCTGAAGAAAGCCGATCCTGTTTTCCGGCAACCAGCCATTCCAGGCTCGCCCACAAGTGCCGGGAATGATGATAGCTGAGTGCGACTGATGCATTCAACGGGGGAATCCGCGAAACAGGTTCATTCAGTGTTTTGTTCTGTCCGTACGTATAGCTTGCCATCATGTTGAACTGCAACTTAGGCGCATACCTGTACAGGAATTGAATTTCAGCACCCGAAATTTCTGATTGTTGCATATTTACCCGGGTGTAGTAAAAAACGTAATTGGTGCCGTCGCTGCTGATCGAATCACTCCCCTGGTAGGAGGTTGGTTTTGTGGAAATCAGGTTTTTCAATCCGGTATAATAAACAACAAATGAGGAACCCAATTTTGGTGTTGAAATTTTGAATCCGGTTTCTGCGGTAAGCGATTTTTCGCTGCCCAGGCTGGTGTTCGGAATTTCAAAGCGGTAATCCGCAATACCGAAACTTGATAAATCACTGATATTGGGTGTACGGTATCCGCTGTTCATTGAAAACACCCATCTTAACCAGGGAGTTACAGACAAACTATATCCCAGATTCCACACCAGGCCCGGATCTTTCAGGGTTACTTTACCGAAAAGCGTGTCAGAGACCTGGGTGACGCTATATACAAACCGTGCTCCCAGATTAAGCCGCGATAAGCCCATTTCTGCATTGCATAATGTAAAAAGCGAGGCATGCCAGGCCATTGATCCATCGGCGAATGTGCCCCTTTGTTTTTCTTTGATATGATTCAGTTCGTTGTAAATGATTTTTTCACTTTCAACCTGATCATGATACAAGTCGATTCCCGGATGCAAGGTAATGCCGCGCTTTTTCATGCGAACATCCAGGGTGAATCCCCGGGTCAGGATTTGATCCTTGTTCAGGCTGTGGTCTGTGGATCCTGATTTTTCAACAGCCAGGTTTTCCCTGGCACTGATCATAAATGTGTTGAGCGTTATTTTATCGATAATGCCTTTCAGTTCGATTTCATCTGATAAACGGTACATGGTCCTTTGCTGGAGTGTTGTATGATAGGTATTGTAACCCGGGGAGACCAGTTTGTGGTAGATTGGGATGTCAGATTGATTCACGTGCTGGACGACTCCTGTTATGGTGTTGTTCTCAAAGGGTCTAATCCTGATGGTATAACCCAGGTCATATTCGTCATAACCGGTTGGCAAAAGGCTCTGTCCGTTGCCACCGGGCATGATGTTTCCGAATTGCTTTAATGAGCCGGAAGCAACCATGCAGATATTTTCGGAAGCAGATTCTATTCTGCCATGCAATATGCCTTCCATGCCCGGGTAAAAGGTTGCACCGGGTGTTTCATCTGAATTACTTAAACGCGGACTCACATATTTTATACCTAACTGTCCGCGAACATGAAATGGATTTTCGGAAAATGAGGGTTGATATGAAATGAGGTTCACCACGCCGCCAACAGCATCACTGCCATATTGCACCGCTCCGTCACCACGGAGCACTTCAATTGCCGACAGCATAAACGGATCGATTGTATTCAGGTACTGATTCGGGCCCGAACGAAAGATGCTGTTGTTAAGCCTGATACCGTCTACCAGCAGCAGGGTGTGATAACCTGTCAATCCCCTGATATACGGGGATCCGCCGCCGTGATTGGTTTTTTGTACCCATACTCCGCACTTGCCGTTTAACAGCTCGGGAGTTGAGCGGATATTGGCTTGCTGAAGATCCTTTTCAGTCAGCGACGTAATGGCGCCAGGGAGCTGGAATTGGTTATAAGCGTCTCTGTTGGCGGTAATCACAACTTCCTGCAATATGTATTCAACAGAATCTGCCGGCTTGATTTCAGTATGATTTTGATTAACCTGTGAATAAAGACTATTGAATCCGTCAGAAAAGCATATGCCCGATATAATGAACATCAGTGAAATTATTCTTCTAACCATAGTTAGCTCAGGTTGAAATTATTTGATAAAGTCTTCAACATGATCCAGTTTAGGTGATTCTTCAATAGCTTTCCAGTCGAAATCCTCATCAATAGGTGACAGTGCTTTTTCCGGATCAAATATTCTTACGTCAACAGGTATTGCCTTGTAGGGTGTGAAATCAGGCACTGAACTGAAGCAGTCGGCCAGGTCGGTAGCTGTTGCATCATACTGGTTCAGGTAAGGAACACCCTTCAGGTTCCAGATGGTTTTAAAAATGCTGCCGAAGCTGTAGTGTTTATGGCTTACGAAGTTGCTTTTTGAGTAAGGAGAGATGACCATCAGCAAACTTCTGTGGGCGTCTATGTGATCGCGACCGTCCTGGGCGTCATCTTCGGTTACCACTATGGCCATGTTTTTCCAGTAGGGTGTGTGAGAAAGGAATTCCACAATACGACCCAGGGCCAGGTCGTTATCACACATATAGCTTTCGCGAAAAGGGAAACCTGCGTAAGGCCTTTCTCCTGCACCATGGTCGTTGGGAAGCATCAGCGTGATTACGTCGGGCATATTTTTACCCGGGCCGGTAAACCTTTCAGTAAATTCGTCAATGAAGACGTCGGCCCTGAACTGATCCGGTATGGCCATATTGAAGGTGGCATAGTTGTGTGAGGAGTTTCTGTAAACCGGGTCGGGCAGGGGATAATTGATCAGATACCTAACGCCGCCATATTTCATTGTGGAATCGGCATATCCGGGAGCCTGTTCCAAAGCAAACCCGAAATTGTAAAACCGGATATGATTCCGTTCAAAGTGCTCCCAAATGGAGCCCGCTTCATTATAGTCTTCGGGGTAGAAGGTGCCGGAAGCTCCCACGAATGAGAATATTCCCGGAGCTTTGGAGCCGAGGTTAAAGTCTCTTTTTCCGCCATAGGATGCACTGGTTGAGGTTTCGGTCCATTCATTCGGATACACCCCCGAAAGCCAGCGATGTCCGTCAGCTGAGACGTCAGCATCTACGTAAAAATTGTCGCAAATGGCAAAACGCCTGGCCAGTGCCAGATGATTGATCATGACGGTTGCCCCGGTAACGGAATCATTCCCTGCCCTGTTGCTGAAACTTACATGATAACCGTAACGTGCCAGATCCGGATCGCCATCCCCGTTCTTTACCTGGCCGAAAACCTCATCGTAGGTTCTGTTCTCTTTGGATATGAAAACAATATGTTTTATGGGGCTGTTCCGTTCGCCTGGGAAAACTGGTATGGGATTGGCAGCGTGTCGCTGATTTTTAGCCTTGTTGTGCCTGGAAAATCTGAAGTTGTTTTCAATTACAGTTTGGGTCAGATCAGCGAGTGAGTTATTTTCGGGTATATCCATTATGGAAACAGTACCTTTCATCAGGTATCCGATGTAACTGAACTTTTCCGCGACACCACAATTTTTACCACCGTTGGGTCCGCTACCGAATCCTTTTGCATTGGCAACAACCAGCTTTTTACCATCGGGTGTTACTGCAAGTTTGGAGGGAAACCAGCCGGCAGGCAGATGACCTGTGACCTGCAGGCTGCGGGTGTCGATAATGGCAACAGCGTTAATGCCTGCCTCCGCCGCATAAAGACGGTCTCCGTTTGGAGCGAGTGCCAATCCGAAAGGAATAACTCCCCTGAGGTTGCGGAGCCTGGCATCGGGTTGCAGGAAGATTTC
>JAFGOR010000231.1 GCA_016926375.1 Bacteroidales bacterium
AACACTGTCAGAATTTAAAAACGATAAAATCATCAGCCTGGAGGGTTCCCGGGTAAGTATTAATAGTATGAAGATTATCAGAACATTAAGTGAATTAGGATAAAAGTGGAGGAAAATTGAGAAGGTATGAAGATAATTGTTGCAGATGACTATTACACAAACCGCTTACTTGTTTCGGAGATAATTAAAAGCCTGGGACATGAGTCAATTGAAGTGGAAAACGGAAAACAGGCATTGATGGCACTGGAAGAGAACCATGATGTTGACCTGGTTCTGATGGACCTTGAAATGCCTGTAATGAGTGGATTTGAGGCGATGCGCTACATTCGTGAGAAACTTGTTCATCCTAAGAACGATATACCTATTATTGCCTTAACGGCGCACAATCCGGGTATGTATATCGAGGAATGCACAGAATCGGGATTTAACCACATGCTGGGAAAACCTTATTCCATTGAAAAAATAGCTGAACTGCTCGAAGGTTACAACAAGTCTTAACCTTTGAAAATCAGTGCTACTATTTGTCCGAGGTTTTCGGCATCCACTTGGTCAAAATGGTCTGGTTCCCTGCTGTCTATATCCAGTACTCCAATAACTTTGTTGTTTCTGTCATAAACCGGCACAACAATTTCAGATTTGGATCGGGAATCGCATGCAATATGCCCCGGAAAATTATGAACATCGGGTACAATAACAGTATTGCCGGTTGTAATTCCCGTCCAGCAAACACCCTTTTTTGAAGGTAATTCCATACAGGCCAGCGAACCCTGGTAAGGGCCTACCAGCAGCTTGCCTTCGTTAAGGAGGTAAAACCCCACCCAGAAGAATCCATCCATCTTGTGATACAACAAGGCATTCAGAGTTGCCATTCTGGGAAGCATGCCTGATGTGCGCGAAAAAAGGTCCTGCAATTGCTCCTTTATTCTGCTGTATCTTCCTTCTTTACTGGTTTTCATTTTATATCAAATATCGAATTGAATTTTTTCAAAGATAATAAATACCGGGTATTGTAGTTTGAAGGATTGTTGTATCTTGGTAACACGAAAATTATTATAGTGATATTATGATAATTTGAATTAATTTAAATACTTAACAAAAGTTTTAGCTATTCATTCGGTATGGAAACCAACCTTTCTGTTCTTGCATTAACCGCCCTGACCATTGGATCGTTGCATACACTGGCCGGACCTGATCATTACCTGCCATTTGTGGCCATGTCCAGATCCAGAAACTGGAGTATGGTGAAAACCATCAATATTGTGGCTTTATGCGGGTTGGCACATGTATTAAGTTCTGTAGTTATTGGTTTCATAGGAATTGGAGCTGGAATTGCCATCTCAGGTATCGAAAAGGTAGAAGGTACCCGCGGAAACATAGCGGCGTGGCTGTTGCTGGCCTTTGGTATTGCATATATGGCTTGGGGCCTTTACAGGTTATGGAAGCACAAACACCATACACATGAACATGTTATGAGCGATAAGAAAAAAATGACATTCTGGATTCTGTTTACCATATTTATATTTGGACCATGTGAACCGTTGATTCCCATCCTGATGTACCCGGCAGCACAGCATAATTATGGTGCGGTTGCCTATATTTCCTCCATTTTTGCTGTAACCACCATAACTACCATGATTGTTATGGTTTGGCTCATGCTCAAAGGAATTTCCTTTGTCAGGCTCCATACGCTGGAAAAATACCAGCATGTTATAGCAGGAGCTACAATTGCCTTGTGCGGGGCAGGTATTATATTTCTGGATCTTTAATTCTTTATTATGAGAAAGATTTTTTTGTTTTTGGTTTTTTCCATGCATGTCCTTATCATGTTGGCACATCCATGGAAGTCTCAACATTATGTAATCATTGACACAGATGGCGGACTGGATGACTTTCGTACTATTTCCCTGCTTCTAGCGTCACCCGATGTGAGGGTTCTTGCAATTACCACATCTGATGGTGTGCTCGACGCGCGAACTACGTATCATAAAGTGAGAAGTCTTCTGAATGATTTAAATCACCAGGGATTGGCGGTAGGTAGCTTTTCCAATAGTAACGCAAAAAAAAATCACTGCTTGCCGGCAATGCAGTTTGAATGGGGCGTAACATGCACCGATTCAATAGTACCTCCGGATGCATTGTCGGTTGTTAGCTACATATTTGATAACCATCAAGGCGAACATATTGATTATGTATGCCTGGGCGGGCTTTCAACCATAAGGCATTTGTGCGAACAACGTGCCGACTTCTCATCAAAAGTAGAGGAAATAATTTGGAGCAGCCCGTTTAAACTGGATGCTGACAATTTTAATTACTGCATCGATAAAATATCCGTAAATCAGGTGGTTGAGAAAAAGCTGCCATTAATTCCAATAAATACCGCTTCCTTTTCACATTACAACGATGCCCTTGTATATTCCATTAAGGCCATTTCTAATGTATATGCGCTGAAAGTTTCTTCCAGCATTGAATATAAGAATACTTCTTATGCAAAAGCTTTTTGTGATGAAGCTGTAGCCATATTTCTTCATTATCCCGACCTTTTTGAAGCAGACACAGTGGATGGCCTCGTTGGTTTTCAAATGCGTGAGTCTACAAAAGATTCCGATATACAATCGGCTTATCAGAAAATCTTGTCAGGCGAAACAGTCAATCAACACCAGGTATTGTCAGTATTTCCGTTGGATACAGTGTTTTATTTCTCTGATGTGCAGCCTATTGCACATAATACAATAAAAATTTACGGCAAAGAGGAATGGGTTGCCGGAGTTATGGCAAATGAAATGCATCGTCATTTGGGAGTGTATTCAATTATTGGAGTGAAGATGGGCATACGTGCGAAGGAGTATTTTAATGCCGGCATTGATGAAATGACTGTGGTGTCGCACGCTGGAACCATACCTCCTTTCAGTTGCATGAACGATGGACTCCAGGTGAGCACTGGCGCAACACTGGGGCATGGGTTAATAAAGATCGCCAGTGAAGACCAGCAACTTCCTATGGCAGACTTTTCCTACATGAACAGAACCATCAGGGTGTCATTAAAGGCAGATGTTCGGAAGAAGGTCGAAACAGAGATCAAAGAACTAAGCAAAATTTACGGTCTGGATAGCGATATATACTGGGACCTCGTACGGAATAAAGCCATCAGGTACTGGACCGCTTTTGACCGACATGAAATATTCACCATTGAGGTGCTGTAAAATACTATTCATCAAACTTAACTTTCCGGCGATTTTTTTTGTCCGCCAGCATGCGCTTTGTTTCAATCCTTTTTTGCTTTGAAGCATTGGTTGGCCTGGTTGGTTTTCTTTTTTTTTCCGGAGTTAGTGCCTTCAGGATTAACCTGTAAAATTTTTCCGTTACCTTAATCTTGTTATCGTATTGAGATCTTTCTGTTTGGGAATGGAGCACCAGCACATCTTCTTTGGTTATTTTGCCGGCCAGTTTGCTCATTATTAATCCTTTCTCTTCAGGAGTCAGCAGTTTTGAAGATAGCACATCAAACCTGAGTTCAACCTTTGTGCTGACTTTGTTAACATGTTGACCTCCCGGTCCACTGCTTCGTGATGCGCTGAATATCAGTTCGGTATCCAGGTTTCTGCCGGTGAGTATGTTTTTCTCGATAGCTGACATGTCTGTATTTAAAGCTTGTCAATAAAGTTGGTAAAATGTCTAACTGGTCATGTGTCTGTTCCGGGAGTTCCATTTGCAAGGCTTGCGCAGTCGGAAAATGCGAAGTTTACTAGTCGTAAAAGAGCAATTTTCGGACAAGCGTTACGCGGCAAATGGGACTCTATGGAAAGACACTAATTAATTACCTGGTCTTCAATAATCGGTTCAAAACCGCTTGATAAAGATTTCAGGTGCCTTTTGACAAAGATAAAAATCCTGTCAGATGAACAAACTATCTTCTTTTAACGATTTGACCGTTATTTAATTCTCTTTTTTGTAGATTTGTTCCCCAGCAAAAAGCATTTTTATTGGAGCCTAATCAAAATAACTTGTTGGCCAAAGAGCTTAAAAGCAGGGAAGCATTTGAGCAAATTTTCAGGCAATTTTATGCCCCCCTGGTGGTTTATGCCTGCAAATATGTAGCAAGTATTGATGTTGCTCGGGAAATAGTTCAGGATTTTTTCGTCCGGTTTTATGAGAAGCGTGAATCTTTAAATATCGGAATTTCATTGAAATCATACCTGTATCGTTCTGTTTATAATTGCAGCATCAATTACCTGAATCAGAAAAACATCCAGGACAGGCACCTGAAAACAATTGAACTCGAGCGTGATCATGAAGAAAACATGGAAGCAGAGATTAATACAGTTGAACTTGAATACCGGATTGATGAAATAATTAATAATTTACCTGCCAAATGCCGTCAGATTTTTAAAATGAACCGGCTTGAAGGACTCAAAAACGAGGAGATTGCAAAGCAGTTGAATCTCTCGAAACGGACAGTGGAAACCCAGATTAGCAAGGCTTTGAAAATACTCAGGAAAAAACTGGCAGATTACATTCCGGAAAGCTCCAACAAGTAGGCAACTTGAAATTCGTTAATAGATTGATAATTAATATTATAATAAATTATTATCAAAGAAGATATTAACTACTATAAGTGAATTTTGACAGTTAAATGTCTTATAAAAGATTCAGTATGAAAAAAGGTAGAATGCCTAATCATTATTTTAAGAAAAATATCAGCAGTGCTTCTAATCATCATGCCGGGAATGAATTACATGGTGTTTCGGAAAGTGAGTGCAGTGAATTTTTTGACATGATTCGGGAACATGCTACGAATCTGCGTTTATTTGATCAGATTAATACAGATGCAGATTGGAGGCTTGTAAGCGCAAGAGTGGCAGATAAGTTACCTGTAAACTACCGGAGAATTTCGTGGCACACTTATTTTTTAAGAATTGCAGCACTGGTTGTTTTTACATCCGGGCTTTCTTTTGGACTTTATAAGTTGTTGGTCAACACGAATAGCAGAGAGAATTCAGGATTTGTTTCTGAGAATGCAGATCAGTTGATTAAGGAAGTTATCCTGCCTGATGGTTCAAGTGTTACGCTCAACAAAGGATCACGGCTTTCCTATCGGGGCAGTTTTGGAGTCGGATCCCGCGATGTAATTCTGGAAGGAGAAGCGCTTTTTAACGTTGTTCCGGGTATGGCTGTTCCATTTCAGGTTTTTGCTGGCGGATCCGTTGTAAAAGTAACGGGTACAAGTTTTTCAGTTTCCGAAGCCAGAGACGGATCAGTAAAGGTATCCGTTTTATCGGGCACAGTGGAGTTGTCTTCAACCAGAGAAGAACAAAATAAAATCAGTATTGCTGCTAATCAATCAGGATATGTGCTGAAAAACAAACAATTGAAAGTGGAGGCCGGGGTTTCTGCAAATGTGCTTTCCTGGAAAACCGGGTACCTGCTCTTTAACCAAACTCCTCTTGATTCTGCACTCATAGATATTGCGCATCACTTTGGTCGTTCGCTTGAATTGGAAAGCACACTCAAGGATGAAATTACTGCTGAATTCCAGAATCAACCACTTAGGGAAATTCTCAACGAATTAAAACTGGTGGCTGGATTACAGTTTGACACTACCGGTACAGCGCTCATAGTCAGGAAGTAATTATTTCTGAATATGAGATTGCGGGAAAGATACCGATGTCGCATTCCCGTTTTCATTGTAACACTTCTTCTTCTCACGGGATTGACCATACAGGCGCAAGTGAGCCTGCTTGACCGGGAAATTCATTTGTCACAAACTTCAGGGCAAATTGATCACCTTTTAAGAGAAATTGCACGAAAAGGTAAATTCTCTTTTACCTATACATCCCAGATTCAGTCGCAACGTTTTGCTGCGGTGATGCATAAAAAGCAACCGGTTAAAGATCACCTTGCTGATATTTTCAGGTATGACAGCATTCAGATACTTGAGCAAAACAACAAAATTCTGCTGATTCCCTTATTGAAAAAACCAAAGACGGTTACCCATGTCAGGTCAATTAAAGGTCTTGTTATTGATGCAAGAACCAGGCACCCTTTGCCTTATTCCAGCATTTTCTTGAGTAATAAAAGCACCGGAACTATTACAAATCAGACAGGAAGGTTTGAGCTGAAGGTACATGCAGGTGATTACGTTGATACGCTGGGCATTTCTCATATAGGTTATAAGATGGCGACCATTCCGTTATCTTCTGTTGATACCTCATCCCTGATTATCAGGTTGTCTTCAGAAAGGCTTCAGATCAGGGAGGTTGTTGTAAAGCCGCTTGACCCCATTTACATTCTGACAAAAGCCATTGAGCGAATATCTGACAATTATGATCGCAAACCTGCTGTATACACTGGTTTTATAAGAGAATCAACACAACAGGACAATAAAAACGTGTCCCTTTCAGAGGCCATCATTAACGTTTTCAAGGAACCTTACGTTTCAAAGCGCGAAGATCAGATAAAAATATTCAAGGGAAGAAAAGGCAACAATCTTGTGGCTAAAGAGCTTGTGGATTTTGTTGTTCAGGGTAGTTTATACAATTCATTACAGCTTGATATCGTAAAAAACAGGCCTACATTTCTTGATGCTGATTATTTTGCCCTGTATGAGTATAGTCTTGAAAAAACCATTTCCCATCTGGAAAGGCCAACTTACGTAATTGCTTTCAGGCAGCGTGAAGGTGTCAGATACCCTTGCTTCAAAGGGAAAGTATACGTTGATGTTGAAACTTTGGCAATAGTTGGTGCCTTTTTTGAGCTCTCTGAAAAGGAAATGAGTTATACTGAAGGTGTTTATGTAAAGAAATCTCCCAGGCGTATTGGCGTTAAGCCTTTGCATGCGCGTTATCAGGTTTTTTACAGGTTGTACCACAACAAATGGAATTTGAGCAATGTGCGCAGCGAATTGCTGATCCGTGTAAGGCGTAAAAAAGACAAGGAGATGAATAAGTTCAACTCTGTTTTCACCTCTGTTTCGGAGTTTGTGATTACCAACAAGGATACTGCAAACATTGCACGCTTCAAAGCAGATGAAATTTCGAAACCGAGAGATGTACTGGTTGATCAGATTGGAGAAACCGATTTAACCTTCTGGGGCGATGAAAATATAATTATACCCGAAGAGCCAATTGAAAAAAATATTGTCAAGTTCAACAGAAAAAGCAACCTTTTTTCAGACCAGGAAATCAGGTCGATTAAAATTGAGGAGGAAAAGGAGTCTGATAGTTACCGGGAGAAAGAATCAAAACAAAATGAGCATGGTGAAAACGTGAAAAAAGATGAGAATTAGTTCTGAAAAAAATATACCATTACTATGACAAAAAACCAAGTAAACCTGGTATTAAGATTTTTACCTGTTGCGCTGATCGGTTTGGTATCCGGTATGGGTATGGATCATCACAGCGATACTTTTGTTGATGAGCTCAAAGAAAAGCTACAATTGTATAACAACAATTTCCTTGAAGAGAGGGCTTTTCTGATGACCGACAGATTTGTTTACCGCCCCGGTGAGGAGCTGTGGTTCAAAGGCATTGTTTCCTCCCGGGGCCTGATACCCATGCAGGTAAACAGTAAAGACTTATTTATTAAACTTATTAACACCAGCGGGCAGGAAGTAATTTACCGAAGGTATCCGCTATTTAACAACATGTCAGCAGGTCGGCTGATTATTCCCAAATCAACAATACCCGGGAAATACTGGCTTGTTGCATATACCGGATGGATGAAGAATGGTTGTCCCGAAGAAGCTTTCAGAAAAGAGATCCTTGTGAGCAAGTACTATGAAAAAAGGTTTGTTGCTGAGGTAAACTACAACCGAAATATATATTACGCAGGCGATACCCTGAAAGCTATCGTCAGAATTGTTGATCAAACAGGTAAACCGGTAGCAAATACCGATTTTGATTTTTTCATTGGCACTTACAGTGAAAGTAAAAATAAGGGCAACGGAACAACCGATGCAGAGGGAAGCGCATTTGTCAGCGGGGTGATCCCTGAAACCGATGAATCACTTATGCTTTCTGTTGCAATACGGAATAGAAAATTATCAGGAGAATATGCAGTTGTTATTCCTTCAGTTACCTCTGAACCGGTTGTTTCATTTCATGCTGAAGGAGGAAGGCTGGTTCAGGGTCTGGATTGTATTATGGCCGTTCACGTTACCAATAAAACCGGGTTACCTGCCCTGATTAAAGGAGATGTGGTTGATCAGTATGGCAATCCGGTTCATAGTTTGAAAACTGAAGTAAACGGTAAATGCAAATTCCATTACACTCCCTCAGGAGATTCCTGTTTTTTAAAAATAACAGAACCTTCCGGAATTCACAAAAAATTTCCGCTTCCATTAGCTGAAAAGAAGGGTTTTGTAATCAGTCTGCTGGAACAATCGTATGATTCCGTTAAGTTTCAGGTTGTTGCCTCTGAGCATTTTACCCCTCTTACTTATTGGGTTGCCGTGTTGAATAGTCAAATCGTATGGAGTCAGGCTGTTGATTTGCGCCGGTATAAAACAGTAAGCCTATCGGTGAAGGATTTTCCTGAAGGTTTGCTCCAGGTAACAGTTTTTGATGAGGAATATAAACCCCGGGCTGACCGTTTGGTGAGAATCGGTGAAAAATCCGGTAAGTTCAACATAAAGTCAGATTTGCCTGTTTATAAAAGCCGGCAGCGTGTTAACCTGATGATTGAATGCCCGGATGGTTATTCAAACGTTAATCTGTCTATAGCCGTGGCTTTGCAAAACCTTTCTTTCAATTCGCGGGGCATGGATTTTGCTTCATCATTTGATGCGCATTACTCCAAGGGGGACATGGCCATAACCAACAAACCCGATCTGATTGAAGATATTGACCTGATAACAACACAATATAAACCCATAATCTGGGAGGATGTTCTTGCAGATAACAGCAATCGCAAGCCATATGAGCGAAACGACGGTCTTAGCGGAAAAGTTATGGATAAAAAAGAAAATGTTTCTGAGCTCGCAAAGATAAGGGTTACACACATCCCAAATTATCGCACATATGAAACCCAGTCAGATGGAAATGGCGAATTCAGGGTTGAATTCGGGTCTGATTTGATCGATTTCAAGTACCTTAATATTGATGCTTATGATGCACTTGGAAAGACAAACCTGACAGCCGTATTTGATCAGGATTGGTCCGGCAAACTGAAATCGCTTCTCATTACTGAAACCGAAAACAAGGAAAGACAGAAGGCTTTAGACATCCTGTCGTATGGTGAACCAGATCTGGTCTATGTATTGAGGTATGGACCCGGAAAATTCCGATCTGTAAATGATCGGGGAAAAAAGTACGATCCGAATCATTATGCCAGTTACAGGAATGTGCCAGATATCATTCAGGATATTAAACCCTATCACCTGATTGATAACAGAATAGTTTTTGATGATGAACCGGGGGGAAAGGGTTCAAAGGGTGCAATTATTGCCATTGATGGCTCGCTAAGGGGGAATCATGTGGCCGTGATCGAGAGTCTTTCACCTTCGGATATCACAAAGATCAGGATATCTACTTCACCTTTGGATGTACAAAAATACACTTCACTGAATTTTGTGAGTGTTATTGAAATCAATACCATTCAGGGCCGCTACAGATACAGGCAGCCAACAATTCAGTTGGGTACGGATGCATTTTTTAAGGAAAAGGAGTTTCATTCTCCCAATTATACTTTTGAAACCACCAATTCAGTTGATAACCGCAAAACACTCTACTGGAATTCAAACCTTACTATCAGGTCCGGTAATCCTTTACTGGTTACATTCTACACCTCAGATATCAAGGGAGTATATAACTGTCAGTTAATCGGAGTGGATGCTGATGGCAGAAAAATTGAAGGCACACACCAATTCAGAGTGGAGTAACCCGGGTTGAACTCACTCATCTACAGATGGGGATTTTTTCCTTGAGTTATTAACGATGGGAATAATAAGCAATGCGGCCAGTCCGAGAAAGATATAAATCAGATTGGTGCATGAATGTGCAATTAGTGCAAATATTTTCCCATCAGCCTTATCAATGCCATAAATAAAAAGTGTTTCATATACCATAAAGTGCCAGGGTCCGATGCCACCCTGAACCGGAGCCAGCATGGCAAGGCCACCCATCAGAAAGGTAATCATGCCGGTTTGAATTGAAAGGTGGGAAGTTGGTTCGAAAGCCAGAAATATCACATAAAGCATGCAAAGCCACATCAGGAAAATGAAGAGGGTATGACCCAGAAACAACCATTTGTTCTCGAGCAAGGCAATTGATTTCAACCCCACCACAAAATTCTGTTTAATGTGCCGTATCTTTTTTATGAGTGTATTTCCCTGGTCGCCCCTGTTTTTCCTGTAATAGTGGTTGAACAGGTAAAACATTAAAATAAGCAAAACAACTGCACTGGTTCCGATTAGTAAATTCCTAAGAGAAAGTAACCGGTAAAAATTTTCCTTTACTTCAGCGTGCGTGTCGAAGAACGACATGAATACACCAAATTGGCTCAGGATGATAATAACAGCCAAAACCATGAGCGTAATGAAATCGGCCATTCGCTCTACAAAAACAGTACCGGCAAGTTTCACAAAGGGAATCTTCTCATACCGGCTCAGAATGGTGCATCTGAAAACTTCACCTGCCCGTGGCAAAATCAGGTTAACAAAGTAAAGTATTAAAACCGAAAGGTAGGAATTATATAGTTTGGGTTTATAACCCAGGGGCCTGATGAGCATGTTCCACCTCATGGCCCGGCTTATTTGAGACAGCACGCTGAAAAAAATGGAAAGTATAATCCAGAAATAGTTCAGGTCTTTAAAAGCCGATTTGTATTTATCAAAAGGTTCATCTTTGTAAACCCACCAGAAAACCAACACACCTATTCCAAAAAAAGCCAGATATTTAAATACATTCAGAACCTTCTTCATCATGATAAGCCAGTAAATAAACTATTGAATGCAAAGGTAATTAATTCTCATTTATGACCTATCAACCAATATAATTATCTGAAATGTTGAAGTATAAAAAAGTGTTAATTTTGTTTTCTATTATAAAACCTGCACAATTGTTAACCGGGTCTGTTGAAGTTTGTTGAATAGCATGGTTGAGAGACAATTACACGATGAAACCATGACGAGCCTGTTGTTGAATCGATTGGTACTTATAGTATTGGTTTTTTTGGCGTTTCATGCCTCCCAACAAGTTATGGCGCAGGTCAATGATGCCGATTCAACAGGTATTATTGAGAAAATGGTAGCGCGAAAGGATACCCTGGTTTCTTATGCTGCTCCTTTAGATTTTCCCAGAAGGCCTATTTTGGAAAGACCAATTGACAGTGTGCTGATGTACGGCAAATACAGTTCGCGTTTCAGAAAAGAGCTATACAACCTGCTCATCAGGCAAGGGACCCGGGATACAGTTAAAAAGTGGACCCCCATTAACAATTCAGGAATGGCCGCAATGGATGGTAAGATCATCCGGCATATTGATTTTGCCAAAGTAGATATTTTTGCTCCTGCTGTTACTGATACCGGTTATGTACCGCGCGACTGGCTTGAAAGAACCACTAATTCACTGCACAGGGATACGCGCAACAATATCTTAAAAAGACATCTTTTGGTTAAACCCGGCGATCCGCTGGATGTTTTTCTTACTTCAGAAAATGAACGCTTGTTCAGAAATCTTTCTTTTATCATGGATGCGAGGTTTCTGGCAATTCCTGTTAAAGGAACTGATTCCGTTGATCTGTTGTTACTCACACAGGATATGCTTCCTTTGGGATTGGAAGCTGAAATGACAAAAGCAACCCTGGCAGTTTTAGGATTATCCAATCACAATGTACTGGGATTTGGCCATCAATTGGAGGCCACAACCTATTGGGATATGGAAAACAAGCCGCATGTTGGCTACAGACTCTCTTATGGCACATCAAATTTGGCAGGTACCTTTGCTTCCGGAGAACTGGAATATGTTCATAAATGGAATCAGGAATCCTACTCTGTTAGTTTTCTGAGAGATTTCCGAAGCACCAGTTTCAAAAATGCAGGTGGTTTTTTATTTGAAAACACCGAATTGACCAGGAATATTGTGTTGCTGGATACCACTCTTATGAACGTGAATCTTGACTATTCCATAACTGATTTCTGGGTTGGAAGACTCCTGCCGCTGAAATCCTCTTCAAAATGGATAAAATCAGGCTTTTTTCTTACCGCACGAATCAATAAATACGAGAATCAGGACGACCCGTTATCCGACAACGAGTTTTTGTATTTATATCAGGACAGAACCTTAATGTTGTTTTCCACAGGTATTTCACGCGAAGGGTTCAGAAAAGATAAAATGATCTATACTTTTGGGAGAATTGAGGATGTTCCGTTTGGTTATCAGTTTCAAATAACAGCTGGTCATGAATGGGGGCAGGTGAAAGATCGCCCGTATCTGGGAATTGGCGCTGCCTTTGGTAACTATTTTAAAAACAGCACTGCCTATTGGTCTGCCCGTATAGTTCTTGGATCATTTGTCAACAAGGGGCTTATGGAACAAGGTGCTTTCAGGCTACAGGCAAACTATATTTCACCTCTTTACCATCCAAACCGGTTTCAGTTCAGGCATCTGATCAGTTATTTATATGTTCATGGAATCAACCGGTATCGGGGTGAGTTTGTAAGTGTTGAAAATAGGAGCGGCGTGACAGGCCTCTCAAGTCCGCTTATGAGATGGAATGACAAACTTGTGCTGAACCTCGAAACTCAGATATTCAGTCCATATAAACTTCTTGGATTCCGTTTTGCCTTTTTCGGAAGGTTTGATTTGGGAGTTGTAACTGCGGAAAAGCTGAGCATGGATGAAACCAGGTTGTTTATGGGAATCAGTACCGGAGTGAGAATGAGGAATGAACAGCTTGTTTTTGACAACATCGTGATCAGGGTGGGCATTTTCCCGGGCATGCCTCATGATGCTACTGCAAGTTATTTTAATATTGATTACCTGGCCCGGTCAAGATTTCAGGATTTCCTTCCTTCAAAACCTGCACTGGCCGAATACCGGTAAAACCTTTTTATTCCTACTCCATCAGCCTGCCTAAAATCTGAGTCATTTGTTCACGGGTCACATTTTTTGTGTTCTCAGGCGTATTGATGGTTAAGTTGTTCTTCTGCAAGGGTTCATATTTTTCTGCAATGAAATGCATGTTGAGATACAGCAGTCTCAATTCAAATTCCATCAGCACTCCTTTAATTTCATTGTATGGATTTGTGGAATTCGGGTTTTTCAGCCTGATCTCATCGGTATAATAAACATCAATAGTCTCAGATGTTCCGGGAAGTGTTATGATACACCTTTTACAGTTAAAACCTGCAATTTTTTTGGTGTCTTTGGTATACTCAATTTCCATGCCCTCCATGGTATCAAAACAGCACATCTGCTCATCACGGCCTCCCTTAAAAATGTAATATTTTTCAAAAACCTTCAGCACAGTGGAACATTTGCGGGTATGGAAGTTCGTGAATGCGTTTATTTTATATACACCCATAAAACCTTCAATGTTGTTTGAAGCATGTTTTTGATTGAATAACAGCTTCATGCGGGTAGGAAGCAAACTGGCGGTTTTTTTATCAATATCGGGATTCAGATAAGTGATTTTGTAATCAATTCTTCCGGATACAATCGTACTTCGTTCAGTTGATTTCCTGCATGAAGTAAGGACAATAGAAAATATTATAACAACAGCAAGTAGTTTGTTTCTCATGTAGTTTTGTTAAATGCTAATAAGCCGTGTACGTCAATGGGCAGGGCGGTGTTCATAATCATTGATTAATACCCCCCTTTTCAAAGATAAATATCATTATTGAGATGATGAAACGCTCCGGCTCCAAATAATGATTTTCGTGGTGTATTAATATTAAATATGCTAGCATAAAAATGCAATTAATGACAAATATCATTCAGTAATATGCCTGATTCATTATCTTTGTGATTCGATATGATTTGCTTTACGCAATCACCTTTCATTTGTGCCTGTTCAAAACATTAATTTTTATTCTATGCCATTCAATTTACGTAACCGCAGTTTTCTCAAACTACTTGATTTCACCCCTGCCGAAATCAAATTTCTGCTGGATCTTTCATCCGATCTGAAAAAAGCAAAATACACTGGTACAGAACATCCCTGCCTGACGGGCAAAAACATTGCCCTGATCTTTGAAAAAACATCTACCCGTACACGTTGCGCTTTTGAAGTTGCAGCACATGACCAGGGTGCGCATGTGACTTATCTGGATCCGGTTAGTTCACAAATTGGGCATAAGGAATCGGTAAAAGATACAGCCCGCGTTTTGGGAAGAATGTTCAACGGAATTGAGTACCGGGGCTATTCACAGAAAACGGTTGAGGATCTTGCAGCCTATTCGGGCGTTCCTGTGTGGAATGGCCTTACCGACGAGTTTCATCCTACCCAGGTACTGGCCGATCTGATGACCATGATAGAGCACAGTGACAAACCCTTAAGCCAAATGAAGTTTTGTTACCTGGGTGATGCCCGCAACAATATGGGTAATTCACTCATGGTCGGATGTGCCAAAATGGGAATAGATTTCAGGGCTGCTGCTCCAAAGGACTGTCAACCTGCTGACTCCCTTGTTCAAATCTGCAGGGAAATTGCCCTGTCAACCGGCGCCTCGGTAACCATTACCGATGACATTGCCAAGGCAGTGAAAGATGCTGACTTTTTATATACCGATGTCTGGGTTTCTATGGGCGAACCTGCTTCTGTGTGGGACGAAAGGATCAGGTTGCTCAAACCATATCAGGTGAACATGGACGTATTGAAACTGACAGGCAACAAGAATGTAAAATTCCTGCACTGTCTTCCGGCGTATCATAATCGGCAGACAAAAATTGGTGAAGAAATTTATCAGAAATTTGGACTTGAATCCATGGAGGTTACTGAAGAAGTTTTTGAATCACAAGCTTCAATTGTTTTTGATGAGGCCGAAAACCGTGTTCACACCATTAAAGCTGTAATGGTTGCAACACTTGGCTCTTAAGAGCGCTTATTTTCTTTTTTTTCTTGTTTTACATTTTGAGTTGTTATCTTTGCCCGATTCAAAAACTAAATAATATTCATTTTCACATATGAGAATAGCTGAATTATTAAAAAAGATGCGAATCCCCGGGATATTGCTGTTGCTTCTTTTTACAAGTCAGGCTTTGATGGCTGCAGACGGAAAAATGCCTGCCATCGCAGGGATACGCATTGAGTTCATTCTTTTTGCCATCACGCTGATTTGTGTCGCTCTCTTTCATCATAAGACCATGTATGTGGCCTTAACAGGGTTGGCTGCTCTTCTCATTATGAAGTATATATTCACCGATTTTTCAATAATTGACCATATTGTAGGAACTGAGGCGCATGAAGGCGAATGGAGAATTCTCCTTAATTTACTCGGGTTGTTATTCGGATTTGCCATTTTAGCTGAAATTTTTAAAGAATCCAGATTTCCGGAAATACTGCCGCATTATCTTCCCGATGACTGGAAGGGAGGATTTGTTCTGCTGACTTTTGTTTTTATACTATCTGCTTTTCTCGACAATATTGCCGCTGCTATGATTGGCGGTACAATTGCCCTGGTTGTATTTAAAGGGAAAGTGCACCTTGGCTTCCTTGCGGCAATTATTGCAGCTGCTAACGCCGGCGGAGCCGGAAGCGTTGTGGGTGATACTACCACCACGCTGATGTGGATCGATGGGGTCAGTCCGTTTGACGTACTGCACGCCTTTGTTGCAGCTTTCGCGGCACTTGTAATATTTGGAATAATTGGATCCGTTCAGCAGGACAGGTTTCACAGAATCAAAAAGGATGCCAGCACCAGGATTAAAGTAGACTGGACCAGAATTGGCATTGTTTTTATGATCCTGGTTTGTGCCATACTTACCAACTATTTCTTTGATTTTCCTGCTTTGGGCGTATGGATTGGAATTCTCATCGGAAGCCTGATTCGGAAAACACCCTGGCACGAAATGAAGAAAGCCTGGATGGGTACCGTGTTTCTGATGTCGCTGGTAACCATAGCTTCCCTGATGCCGGTTGAAGAATTACCTCCTGCATCGGCATGGACAGCATTTGCACTTGGGTTCATATCGGCTGTGTTTGATAATATACCGCTTACCAAACTTTGTTTGGAGCAGGGTGGATATGATTGGGGAGTTTTGGCCTATGCAGTGGGCTTCGGTGGTTCCATGATTTGGTTCGGTTCTTCAGCAGGTGTGGCTTTGTCAAACCTGTTCCCTGAGACCAGAAATACATTAGACTATCTGAAAAAGGGCTGGCATGTGGCCATCGCTTACGTGTTTGGGTTTGCCGTCATGATTTTTTTACTTGGCTGGCATCCGCATGCTCCCCACAAGGAAAAGCACAAACAGCAGCAGGAAGTGGTGATTGAAAACGCCGACAAATAATCACCAATTGTCAGTACGGACATTTTTTGTATACCAATGCCTGGATTCATAATATTTCCTATTTTTACAATATGGAATACCTGTTGGTCATACTCGGTGCCATATGTATCCTGGTTGGCGTTATCGGGAGCATTTTACCCGGCTTGCCGGGTCCCCCGTTAAGCTACCTGGGCCTGTTGCTGATTCATTGGACCCGCTTTGCGCAGTTTTCACTGAAAATGCTCCTAATCTGGGCTATCATCATTCTTATTGTGTCTGTTCTTGATTACGTGGTTCCCATTTGGGGTACCAAAAAATTCGGAGGTACCCGGGCAGGTGTTCGGGGCAGTACCATCGGGCTGATTGTTGGTGTTATATTGTTGCCCATGATGGGTATTGTGCTGGGGCCGTTTGGCCTGCTGGGTATATTGGGTGGTCCGTTTATCGGGGCCCTGATTGGTGAACGGTCTGCCGGTCAGGATTCTCAAAAAGCCATGCGTGCGGCTTTTGGATCTTTTATCGGGTTCCTTGCCGGAACCTTCATGAAAATTGCCGTATCTGTTGTGCTTGCCTTTTATTTTTTTGCTGCGTTAATCAGGGCTGTCCTTAATTGAACAGGCGGGCTATTTCAGGTTCACCAGGTTGTTTTTAAAAGCATACAATACCAGCGATAAAGAATTCCGGCATCCGGTTTTGGCAAGCAGATTTGCCCGGTGATTATCTACCGTACGCTCACTTAAAAACAGCTTGCCTGCTATTTCAGCAGAGCTTAATCCTTCGCAAATCAGGTTCAGAATCTCATGTTCTCGTTGCGAAATGTTAATCTCAACAGACGATTGCCTGCTTCTGATCAGGGTTAACAAAAGGCTCTGCGAAAAATAGGTTCTGCCGCTCAAAATCATCCTGATAGCAGTCTTGAGTTCTTCATTTTCAGCGTCTTTCAGAATAAAGCCGCTTACCCCGTTCTCAATTACGCTGTTGTAGTATTGCTCATCTCCATACATGGAAACAACCAGAATTTTCATACCGGGATCTTCCTGCAACAGGATTCGGCTTGCCTCAATGCCATTTACAATGGGCATGTTGATATCCATGATGATCAGGTCGGGTTTAAGCGGACGTGCTGCTTCAATCAGTTCTTTCCCGTTTGAAACATCTGCAATTATCTCAATGTCTTTCAGGTCTTCAAGAATAAGCTTGAGCCCCTGCCTGAACAAGGTATGATCATCGGCCAGGATAACCCTGTATGTCTTAGTTTGCATCGGCAGATTCCGGATTAGTAATTATGGCAAAGTTGATTTCAAAACCATTGCCGGGACTGGTATGAATTTCATATTCTCCTCCTAAGGATTTGATACGGGTTATAATATTGCTGATCCCCATTCCTTTAGCTTGCGAATTTAAACTTTGAGTGAGTTCGAAACCGATACCGTCATCCCGGTAATTACATAACAATACAGAATCAATAAAGTCCACATCAATGTAAATGTTTTTCGAACGGGAATGTTTTATCGTGTTGTTGATCAGTTCTTTGAATATCCGATAAATAACAGACTCAATGGTGATTGGGAATCGCATTTCGGAAATATTGTTGGAGAAAGATATGTTGATATCATCGGAAAACAGATTGATGATGCCTTTAATGGCAGATACCAGGCCGAAATTAACCAAAACATGGGGGCTCATGTCATTTGAGATGGTCTTGATGGAATCAATCAGATCACGGGCGATTTTTCCAATCTGCCCGGCAAGTGTATCTTTTTTCTCAACATCGGTTGATTCCAGGAATGAGGTGGTGAATATTTTCAAGGCAGATATCAACGGACCAATCTCATCATGAAGGTCTCTGGCTATTCTTGTTCGTTCCTGTTCTTCTGTTTGAATAATGGTTTCAAAAAGCCTTCGGGCCATTAATTTGCGTTCGGTGAGGTCACGTATAATGCTTAAGATAGCTCCTTTCTGGTTGAAAACGATGGGAACACTGTTCACTTCAAATGATTGTACTTTTCCGGTGCTCATTGATCTAATCTGTATTTCGAGGTATCCGGTAGGTGTTCCCTGTTTTAACATGGAGAGCCGGTCAAAAATGGAGGCTTTATACTCGGGCATCAGAAAATCAATCAGGTCAATTGACGTCAGGTATTCTCGTGATACATCAAACTGCTTGTAAAATGCTTCATTAGCTTCAATGAATTTCATTTCAGTGTCAGTTATGATCATACAATCACCTGCACTTTGGAAAATGTTCCTGAAGTTGGCTTCATTTTCCTGCATTTTTTCGTAAATCTCAATGAGCTCGGTGGTTCGTTCCTCAATAATGGTTTCCAATTGCACGCGGTATCGGGCAAGCTCTATCTGCTGTATGGTTTTTTCTATTGATCGTTTAACGAAAAAATACAACGATTCAGTATACAAATTTTTTCTGTCCCTGACCATAATGGAAAAGGCGCCACCATTAAGAACAGGCAAAAACTTTTCTTCGCTTCCTTCATCAAAAAGAACAATCAGCGGCACTTTGTTTAATACAGGAACCAGATCAACACAGATTCCGTCTTCCAAAGAATAGTCACTGATTACCACACTCACAGTAGAATTTTTAATTATTTCCCTGGCCGATGACAGGGTGTTGGCCTGTATTACAACCAGATCAACATCTTTTGAAATGAAATGCTCCCTGATGGTTGTGAATACATCAGCCGAAGTTGTGACAATAAGTATATTTTGTGTCTGCTTGTGCATCAGTATTATAGGTGCGGTATTCAGAAATGGTAATCATTCAACCGGCAGGTCAGCGTTGATTGTTATGACCCCTGGTTCCCTGAAATCAGGGATTAAATATATCATAAAATGTGTCTTTAGCTTCAAAAAAAATACAATCAATTTAAAGCAAATGTGTATTTTTATAGCTAATCCCATACCGCCATGCGTTACACATGCAAGTATTATTTGCTGTTTCCGGTGATTTGTTTTCTTTTAAATGTCCGGGTGCATTCACAACAGGTTGATTATTACACAGGTTATGACCACCATAATTTCAGAAAAGGAGAGGTGTTTAATAAGCCGGTTGATTTCAAACAGTTGGATATAAAACGTATCAATGCGGTCATTTTTCATCTTACCAATGAGACGCGTATGGCTCATAAACTCAGTCCGCTTTCGCATTCAGCTGAACTTGAAATGGCTGCGCTGATGCATGCCGTGGATATGAACCGTGAGGGATTTTTCAGCCACTTTAATGAAACAAACACCAGCAAAAGAACACCCAATGACCGTGCAAAATTGTGCGGGGTGACCAACCCTTTTCTGGCCGAAAACATCATTCAGGGGTTCGGGCTGCAATACCGGCCTAATGATCCTGTTTACACAAGAGGTCCGGGTAAATTCAGCAAAACAGCAGCAGGTGCCCTGATTGAGCCGCACACCTATCTCTCACTTGGTGAGACTTTTATCGATGGCTGGCTGAATTCCAAAGACCACCGGAACAACATGCTTTCAAAAGATGCCCTTCAACTGGGTTGCGGTGTGGTTTTTTATGTTAATCCTGATTTTAACCAAATGCCTTCCTTTCTTGCAGTTCAGTGTTTTCAGTTATTCCAGCCCATCATTGCAGCACTACCTTAGAAATTGAACCTGATGTTTTTTTTGGAAAATAATGCAGCGTTTTGAATATGGATACGTCATTAAAACTGAATACATGATACCGGATAAAGTATTCCCGGTTCACCAGGATCTGATTGAGCGGTGTATTAAAAAAGACCGGCTGGCACAGAAAGAATTGTACAGGTTATATTATAAGGCCATGTACAATACCTGCTACCGGATGCTGAATGACAAGGTTGAGGCAGAGGATGTTATGCAGGAATCTTTTCTGGCGGTCTTTACCAAGATCAGCACTTACAGGGGTGAAATGAGTTTCGGATCATGGTTGAAACGAATTGTTATCAATAAGTCCATTGATATACTGAGGGCCAGGAAAATCAGATTTGAAGAACTGAACGAGAAATCTGTAATTATGGCCACACCTGATGACCATGATGCAGGCATTGAAGGTGAACATGCAGCAATGGTTGAAAAAATCAGGGAAGCCGTTAAGAAGTTGCCTGACGGGTTCAGGGTAGTTCTTACATTGTCGCTTTTTGAGGGTTTTGATCATGAGGAGATTGCATGGATACTGCAGATCAGTGAATCAACTTCAAGATCACAACTGGCAAGGGCAAAAAAGAAGCTGATTGAATATTTAAAAAGTAGTCGAAATGAAGACTATAGATGATTTTATAAAAGAGAACCTGGAACGCTTTGATAGTGATGGTCCGCCTGAGGGTCATTTTGAGCGTTTTGAAACCAGGTTGCAGAAAATGGAAAAACCGGAAAGCAGGCAGATTCGTATGGTTATTCTGAGAGTTGCAGCCTCGGTTCTGCTGGGTTTGGTGCTTTCTTATGCAGCTTTGCTTGAGTTCAGGTATCTTGACCGGCGGGCTGATAGCATGTATATGTCTGCTTTTTATCCTGAGCTGAAAGAAGCGGAAAGTTTTTACAATGCCCAGCTGGCAAAGAAGTACAATGAAATTCAGGAACTTCAGTTTGGAGGTGCTGATGCAGAGAAAAAACTGATCGCCAGGGAGCTCTCTGATATGAATATCAGGGTGCGCGATATGAAGAAAGACCTGAGAAGCAATCCTGAAGACGAACGAATTATGAATGCCATTATTAATATGTACCAGTTGAAAATTGAACTCATGGATATGATTATTGCTCGTGCACATCAATCTACAATTTCAATCCTTTAATTTTTTCCATCATGAAAACCAATCAAAATATAAATAGAGCCGGCATGGTATTAGTAGCATTGTTAATTACTTTTAATATTGCCGCACAGGGTGGTGACACCTTCAATAAAGAAATCAGGAAAGAGTTTCCGGTTAATCCGCAAACCCGTATCGAAGTTTCGAACAAGTATGGTAATGTGGATATTACCAACATGGAAGACGCCCAAATATCAATCAGGGTTGTGGTGCTGGTGAAAGGTAAAGATCAGCGCAGGGCCGAAGAAGTGCTGAAGATGATCAACATCCATGTTGCGCAGGAGGGCGATTTGATTAAGGCAGTAACGGAAATTGATGATGATTTTGGAAAACTTTTCAAAGGTTTCAATACAGGCAGCGACGGATTGGAGATCAATTACACGATTTCAATGCCCAAGACAGTTCCGATTACACTGTTGAACAAATATGGCAACGTTTTTATTGATGAACTGTCATCCACATCAGTGATTGATGTTAAATATGGTAAGCTTACTGCCAACAGGCTGATTCATAATTCACATGAACCGCTGACCAAGGTTAATCTGTCGTATTCCAATGGAACCCTGCAGGAAGCAAAATGGATAGAACTTGATATCAAATATTCCAAGATCAGTATTGTTGAAAGCAAAGCGTTGGCCATCATCAGCAAATATTCCAAGGTATTTATTACCAATGGAAGTTCTGTGGTAAGTGAAAGTAAGTATGATACTTATGAATTGGGCAGTTTGACCAACTTTGTTTCTACGGCTGCTTATGGTCATTTCACAATTGAAAGTCTGACCGGTAAGTTACAACTGGATACAAAATACACTGATGTAACTGTAAACCAAATTACTGAAGGATTTGCAGGCATTAAAGTAAACAACAGTTATGGCTCTTACCGGCTGGGGATTGTGCAGGGTGCTTCATACAGGCTCAACGGATATTCAAAGTATTGCAGCATCACTTATCCTTCCGAAAATGCCCGCGTGAACCGTTTTAACGAAAACAACGAAATGAAGGTGAACGGAGTGATTGGAGCTAATTCCAATCCCAAAGGTGAAGTTTCCATTAATTCGAGCTATGGCAATATCAGGCTGATGAGGTAGGACTTTAAGCTGTGAGCTGTGAGCTGTGAGCTGTGAGCTGTGAGCTGTGAGCTATGAGCTGTGAGCTGTGAGCTGTGAGCTGTGAGCTGTGAGCT
>JAFGOR010000232.1 GCA_016926375.1 Bacteroidales bacterium
ATGTTGCTCGGAACCATTTCGCTCATCATGCAAAATAACCTCCTTGGGGTGAGGCATGAGGCAAATTTCTTTGTTGTGGCCAGCAGTTTGCTGCTCCTGGCAATTCTGTGTGTGCTGGCACGCCAAGGGTGCATCAGTAAAAAAGACTAGCGTCCTGTTTTCTGTTTCTTTTTTGGTGGAGGCACGGGGTCATATCCCTCTGTGCCCCAAGGATTGCAGCGCAGAATCCTCCAGATTGCCAATGCACTTCCGCGGAAAATGCCATGTGTTTTCAATGATTCAATAGCATATTCCGAACAGGTAGGTATGTGTCTGCAACTGTTGGGGAGAAGCGGAGATATGGAATACTTATAAAACCGGATGGGCAGAATCATCAACCAGATGACACCCTGTTGGAGGTATTGGAGTATTTTCATGGCATCAGCTAATCGCCGGAATACTCCACAAAGTTTCTTTCGGTTTCAAACAATACCACCCTGATGGTAAATTCCCTGCTGATCTGTTCACGCAGTATGTTCCATATGGCAATGGCAATATTCTCAGCCGATGGAATAACCAATCTGAAATCAGGCACGTCCAGATTCAGGTTTTTGTGGTCATATCTGTTGACTATGTGTTCGTCAACAATTTCTTTCAGCTTTTTCATGTCAAACACATAACCGGTTTCAGGATTAACCTCTCCGGTAAGTTTCACAATCAGGTCGTAATTATGACCGTGGTAATTGGGCAGGCTGCACAGTCCGAATACCTCCTCATTCCTTTGGTCATCCCACTTCGGATTGTAAATCCTGTGCGCTGCATTGAAATGTGATTTCCGGCATACGGTAACTTTCATGGCTTTTTCGGTTTATGTTTCCACATATTCATCAGACTGTTTGCTGCTTTTTGCCAGTAATTCAGTGGCACGGGCTATCTGCTCAGGCCTTCCCATCAAATACACGATGTCTCCGGTTTCAAAAATGGTTTCCGGATCCGGATTGTCCAGCAGTTCTTTCTTTCTGAGTAGGGCCGCAATGGTAACACTGTAAATATTACGTAACTGCAGTTCCACAATGCTCTTGCCAACAACCCGGGAGTCAGCTTCAATTCTTACTGCCGAAATTTCAAAACTGGCAAATGTGCGGAGTGCCGAAAGATCGGTTCGTACTTCGTTGTCCCTGAAAATCCCGTAATTGTCATCCCTGATTCTGCCCAAAACAGTTTCTATTTCTCTTCTTGGAATCAAGAGCTTTGCGAGCACCCGGTCGAAAAGCTCAATAGAGGTTTCAAATTCCTCGGGAATTACTTTGTTGGCGCCTATGTTATAGAGATCTTCTATGTCTTCAACTTTTTTAGACCTCACAATGATGTAGGCATGCGGGTTGATGCTCCTGACTTTTTCAATGACGGCCATCGAGGTGATCAGGTTTCCGATTGAAATAACCACAATGTCGGCTTTATCAACATGCGCCCTCAATAATATCGGCTCATTCATAGCATCACCATAAATCACGGTCTCTCCTTTCAACTGCCTTTTTCTTGCCGCGTCCGGATCGAATACTATGGATACATAGGCCAAATCCAGATTCCGGGCCATTACCGACAAATTCAAAGCACGGGAGTCTTTTCCAATAAAAACCAGGTGGTTTTTCAGTTCGGGTATATCCACCTGGGGAAGCGGGAAGATACCGTTTACAAGCTTATCAGGCAGGGGCAATCGGAGCAGCAGGTTCGAAAAAGGCCTTGAAACCTCCATAAGCATTGGCGTTAAGGCCATGGTAATAACTGCTGTTGCCAGAAAAAGCTGGTAATAAAACGAAGAAATAATTTCAAAATCCAGTCCCATTTTGGCCAGAATAAATGAAAACTCCCCAACCTGGCACAGGGCAAAACCAACCATGATGGTCCCCTTAAAAGTATGACCCAGCAGAAAAGCCGTTCCTGAAGCCATCAATGCTTTGAAGAAAACAACTACGATTACGGTAAGTAAAACCAACCAGGCATGATCGGCAACAAAATTCAGGTCGAGCAGAATACCAATGGATATAAAGAAGAAACTGGCAAACAGGTCTTTCAGCGGAATCAGATTGCCGAAGGCATTATGGCTGTATTGCGTATCAGAAATCATGAGTCCTGCCAGGAAGGCGCCGAAAGCCAGCGACATGCCCAGTTCAGAGGTAAGCAGGGCAACGGCCATACAAATCAACAGAATGCTCATCATGAACAATTCCTGGTTGCGGGTCATGGCAATGGCATGCAGGAGTTTGGGCATCAGCCAGCGGTTGCCCACATATATGAATCCGATGATGAAAACTGCCTTGAATATGAGCAGGAGAAACTGATGTCCCGTATCGGTTACCTGTCCTCCAAGCATGGGGGTAAAAAGAAGCAGGGGAACCAGTACCAGATCCTGAAATATCAATATGCCCAGCACCGTGCGCCCGTAATTGGAAGTAAGCTCAGCCCTGCCCTGGAGGATCTTCAGCACAACAGCAGTGCTGCTTAGCGCGGTAAGAAAACCAAGGAACAACGATCCTTTCCAGTCAATGTCGTAGCCCCGGGCTATGAAAAGCGTTACCAACACGGTAAGCACAAGTTGCAGGAACCCCCCCAGAAAAACGATCTTTCTGATTTTCAGCAAATGATTCAGCGAAAATTCAAGACCAATACTGAAAAGCAACATCACCACCCCGATTTCAGCAATCAACTCAATATCATGGGGCGAATTAAATAAGCCAAGTAATGAAGGCCCTACCAAAACACCTGTAAGCAGGTAGCCCAGTATGGTAGGAACTTTTATTTTGGTAAACAGGTAGTTAACAATAGTAGAAAGAGCAAAAATGATGACAATATTTTTCAGAATTCCTAAAGCCATATTGTATAAATATTCCCGGCTCTAAAGATAGGAAGCATTCAAAAGGTTTGCAATGATTCAAATGAAAAACCTTGAAATTCCCGGAGCGTTTGCAGTCAGATGTTAACCAGGGCAAACAAAAAATAAAAGACAGTACCGAACAATTGCGTTTAAAAAATTGTTTATAATTTAGTGCTAAATTTAACAAACTATGAAACTCAGCGCAGAAGCCGGAAATTTAAGAAAGGTGATTGAACATGCCATTGAAGATCACAAAATCACCAAAGCCGAATACGACCTGATTATTCACCAGGCAACCGAAGACGGGCATCTCGACCGCCAGGAAATAGCTTTATTGAAAGAGTTACAGGAAATGATCGCCGATAAAACGATCAAAATTGTGCCCTGAAATTAGGGTACTCAGAAAAAATATTGAAATAACATCCGGTCAAACACACCTATTTGGCAAATATTAAAATCAAACGTACGTTTTATTCATAAAATATGGTACGTTTTTAGTATATTTGAACCAAATAGCTGAATTATGATAACTCCTTCAAAATTAAGGCAGAACCTATACAATTTACTCGACCAGGTGATCCAAACAGGAAAACCAATAGAAGTAAAAAGAAGGGATAAGGTACTTAAGATTATTATAGAACCCTCAAAATCAAAACTTGATAACCTGAAAAAGAGGGATGTTCTCAATTGTAAACCTGATGAACTCATTAACAACAATTGGGATAAAGAATGGAAAGCCTGATCTTTCTTGATACCCATGTGGCAATATGGTTATACGCCGGAGAGCTTGAACTCTTTAGGCCAAAGGTTCTAAAGCTTATCAATGATGAACAGGTTTGTATCTCACATATGGTAAGACTGGAAATGCAATATTTGAATGAAATCGGCAGAATCAATCAAAAGCCTGATAGCATTATTGAATCGCTGATGGAGGAAATTGGATTAGTTTATAGCGATAATAGCATTGAAAGAATAGTAAACCGGGCAATTCATTTGGACTTCACCCGTGATCCGTTTGACCGGATGATAGTTGCAGATGCCTGCATCAATAATTCCTTATTAATCAGTAAAGATCAAATCATTAGAAAGAATTATAAAAATTCAATCTGGTAGTTTTTCCTGAACCCAGTGAGGCTTCGCGTTTGAAGGGGAAGTTTGATTATGTTTGAAACTCTATCAAACCTCATCAAACAATCTCAAACCCTATCAAACCTTATCAAACTCTATCAAACCTCATCAAACTTTATCAAACTTTATCAAACAATCTCAAACAAATTCAAACTCTATCAAACCTGCCTGCCAACGCATAGCCCAAGCCAGGCAGGCAAGCCCTATCAAACAATTTCAAACTGTTTGGTTTCAA